>JASGFV010000197.1:0-6524 GCA_047605365.1 Gordonia sp. (in: high G+C Gram-positive bacteria)
GATCTGGGGGTTCACGCTGCTGCACCGCACGCCCGACTTCGTGCCGTGGCTTCGCTGGGTGGTGCTGATCGTCGGTCTGGCCGGCGGTGCTGCGCTAATCGTCGCTCGTCGTGGAATCGTCGCGGCCGTCGCGGCAGGAGCGGCGATCGTCGCGGCGGTCGCCGGACCGGTCGCCTACACCGTCGACACCCTGGCGACGGCCACGGAGGGCTCGATCGTCAGCGCCGGGCCGCGTACCCAGGGCGGCTTCGGGCCGGGCGGCTTCGGGAACGGCGGCCCGGGCGGCGGGGGATTCGGAAACGGGACCCCCGGCGGCCAGGGCGGCCAAGGACGGCACGGTGGTATGGGTCGCGGCGATCACGGAGGATCCGGCATGCCCGGCGGCGGTATGAACCCCGGCGGCATGAATCCGGGCGGCATGAATCCGGGCGGTATGAATCCCGGCGGGATGAACCCGGGCGGCATGAACCCGGGCGGTATGAACCCCGGCTCCATGAATCCGGGCGGCATGAATCCCGGCGGCAACGAGGGCGGCCCCGGCGGCCTCCTGCAAGGCTCCAAGCCCGGCGCCGAAGTCATCGCGAAGCTCAAGGACGACGCCGACCGCTACACCTGGGTCGCGGCAGCCATCGGATCCAATGAGGCCTCCGGCTACCAGTTGGAGTCGGGCTACTCGGTGATGCCGATCGGCGGCTTCAACGGCAGCGACCCGTCGCCGACGCTCGCGCAGTTCCAGCAGTACGTGAAGGCCGGCAAGATCCACTACTTCATCGCCGGCGGCATGGGTGGTCGCGGCGGAGAAGGCGGAATGGGCGGCATGGGTGGTGGTCGCGACGGCACGTCGTCGTCAATCAGCGAATGGGTGGAGGCCAACTTCACCTCGACGACAGTCGACGGCGTCACCCTGTACGACCTGACCGCACCGAAGAAGTAGACGGTGAGCCGCACCTAGCGGTCGTGTGCCTGGCACCGGTGCTGGTGGTCGAGTTCGTCACCGGCCCGGTCGAGTCCGACGATCAAGCCGCGACCGTTTAGGCTGGTCGTCGTGCGAGTACTCGTGATCGGCTCGGGCGGCCGCGAACACGCCCTGCTTCTTGGACTGGACCGCGACCCGTCGGTGACCGAACTGCATGCGGCTCCCGGCAACGCCGGTACCGCCGGTCTGGCCGTCAACCACAAGATCGACGTCAGCTCGGCCGAGGCCGTCGTGGCGCTGGCCGGGGAGATCGGCGCCGGCCTGGTGGTGATCGGGCCCGAGGTGCCGCTGGTGCTCGGCGTGGCCGACGCGCTCCGCGAGGCGGGCTTCGCGACCTTCGGCCCGAGTGCCGCCGCCGCACAGATCGAGGGCTCCAAGGCCTTCGCGAAGGACGTCATGAACGCGGCCGGCGTGCGCACCGCGCGCGCCGAAACCGTCGACGATCCCGCCGCGCTGGACGCCGCGCTGGACCGCTTCGGCCCGACCTGGGTGGTCAAGGACGACGGCCTGGCCGCCGGCAAGGGCGTCGTGGTGACCGCCGACCGCGCGGCCGCCCGTGCACACGCCGCGGACTGCCTGGAGAACGGCCACCCGGTGCTGCTGGAGAGCTTCCTCTCCGGACCGGAGGTGTCGCTGTTCTGCCTGGTGGACGGCGAGACCGTGGTACCTCTGCTGCCCGCGCAGGACCACAAGCGAGTCGGCGACGGCGACGCCGGACCCAACACCGGCGGCATGGGCGCCTACACGCCGCTGCCGTGGCTGCCCGAGGGCATGACGCAGCGGATCGTCGACGAGGTGGTGACCCCGGTCGCCGCCGAGATGGCCCGGCGCGGCACCCCGTTCTCCGGACTGCTGTACGCCGGACTCGCGATCGACGACGAGGGGCCCGCCGTCGTCGAGTTCAACTGCCGCTTCGGCGACCCCGAGACCCAGGCCGTGCTCGACATGCTCGACTCCCCGCTGGGCGAGGCGCTCTACGCCGTCGCGACCGGCACGCTGGCCGACCTGCCGCCGCTGAGCTGGCACGACGGCGCCGCCGTGGTGGTGGTGGTGGCCGCCGAGAACTACCCGGGCCGCCCGCGGACCGGTGACAAGATCGTCGGGGCCGACGGCGAGGGCGTGCTGCACGCCGGCACGGCGCTCGACGAGGACGGCTCGGTGGTCTCGTCCGGCGGCCGAGTGCTGTCGGTCCTGGGCCGCGGCGCCGACCTGGCCGCCGCCCGCGCGCAGGCCTACGAGCGGCTCGCCGCGGTGAAGCTGCCGGGCTCGCACTTCCGCACCGACATCGGGCTGGCCGCCGAAGAGGGTCGCATCAGTTTGTAGCCGTTCCGGGCTCCGCAAGTCCTTCCCGCTCCGGGTTCCGGTCGCCGCGAATTGTCTGACAATTAGCGGCGACCAGAACCTGTCGCGGGAACGGCTTCGCTAGATGTACGTCCCGAGGTTGCGGCCGAGGAATTCGACCTGCTCGGGAAGGGCCCCGCGGAAGAACGCGTCGGTGTGGCCGCCCGGGCCGACGCGCAGGGCGGCGGGCGGGCTCAGACCCTCGGCCCACTTGAGGGTGCCGCGGTAGAACTGGTCGGACGTGCCGACCGAGATCATCAGCGGGATCTTGGCGAACGCGTCCTGCTGGCCGAACAACGAGTTGGCCTGATAGTCCTCGGCCGAGTCGAAGGCGCGGGGCGGATAGCCGAGCGGATCGGGCCACAGCGCGGGCGCGCTGACGGCGATCGCTGCGACCTGCGGAGCCCCGACCATCGCGCCGAGCCGCAGGGCGCCGTAACCGCCCATCGACCAGCCGTAAAGTCCGAACCGGTCGGTGCGCACGTCGAGGCGCGCGTCGTCGCCGAGCATCGGGATGAACTCATCGAGGATCAGCCGCGCACTGTCGGCGCCGTCGGCGCGGCGGTGATAGTAGTTGTTGCCGATTCCGACGCCCGCCAGCGCGAACGGCGGATTGCCCGCGTCCACGTGGCTCTGCACCACGCCCTGCATGTTCAGGGCCTTGCTGAAGATGGTGCGCTCGTTGGTGTTCAGGGCATGGGCGACGATCACCATGGGCAGCCGGCCGGTCACTCCGACCGGGCGCGCGGCGGCCCAGCGCACGGTCTGCCCGCCCATCGCGGGCGAGACGAAGCGGCCGGTCACCACCTCCGGTCCGGGCGGCAGTTCGGGGTCGGCCGGCTCCGGCGACAGCAGGTCGTCGGCGGCAGTCGGCTCCGGCACCTCGGCGTCGTCGCCGCACGCGCTCAGCGTCGCCGCCAGTCCGAGGCCTCCGACCGCGCCGAGCAGCACGGATCGACGTCGCACGGACACGGCGGCCGGGGTGGGGCGGGGAGGGGTACTCATAGAGCACGCCAGTCTAGGGCACACCCCCGGGCGGTGCGATCAGAGGGAATCGAGTGCGGCCTGCAACTTGACGGTCACCTCGTCGGCGACGGTCCGCAGTTCCGGATCGTCGCCCGCCACGGACACCATGAGCTCCGGGTTCATGGCCTCGACCAGAGTGCGGCCGGGATGCTCGACGTCGTCGCGCAGCACTACGTTGCACGGCAGCAGCAGGCCGATCTGACGTTCGGCGTTCACTGCGCGATGTGCGGCCGGCGGATTGCAGGCGCCGAGAATCAGGTAGTCCTCCATCGAGGCGCCGATCTTGGCCTTGAGGGTGGCGGCCATGTCGATCTCGGTCAGCACGCCGAAGCCCTGGGCGGCCAGCGCCTGCTTGACCCGGTCGACGTTCTCCGGCACGCCGCCGTCGACGGCTGTCGCCAGTGCGATCTGCATGGTTGTCTCCTTTGCTTCGCGGCTCTTGCGCCGCAGTGATGGGTGAAGAGTCAGGCGAGGGCCAAGAACAGCTTTTCCAACTGCTCGACGTCGAGCTTCTCGCCGTCGCCGGTGCCGTCGTCGGTCAGGCATTCACGCAGGCCGGTGGCGACGATCTTGAATCCGGCGCGGTCCAGGGCGCTCGAGACCGCGGCGAGCTGAGTCACCACGTCCTTGCAGTCGCGGCCCTGTTCGATCATCGAGATGACGCCGGCGAGCTGGCCGTGAGCTCGGCGCAGCCGGTTGAGGATGGTGGAGACGGCTTCGTCGTCGCCGATCATGTCGGATCCTTTCGGTCAGTCCCTCGACCTTATACCCATAGGGGTATATCTCTCCAGGAGGATCGGCGGGGTTCTGCGGCGTCGTACGGGCACTGCGCCTGAGCGCACGAAAACGGCCGACGTCCGGCGTTGATCACGCCAGGCGTCGGCCGCTTGCCGGGGGCGCTAGACGGCCGGTGCGGGCGCGTGTTCGGGAGCGACGACGAGCACGTTGTCGTGCTTGCGCAGCCGGCCGAGGCTGCGTCCGGCGGAGAATCCGCGCGGGCCGCTCGGCACGATCACGAGGTTGTGGTCTTCGGCGTCGCGCATCAGGCGTTCGTACATCTCGGGACGGGGTGTGAAGCGTTCGACAACGTCCAGCCCGTACTTGCTGCGCAGGCCGGTGGCGAGGTCGTGGACGTGGTGTTCGGAGTCGGCGGCCGGATCGATCGCATGCGAATCGAAGCCGAGGGAGTCCCGGAACTCGCTGCCGCGGCCGGGGTTGCCGCCGCGGTCGTAGGCGACGGCGACCACCAGGCGCGCCGAATGCGCACGGGCGACTGCTGCCGCGGTGTCGATCACGCCGTGGTCGACCGGCCCGTCGAATCCGACCGTCACTGTCTTGTATCGCATCGCTCCTCCTTGGGGTTTCCGCCTGGATTGGCGGCATGTACTGTCATGGTTGGCAGTGACTGCCAACCTATCAGGGGTTGAGTGCCGGTTCAACGATTTGTGTGACTTACAACTCAGTTGGCCCGTTCGATCCGTACAAGCGAGGGAAGTGCGTGTCCGTGAACCATGAACAAGTGCTGAATCTATCCACCAGAATGAGCCGACCGAGGCTGATCACGACCGCCGTCGTACTGCTGCTGGCGGTGGCCGGCCTGCTGCTTCTGCCGTCGACTGCGTCGAAGCTGGGCTCGGGAGGCATGACCGCGGACTCGGCGGAGTCGGTGCGCGCCGAGAAGCTCCTCAAGGAGCAGTTCTCGAGCGCGAATCCGGACGTCGTCCTGGTCCTCACCCCGTCCAAGGGCAATGCCGCCGCGGCGCAGGAACTCGTCACCAAGGTGTCCGCGATGCCGCACGTGAAGGCCGTCCACTCGGCGTTCACCGACATGCCGGTCGACGAACTCAAGTCCGGTGACACCGGCCTGGCGTTCGTGATCGCAGAACCCGGCAGCACCCCGGCGGAACTGCTGGCGGTGGCCGACGACGCGCGCGCCGCGGGGCGCAAGCTCGGCGTGCAGGTCAACGCCAGCGGCGACGGTGTGATCGACGGTTCGATCGACAAGATCGCCGAGAGCTCACTGGTCCGCGCGGAGCTGATCGCCGCACCGCTGGTCGGTTTGATCCTGCTCGTCGTGTTCGGCTCGGTCTGGGCCGCGCTGATGCCGATCGTCGCCGGTGGCGCCTCCGTCGCCATCACCATGCTTGCGCTGAACATCCTGGTCCGGTTCACCGACGTCTCGACGTTCGCGCTCAACCTGGCCTCGGCGATCGGCTTCGGTCTGGCCGTCGACTACTCGCTGTTCATCATCGCCCGCTGGCGCGAAGGCCGGATGCTCGGCATGACAGCCGAGGAAGCGCGCTCGCTCACCGTGCGCACTTCCGGACGCACCATCGTGTTCTCCGGCGTCACCGTGGTCATCGCGATGGCCGCGCTGCTGATCTTCCCCGGCTACTTCCTGAAGTCGCTGGCCTACGCCGGCATCATCACGGTCACCACCGTCATGATCGTGACCGTCCTGGTGGTGCCCTGGATGCTGGTGGCGCTCGACAAGCGTGCTGTGCACCGCTACGGCTGGAGCCGTTGGGCCGGCGTCGAGCACGATCCCGCCGTGAACGACGTCAAGCCCGCTCCCGGCCGCGGGAGAGTGTGGATCAGCGCGATCCTGATCACCGGTGTGCTCGCCGTGGTGGCGCTGCCGTTCCTGAACGCCAACTTCATCCTCCGCGACTATCGCGAGCTGCCGGCCGACGACATCGCGCGAGTGGGCACCGAGCAGGTGACCCAGAAGTTCCCGGGCCTGAGCCAGAACTCGGTCAACATCGCCTTCCCGAAGACGCCGGCGACCGCCGAGCTCTCCGCTACCGCTGACAAGCTCGCCAAGATCGACGACGTCACCGTGGTCCTCTGGGGCGGTGGCGCCACCGTCGCGCATGACACGAACGGCGCTCCGATCGCACCGGTCACCGCGCCGCCCACCGCGTTCGACCGCGCAGTCTTCGACTCGTCACCCGGCCACACGTGGATTCGCGTCAACCTCAGCGTCGACCCCGAGTCTCCGGAGGCGGCGACCGTCGTCGACCGTGTTCGGGCCGAGGTCGCTCCGATCGGCGGCATCGTCGGCGGGCAGACCGCGACCCTGGTCGACAGCACGCACGACATCAACAAGTACCTGCCCTACGCGATCGCCGCGATCGTGGTGGTCACCGCGGTGCTGCTGTTCCCGCTGATCAGCAATAAC
>JASGFV010000198.1:0-6523 GCA_047605365.1 Gordonia sp. (in: high G+C Gram-positive bacteria)
AAGTCCGACAGCACCTCCAGCAGCAGGCCCTCCATGTCGACGTCGGCCTTGTCGATCTCGTCGATCAGCAGGACGGTCGGTCCGCTACGCGTGATGGCGGTCAGCAGCGGCCGCGCGAGCAGGAACTCCTCGGAGAAGATGTCGTTCTTGGTGGCGTCCCAATCACGTTGTCCCGCAGCCTGGATCGCGAGGATCTGCTTGGCGTGGTTCCACTCGTAGAGAGCGCGCGCCTCGTCGATCCCCTCGTAGCACTGCAGCCTGATGAGCTCGGAGCCGGTGGCCGCGGCGATCGCTCGCGCCAGCTCGGTCTTGCCGACGCCGGCCGGCCCCTCCACCAGCAGTGGCTTTCCTAGCCGGTCGGCCAGAAACGTCGCCGTCGTGGTCGCGTCGTCGGCCAGGTAGCCGGTGGCGCCGAGCTGGGCCTTGACGTCGGCAGGATCGGTGAACGCGGGCTCGACGTCGCTCGTACGGATGCCGGTCATGCGGGCCGCACCTGACCGCTGCCCCAGACGACCCACTTGGTGGAGGTCAGTTCGGGGAGGCCCATCGGGCCGCGGGCGTGCAGCTTCTGCGTCGAGATGCCGATCTCCGCGCCGAACCCGAACTGCTCGCCGTCGGTGAACGCCGTCGACGCGTTGACCATCACCGCGGCCGCGTCGACGCGGGCGGTGAAGGCGCTGGCGGCGGCCAGGTTCTCGGTGATGATGGCCTCGGTGTGGCCGGTGCCGTAGGCGTCGATGTGGTCGATCGCGGCGTCGAGGCCGTCGACCACCTTCAGGGCGATGTCGAGCGACAGGTACTCGCGGTGCCAGTCGTCCTCGGTGGCCGGTTCCATGCCCGGCTCGTCGCCGTGGATCACCACGCCCTGCGCCTGCAGCGCCGAGACGATCGGCTCCAGCGCGCGGTCGGCGACGGCCTTGTCGATGAGCACCGTCTCGACGGTGTTGCACACGCTCGGGCGACGGGTCTTGGCGTTGAGGATGACGCGGGTCGCCACGTCGACGTCGGCGGCGGCGTCGACGTAGATGTGGCAGTTTCCGGTGCCGGTCTCGATGGTCGGCACCTTCGCCTCGGCGACGACCGTCGAGATCAGGCCGGCGCCGCCGCGCGGGATCACGACGTCGACCAGGCCGCGTGCCTGGATCAGCGCGGTCACACTCGACCGGTCGTGGCTCGGCAGCAGCGCGACGGCGTCGGCGTTGAGGCGGTGCGCGGTGAGCACCTCGCGCAGCACCTTCACCAGTGCCGCGTTCGACGCCGCCGCGGACGACGATCCGCGCAGCAGCACGGCGTTGCCGGACTTGAAGGAGATGCCGAAGCCATCGACGGTCACGTTGGGACGGGCCTCGTAGACGAAGCCGACCACGCCCAGCGGCACCCGGAGCTGGCGCAGTTCCAGACCGTTCGGGAGGGTCTTGCCGCGCACCACCTCGCCGATCGGATCCGGCAGCGCCGCGACCTGACGCAGCCCGTCGGTGATGCCCGTGATCCGCTCCGGGGTGAGCCGCAGACGGTCGACGAGGCTCGCCTCGGTGTCCGCGTCCTCGGCCCGCCGAACGTCGTCGGCGTTGGCGGCGAGGATCTCCTCGGCCGCAGCGTCGAGAGCCTCGGCCGCCGCGACGAGCACCGTGTTCTTCTCCGCGGTGGTCAGCGTGCCGAGGCTCCGGGACGCCTTCTTCGCGGCCTCCGCCTGTTCGCGCACGACGGTCTCGATGTCGCCGGTCTGCTGGGGCGCCTGCGTGGTGGGTGCACTCATGGCTTCCAGGTTAAACCTTGCGCGCGACCCCCTCGCAGCGGCCGGGAGAGCCCTGGTCGTGACCGTGCGTCCGTGAGATCATCAGCGGATGAAGACGACTGGCAAGTGGCTCACCTTCGGCGGACTCATCATCGCCATCGCGTCCGTGGTGGCGGGCATCGTGATGATCGCCTCCGGGTTCGGGAAACTGGTCGACATCACCAACGACGCCTTCAGCGTCGACATGTCGACCAAACACTCGTTCAGTGCGGGCGACGAGATCTCGCTGTACTGGCCGGGCTCGGCCAGCGGAGCGCCGGGATCGCCGTCGTGCACCGTCACCGACGGCCTGACATCGCTGGTGCCTAGGACCAGCTCGGGCACCACGTCGTTCACGTACAACGGCGAGTCGGTCACCGCCTTCGCGACCTACACGTTCAACACCTCCGGCGAGTACACCATCACCTGCGATCAGGTCGGCGTGATCGCCGCACCTCCGCTCTCGGTGTCCGGCATCTTCCGCGGCGTCGGCGGAGTGCTCGTGCTGGTCTTCGGCGCCGGCTTCGGCGCACTGCTGCTCATCATCGGAGTCATCCTGTGGATCGTCGGCGCGAACCGCGCCAAGCGCCTGCCTCCGATGCCGCCGACCGGCTACCCGTCGCCGGTGGGGTACCCGCAGCCGGGCAACTGGAGCTGAGCCGCACCGCGCACCGGGGGGTCCGAGAGGACAGACCGACGTGGTCCACAGGCTCGGAAGCCCGCCCGACGACCCGCAGAACCGCGGGAATCCGATTCAGGACCGCAAGCGGAGGCGCAGGTAGCGGATCCAGTGGTCCCAGGTCCGATCCGACGTGTACTCAGAGTGACGACGCAAGCGGCCGGCCGGAAAGTCGCCGGGCGACGGGTCGGGCAGCCACACCTCGGCGAGTTCCCCGGCGCCGGTCGGACCCGCGCGACGTACCTCGAAGGCCCAGTCGCCGCGGGAGTCGATCGCGACGGGCGTGCGGACCGGCTCGCGGTCGGGGCCGGTGTACGGGACCAGGCCGTCGTCGGAGAGGTGGCTGTACACGCCGTCGCCCAGCGGATCGGTGAAGCGGGCCAGGTTGATCCAGCGGCCGTGCAGATCGTTGCGAAGCTGCTGGTGCGTCCGGTGATTCAGCGCCGATGGAAATGCACGACCGTACGCCCAGCCGAGCTGTGAGCCGTAAGTGAGCAGAGCGACGTCGTCGCCCGAATGATCGGCGGCCAGCCGGTGCGCCACCGCGTACATCAGCAGTGAGCCCTGACTGTGGCCGCAGAGGATCACCGAGCGGTCGAGCGCCAGCTGCGATCGGGTCGCGGCCTCGAGGTCGCGGATCGCGCGCGGCGCGTAGGCCGGCGGCACCAACGGGTGGGCCTCACGCGGCCAGAACGACGCCAGGTCCCACAGCACGCCCAGCGAGCGGCCGGCCTGACGCGGATGCCGGACGCCGTTGTAGACCGCGCGAAGCAGACCCAGCGCCATCACGATCAGCAGCACGGTGCCGGTGAGCTGCAGCCAGTTCGGATATCCGGTGCCGCCGACCGCCTCCACCCGCGACACCACCGCCGAGATCAGCACACTCACCGAGGCGACGACCACCGCCGCCGGAATCAGCAGTTTGCCTTCGGCCCGATACCAGGTCACTGCGTCGCGGATGCGCGTCGGCGGCACCCGAGGCTCGATCCTGTCCGACAGTGCGGAGGCCAACCGGGCGCGGCGTCGTCCGCCGCGATGCAGCTTCGGCGCCAGGAAGACCACCGCCCCGGCCGCCATGAGGCACGCCGACAGCCCCCACATCCCGACGATCCATGCATAAGTCCGCGGCAGGCGAACGGCCGCGAGCTCCGGCGCGTCCGCCGACATCACCCGGCGGCACAACGCCCAGACCTGCGCCCAGAACCCGGGCGAGGTATCGGGATCGGGCACCCGCACGACCAGCCCGACCACCAGCCGGGTCACCGCGACGCCCGCCCCGGCGCCGAGCGCCATCGCGACCGCCGCCACCAGCGGCGCGTGGAAGCCGTGCAGCCACGGGCCCGGCGCGCCCCGCGACGGGCGGTGCGCCGAGACGACCCATCCGACGACGACCAGGGCCACCAGCACCAGCACCGCCGACGCGCTCAGCAACGCCTCCAGCACCGCCGACGCCGCGACTCCCTGCGCACCCACCCCGTGCGTTCTGATTCCGTGTGCTTCCACGGCATGTGCGCGGTAGTCGCCGAACACCACCGCCACCAGCACCCCCGCGCTGACCGCCACCCACAGCAACGAGCGCCAGCCGCTGAACGCCCACCACATCCACCGCAGCCTCGACGCCGGGCCGCCGCTCCGGTGATGTCCGCCGGACGCCCGCGGATCGTCGGACAACGCCGTGACCAGGACCGCGACCGCGATCAGCACGCCCTCCACCGCGAGCAGCCACGACGCCGCGTCGACGCCCCCACCCAGGACGAGCGCCGCGATCCCGATGCCGAGAATCGCGTGCGTGGTCAGCAGAGTCGGTGCGCGAGCGTCGCGGGCCGCGACGAACTCGTCGCTCGCGATGCCCGGACGGCTGATCTGCGAATGCGCGACGTTGTCCACCACTTTGCCGGTGAGCACCTCGATCTGTCGGACGGCCGGCTGACCGCGGACGTCGGCCCGGACGTCGCGGCGCAGATCGCGGTTGTTGTCGAGCAGCAGCGACACCGCCGCGGCGAACAACACCACCGTCGCCACCACCCCGAACACCGCCAGCGACCGCCAGAACGCGTCGTGGCTCCCCCACCGGGATCCGAGCCACGACCAGCATGCGGTCGAATCCCCGCCCGCGACCGCCCCGGCGGCGTCGAGCTGTCGGCACTGCCCTGCCAGCAGATCCCCGACGATGAACGTCAACTGAGCCATGAACACACCCGTCAGCAGCAGTCCGAGCAGCCGGAACACGCTGCGCAGCAAGCTGACTCCGGCGTGCGCCCACCCCTGCCCCGGCGACTCGGGAAGCATCCAGGTCGCGACGTTGACGACGGCGAACGGCGCGAACAACGCCCACAGGGCCTGCAACGGCAGACCCGACGTCATCGCGCCCCAGCGGTACGCGATCCGCGTACCGGGCTGTCGCAGGTGAATCGGATCGTCGACGCCGGTCGCGAATTCCCCACGCCCGTCGGACGATCCGGCGTCGACCGCGGCCACCCGCGTCGAGTCGAGGATCGTCGGCAGCTCGGTGCCGCTGACACCGTGTGTCAGCAACTCCACGACCACCGGCTCGGCCATCGTCCCTCCGCTGTCGGCCCGTCAGGTCTGTACGGCGATGCTCTTGAACCTACGCCGTACCTGTGACAGGAACTGTCGGTCTGGTCTCGATACGGTCCCTCCTCCGTCGGGGCCTACTCGACCACCCTCCTGGTCAGCTCCCGATCCCGATACACCGCACCAGGCCTCTCAACACTCGGCGAGCGCCCGGGCGAGAACAGCCCGGGAGGCCTGGTCGACGGGCAGTCGGTACGCCCACGACACCTCGACGAACTGCACCGCGTACTGACACCAGAAGGTGAGCAGCGGCGGCATCCAGCGGGCAGGCTCGGCGTCGGACTTCGCCTGGTTGCTGGCCGCGTCGACAGCCACCAGGTTCGCCGGGTCGTTGGCCAGCGCGGTCCGTCGTTCCGGCGGCCAGCGGGCCGCGCCCATGTCCCAGGCGTAGGCGAGCGGCACGATGTGGTCGATCTGCACCAGCCGGGACCCCCGGCCGCGTTCGAAGACCACCTCCTGCCCGGTGTAGGGGCTGCGGAATCGCCCGGCGGCCACCGCGTGCCGGCAGTTGGCTGCGGCCACCGACTTGTCCACCCGCAGATCCCGCGACAGCACGTCGTTGCGGGTGTCGCACGCATTGCCGCCGCCGGCGACCTGCGCGGCATCGGTCCAGGCAGGCCCGAACGCCTCGCGCGCATACGCGCGATCGTGCGGCGGCCGCGCCCGCAGCACGATCAGCGCGGCGAGCTGACCGCGCGCCGTCGCCGCCCGCGCTGGATCGACCTTCGGCGCCACCGACTGCGGCCAGCCGACTCCCACCGCGACGATCACGCCGGTCACCGCGAACGCCACCAGCACGCCCCAGTGCCGCCCGGTCAGCCGGATCCGCCCCGAAGCACGGGCCGCGCCCTCGCGGCGGCGCCATTCGATCCGCCGCCTGATCGCGCTGAGAGGATCCATGAAACGCCCCCGATCGCAGTCCGGCCCCATCGGTGTTTAGACGCGGTCGGCCCCGATCCGGTTCCCTAATCCCCCGGCGTGTCGGGAGACTCCGGAGCTACGACTTCTCGAGATATCCCAGCTTGGTGGGCAGCAGCACCGCGTCGACCAGGTCGGCCAGCGCCGGATGATGCTCCAGAGTGAGGTCGGACTCCACGAGCGACGTCGCCAGCGCCCGCGCGTCCTCGATCACATCGGCGTCCTCCAGCAACGACAAGAAGTGCAACGACGACTTTCCGCCGGACTGCAAGGAGCCGAGCACGTCGCCCTCGCGGCGCTGCTCCAGATCGACGCGGGCCAGCTCGAAACCGTCGTTCGACGCGGCGACCGCCTGCAGGCGCTGCATCGCGCTCGACACTTCCGGCGCGGTGGTCATCAGCAGGCACAGGCCCGCGTGCCGGCCGCGTCCGACGCGGCCCCGCAGCTGATGCAGCTGGCTGACGCCGAAGCGTTCGGCGTTGACGATCACCATCATGGTGGCGTTCGGGACGTCGACGCCGACCTCGATCACCGTCGTCGCGACCAGGACGTCGAGC
>JASGFV010000199.1:0-6500 GCA_047605365.1 Gordonia sp. (in: high G+C Gram-positive bacteria)
GCCCATCTTGCTCATCACCTTCAGCACGCCCTTGCCGGCGGCCTTGATGTAGTTGTAGCGGGCCTTCTTGAAATCGGCGGCGTGGTCGCCGGTCGAATCCGGCAGCACGAGGGCGCCCGACTCCAGGGCGTCCTCGATCGACTCGAAGGCCATGTACGGGTTGATGCCGGCCGCGCCGAAGCCGATCAGCATCGCCATGTGGTGCACCTCGCGGGCGTCGCCCGACTCGATCACCAGGCTGGCCATGGTGCGGGTGCGCTCGCGCACCAGGTGGTGGTGCACCGCGCTGGTCAGCAGCAGCGACGGGATCGGAGCCATCAACTCGTCGGACTCGCGATCCGAGAGAACGATGATCCGCGCGCCCTCGGCGATGGCCGCCGAGACCTTGGCGCGCACGTCGTCGAGCGCACGACGCAGACCGGCGCCGCCGTCGCGGACCGGGTACAGGCCGTGGATGTGGACGGACTTGAAGCCCGACGCGGCGTCGAGCTCCACCAGACGTGCCAGATCGGCGTTGTCCAGGATCGGCGAGCTCAGCACGATCTGCTTGGCCGACTCAGCCGTCGGGTGCAGCAGGTCGCCTTCACCGCCGAGGCGATGACCGATGCTGGTGACGACCTCCTCCCGGATCGCGTCCAGCGGCGGGTTGGTGACCTGCGCGAACAGCTGCTGGAAGTAGTCGAACAGCATCCGCGGGCGCTTGGACAGCACGGCGATCGGGGTGTCGGTGCCCATCGAGCCGATGGCCTCCGCGCCGGTCTTCGCCATCGGCGCCACCAGCAGGTTCATGTCCTCGTTGGTGTAGCCGAACAGCTGCTGGCGGTGCGTGACGCGGTCGTGGGTCATGTGGACGTGCGGCGGGGCCGGCAGGTCCTCGATGCGGACCTGCTGCTCGTCGAGCCACTGCTGGTACGGGTGCTCCGCGGCCAGCTCGTCCTTGATCTCCTCGTCGTCGACGATGCGGCCCTGCGCGGTGTCGACCAGGAACATCTTGCCCGGCTGCAGACGCAGGCGGGAGACGACGTCGGCGGGATCGATGTCGAGCACGCCGACCTCCGAGCCGAGCACGACCAGGCCGTCCTTGGTGACCCAGATGCGCGACGGACGCAGACCGTTGCGGTCGAGAACGGCGCCCACGACGGTGCCGTCGGTGAAACACACCGACGCCGGGCCGTCCCAGGCCTCCATGAGCGCCGAGTGGTACTCGTAGAACGCCCGGTGCTCCGGCTTCATGGACTCGTGACGCTCCCACGCCTCGGGCACCATCATCAGCACGGCGTGCGGCAGGCTGCGGCCGCCGAGATGAAGCAGCTCGAGCACCTCGTCGAACCGAGCGGTGTCCGACGCGCCCGGCGTACAGACCGGGAAGATCTTGTCGGCGAGCGCGGTGTCGTTCGCCCCGCTCGCTTCGCTGCCGGCGGCGGGACCGAAGACGTCGGTGTTGATGAGAGCCTCACGGGCCCGCATCCAGTTCTCGTTGCCGGTGACCGTGTTGATCTCGCCGTTGTGGGCGACGCGGCGGAACGGATGCGCCAGCGGCCACGACGGGAAGGTGTTGGTGGAGAAGCGCGAGTGGACCAGGCCCAGGGCGCTCTCGACCCGCTCGTCCTGCAGGTCCACGTAGAAGTCGCGCAACTGCGGGGTGGTCAGCATGCCCTTGTAGACGAAGGTCTCGCCGGACAGGCTCGGGAAGTACGCGGTCCCGCGACCCGGGCCGTCCTGGCCGGCGCCCTTCTCGCCCAGCTCGTACTGCACGCGCTTGCGCACCACGTATGCCTGACGCTCCAGCTCCATGCGCTTGGCGCTGTCCCACTTGCTCCCGCTCGCTCCGCTCCCGGCGAGCGTGATGAAGACCTGGCGCATGGTCGGCATCGCATCGCGCGCGAGGGCGCCCAGCGACGAGTCGTCGACGGGCACATTGCGCCAACCGAGCAGCGTCAGACCCTGTGCGGCGACGATCTTCTCGATGCCCTCGACCGCGTCCACGACGTCGTCGGCGGCCTGCGGGAGGAAGGCGATGCCGGTGGCGTACTCGCCGAGCGGCGGAAGCTCGAAGTCCACGACCTCGCGCAGGAAGCGGTCCGGAACCTGGATCATGATGCCCGCACCGTCGCCGGTGTTGGGCTCGGCGCCCGCGGCGCCGCGATGCTCGAGGTTGACCAGTGCGGTGATCGCCTTCTCTACGATGTCGCGGCTGCGGCGACCGTGCATGTCGACGACGAAGGCGACGCCGCAGGCGTCGTGCTCGTTGATGGGGTCGTAGAGGCCGACAGGCCCAGGCAGATGCCTCATGAAAATGCCTACTCCGTACGCCACGCTGCGCACTGTCACGTACTGGAGAGGTCCCCAGGGGGCTGACGCGGATTCGCGCCGTGGGGGACAACAGCTTCATTGCTGGTCCGCTCGGCAGTGGGCGGTGTTGCCGCAGACTCCGAGCGCAGTAGTGATAAGTCTGCCACGCATCGTCGATGCGGCGCAAAAGCCCCGTTAAACTCTGATCACGTGAACCGACATACCGACGGCCATCCGGTAGGGGACGTCAGCCCCGACACGGTCCGGCGCGCACGCAGGGCCTCCGTTCAGATGATGCGCACCGTGCGGCCGCTCATCTCTGCCGCAGGCAAGTCCCCCGTCCCCGCCCGCACCATCGCGGCCGCCCGCCCCGGCGTCAACGGCGGACTCGCCGCCGCCAGCCCGTCGCCCGCGGGCACCCGCGTGACCCCCGTCCGGACCTGGACGCGCGACGGCCAGGTCCGCGGCGAATGGATCCACGAGCGCTCCCGCTTCGGCGGCGGAGTCCCCAAAGCGTCGTCGGGCCGCAGCGTCCTCTACTTCCTGCACGGCAGCGGATACCTGGTGTGCTCGGCGCGCACCCACCGCGGCCTGGCCGCCCGCCTGGCCAAGCGCGCCGGGATCGGCGTCTTCACGCTCGACTACCGCCTCGGTCCGAAGTATCGCTTTCCCGCAGGCGGCGACGACGCCGTGCGCGGCTACCGCTGGCTGCTCGACATCGGCTTCGAGCCGGAGCAGATCATCGTCGCCGGCGATTCCGCCGGCGGCCACCTCGCGCAGGACCTGATCGCGTCCAACCACCGCGACGGCGTCGGCCAGCCCCGCGCCATGATCCTGTTCTCACCGCTCTACGACCCGACCTTCGACATGGCCGTCGCCCTGGAACGCACCGGCGTCCGCGACCCGCTCTTCCCCGGCGTCGACGCCCAGCGCCTGCTGCGGCTCTACACCGCCGACACCGACCCCGACGATCCCCGCATGCGCATCGCCCTGACCCCGGACATGGACCTGCCGGTCACCCTGATCCAGCACGGCGGCCACGAGATCATGGCCGACGACGCGCGCACCGTCCACCGCAACATCCTGGCCGCGGGCGGGACGTCGACCCTGCAGGAGTGGCCGGACCAGGGCCACGTCTTCCAGATCTTCCCGTACATGTCGGCCGACGCCCGCACGGCGCTCACCGAGGCGAAGAACTTCCTGGACGAGCACCTGTACTGACCCCACGCCGGTGGGGAGTGTGGGATTTCGGCGAGTGCCGAAACCTCGGAAGTCGGGCACGGATGTGCCACGATGAAGCCCGACCGCTCCACGAAGGGACCCGAAAAGCCATGTCCGACGTCAACGATCTGATCAGCCGGCTGCCCGTCGACTCCCTCGCCCAGCAGCTCGGGGCCTCGCCGGACGACGTGAAAGCCGCAGCGGCACAGGCTATTCCGACCCTTCTCGCGGGACTCAAGGCGCAGACCGGCGACGACGCGCAGGCCGCGAAGCTGGCCGGTGCGCTGGCGCAGCACGACAACGGACTGGCCGACGGCGACATCAGCCTCGACGACGTCGACGCGAAGGACGGCGACAAGATCGTCGGAAAGATCTTCGGCGACGACGCGAACGGCGTCGCTCTGGGCATCAGCCAGGCCGCCCCCGCCGCCGGCGTCGACCAGGGCCTGGTCGCCAAGCTGCTGCCGCTCCTCGCACCGATCGTCCTCAGCTACGTGATGTCACGCCTGGGCAAGGGCGGGTCGTCGTCGACCGGCGGCGGCCTCGGCGACGTGCTCGGTTCCATCCTCGGCGGCTCCGGCGGCAAGGGCGGACCGGACCTGGGCTCGGTTCTCGGCAGCGTGCTCGGCGGCGACAACAGCTCGGGCGGCAAGGGAAACAACCCCCTCGGCTCCATCCTCGGAAGCATTCTCGGTGGAAAGTAGCGTCATTCAAGGGCGGGCCACGCCTACCGGCGGACCCCGCCGCGACACTAAGATCGACCCATGAAACGCGTCTTGATGTCGGTGGCGGTCGCCCTGCTGACATCGGTCGGTCTGTTCATCCCGATGTTCGGGTTCTCATCATCGTCGTCGGTCGCCTCCGACCCGGTCGTGATCGACGACTACAACGCCACCTACGATGTCGGACGCGACGGCGACATGAAGGCCGTCGAGACCCTCACCACGTCGTTCCCGAGCGGTCGGCACGGCATCTTCCGGTTCTGGGACTCGCGCGACACTACCGACCGCGGCGTCCGGTACCGCCCGGAGAACATCGAGGTGACCCTCGACGGGCGCTCGGTGCCGTTCAAGCTCAGCTGGGAGAACCACTCCCGGTACCGCGTCGCGAAGATCGGCGACCCGGACAGCACTGTCAGCCCGGGACAGCACGTCTACAAGATCAGCTACACGGTCCAGGGCGTACTCGCCGCCGACTCGTCGTCGCCCGGGTACAACAGTTCCAGCTGGGGCTCCGGCGACCACGCCCGATTCACCTGGCGTGTGGTGCCCGACGGCTTCCAGATGAAGATCCTGCGCTCGCAGGCCACGATCAACCTCCCGGTGGCGCCGACCTCCTTCGCCTGCGCGACCACCAACAGCAGCGAGTGCACCGTCACGGCGCCCGACGCCACGACACGGGTGGTGACCACCGGCCAGCTTCCGCCGTCCAACGGCGTCGCAGTCCGCGCCGACATGCCGTTCGTCGCACCTTCGCGCTCGACCCTGCCCTGGCCCGTCGAGTTCGACGCCGTGTTCGGCCGCTCGGTGCCCGTGCTGGTGGCGATGCTCGTACTGTCGCTCGTCACGTTCGCGATCGGTCTGATGTGGGCGCTGCGCAGCCGCGAGTCGGCGCCGCTGCTGCCGGTGATGTACTCGCCGCCGGACGATCCGCAGAACCCGGGCCGGGTGCTGGGACCTGTGCAGACCTACTACGTCGCCTACGAACACGTGCCCACCAAAGCGCTCACCGCGACCCTGTTCCACCTCGCCGAGACACGGGCGGTCACGCTCAGCCGCAACGGCTCGGACTGGACCGTCACGTCCCAGGTCACGCCGGAGATGCTGGCACGGATGGATCCGTGCGACCGCGCTCTGGTCGACGCGCTCGGGCTGACCTCCGCGGGCTCGACGTTCGCCGCCGACGGCAGCGTCGAATCCGGCCGGAAACTCAAGGACGCCACCTCCAAGCTCGACACCGCCGCGCGCGTCTGGGGATCGTCGAGCGGAACGGTCACCTCCGCCACCGGCGAGCAACTGGGCCGGTTCACGGTGGGCTCTGCGGCGATCGCCGCAGGCGTGCTGTTCATCTTCCAATGGCTGCCGGCGTCGATCTGGGTGCTCCCGATCGCCGCCTTCGCGATCGGCGGAGCCGGGCTCTTCAGCTCGGGAGTGGGCACTCGCCGCACGCTGCTCGGACGCGACGTGTGGTCGCGCGCCGGCGGCTTCGAGCGCCTGCTGTCGACGCGCTCCAACCAGGAGCGTCTGGACTTCAGCGCCCGCAAAGAGCTGTTCACCAGTTACATCCCGTACGCGATGGCGTTCAACTGCGCCGACGCGTGGGCCGACAAGTACCGCTACGCCACCGGCCACGAGCCGCCCGATCCGGTCTGGTTCGGCCCCGGTTTCTATCACGGCGGCGCGACGGGCTTCTACGGCTCGAACGCCTTCGACAGCTTCGAGTCGAGCCTGTCGTCGTCGTTGTCGGCGTATTCGGCGTCGCAGTCGTCGAGCAGCAGCGGGGGCGGCTTCTCCGGCGGCGGCTTCGGCGGAGGCGGAGGCGGCGGTGGCGGCGGCGGCTCCTGGTGAAGCCCCGCCGAAGCGCCGAACCGCCTATTCTCACCAGTCAAACTCTCAAAGAAGAGGAACCATGTCCGCAGGCATCATCGTTCTGATCATCGTCATCGTGCTCATCGTGCTGCTCGGCTTGTTCGGCATGATGGGCTTCAACAAGCTCCGCAAGTCCGACATCACCGCTCAGGAGGCACTCGGCGGCATCGACGTCCAGCTGACCCGCCGCGCCGACCTGATCCCCAACCTGGTGAACACCGTCAAAGGGTACGCCGCCCACGAGCAGGGAGTCTTCGAGTCGGTCACGCAGGCGCGCGCTCACGTGCAGAACGCCGCCACCAACAGCTCCGTCGCCGACAAGGCTGCCGCCGACGCCCAGCTCAGCGGCGCCCTCGGCCGGCGATCAGCTGAGGAAAGAAGGTGACGAATAAGGCGAAG
>JASGFV010000200.1:0-6500 GCA_047605365.1 Gordonia sp. (in: high G+C Gram-positive bacteria)
GTGGGGGTCGCGCTCGCCGGGCAGACCGCGGCCCGGGCGGGAGCGGCGGCCGCGGCCGGCGCTCCGGCTCCGACCGTGAGGGCCGCCACGAGCGCGGCGATTCGGGTTCGAGTGGACATCGGGTCTCCTGACCTCGCCGTGGTCCCCGCCTGCCGTCAAGTATGCGCGTCCCGTCGGCCGGATGCTCCAGACCGAGGGCGAATCAGTGATCGAGCTCGAGCGAACCGGCCAGCTTGTCGAGCGCCTGCGCCACCTCGCGCAGTGCGTCGCCGACCTGCCGCCGCACGATGTACTCCTCGTCGGGCAGCGTCGCGATGGCCCGCTCCACCTCTTGCACGGCCACCGAAGCCGCCGACACCGCCGGCGAGATGACCTGGGCGGGGGCCGGCCGGGAGGCGTCGATGACCTCGATCAGCGACCTCGCTTCGATACCGCTGTCCGCGTGCACCTCGAGCATCGAGAGCGGCTCGTGCCGGGCGCCGTTCTGGTAGACGCCGATCTGGTGAGCACCGTTCTGGTGCGCCCCGCTTCGGCGCGCTCCGTTCTGGTGAGCGTCGTTCTGATCGGCGCCGTTCAGACGGGCCTCGTTCCAGGTCTCGCTGCGCGGCACCTCGGGCGCGGCGGCGGTCTCCGGCGACCCGGGCAACAGGCGCGACAACGTCTCGGCGCGCACCGCAGCGAAACTCTCGGTCGGCGGCAGCGGGCCCGGCGACGGAGCGTGCACGTGGAGCGACTCCAGGCCGCGGGCGGGCTCCGGCGACACGGGCACCCGCGTGATCGGCGTGGGGACTCGCTCCGGGGCCGGCTGCGCGGCCTGGGGCTGGATCTGGTGGGGCGCGATCGCCGGGAGCGATTCCGAGGGAGCCGCATGTCGTCGTGCGCCGGCCGGCGGGTCGGACTGCCCGGTGTACGGCTGCGGCCGGTAGCCGTTGACGCTCTGCGGCGCCGACGACTGCGACACGGGAGGCGCCGACTGGACGGGCAGCGGGCCGGACAACGGCGAGTGCACCGGTGCCGGAGCGACCGGTGCGTGGAACGATCCCGAGACGTAGTCGTCGTACGACGACGCCGCGTGCGACCGCTGCGGGACGTGCACGGGGGCGGGCGGCCGAACCGGCGCCGGGAACCGGTGCGCGCCCGGGTGCCCGGCGAACATCTCGCACACGGCCTGGCCGGCGCGGCCGCTGCAGGGGTCCACTTCACGAACGCCGTCGGCGGTCCGCGCGTAGTCGGCCCAGAAGAGCCACGGGCGACGCCCGACCGGTCCGTGGCCACCGTCGGAAGCGTGCAGACCGATGTGTCCGGGCGGCAGATCGCAGTTCAGCAGCCAACCGCCGGACTGCGGGAGCCGCAGCGCCGCGCGGTCGGCAGCAGACGAAACGATCGACGACCAGCAGTGTTCGTCACTCATTCCGTACCAACCTCACTTCAACTGCTCGACGTCACCCGCCGCGGGCGACGAGACGCGATTGCCAGAAGTCTACGATCCTCACCGCGCGACTCGCCAGGAGAGAAGGCCACCCGGACACCGCCGGTCGGCGGGTGTCGCGCATCACGGTAACAGGACGGTCACGGGACGATTACGGCAACTGCGTGATCACGGCGTCGCGAAGCACGAAGCGCGACGAGCAGCCTGCAGCGTCGGTCTGCGGGTGGTCGACGCGGTAGTGGCAGCCCCGCGACTCCCGGCGTGCGGCCGCCGCGGCCACCACCGCCCGCGCGGCCAGCGTCAGGGAGGCGTCCTCGGCGTCGCCCGTGGTGAGCTGCGGGCGCGGCGGCGCGGCCTGAAGGAACTCGGCGACCGCCGCCAGCCCCTCCGCGTCGCGGCGCAGGGCCGCCTCGGCGGACATCAGATCCTGCAGCCGTCCGCGTTCGGCGGCCGGCCGGACGTCGTCCACCGGCACCGCCGTCTCCGCGATCGGAGCGTCCCGGCGCGACAGCGCCACCTGCGCCGCGCGACCACCCGTCACCAGCCCCTCCAGCAGACTGTTGGACGCCAGCCGGTTGGCGCCGTGCAGCCCGGTGCGCGCCACCTCGCCGGCGGCGAGCAGCCCGGGCATCGTCGTGCGGCCGTCGGCGTCGGTCAGCACCCCGCCGCACAGGTAGTGCGCCCCGGGGACCACCGGCAGGCGCCCTCCGGACAGGTCCACCCCGGACGCCTCCACCCCGGCGACGACGGTCGGGAAGCGTTCGGCGAAGCGGTCGATGGGCGTGAAGTCGAGCCAGACGTGCGGGGCCCCGGTGCGCGCCATGGCGGCGGTCACCGCCCGCGCGACCACGTCGCGCGGGGCCAGATCGCCCAGCGGGTGCACCCCGGCGGTCACCGATGCGCCGTCGACGTCCACCAGCCGGCCGCCCTCGCCGCGCAGCGCCTCGCTCACCAGGGTGCGGCGGCCGCGCGCCCCGGGGACGTAGAGCATCGTCGGGTGGAACTGGACGAACTCCAGATCCGAGACCACGGCCCCGGCCCGCAGCGCCAGCGCGATGCCGTCGCCGGTCGCGGCCGCCGGATTGGTGGTCGCCGAGTACACGTGCCCGAGTCCGCCGGTGGCCAGCAGGACGGTCGGCGCCCACACCGCGCCGTCGCCGTCGGGCCCGGTGAAGGCCGCGCCGACGGCCGCCCCGTCGTTCGTGAGGATCGAGGTCGCACGCGTCTGGTCGATCACGGTGATCGACGTCGATCCGACCGCCGCGCCGAGCGCCGCCTGCACCTGTGCTCCGGTGGCGTCGCCGCCGGCGTGGATGATGCGACGCACGCTGTGCCCGCCCTCGCGGGTCCGCAGGAACCGTCCGTCTGAGCCGGTGTCGAAGTGCGCGCCCCAGTCGACCAGGCGGCTCACCGCACCCCACCCCCCGGCCAGGATCTGCTCGGTCGGTGCGGGCTCGGTCAGTCCGGCGCCGGCCGCGAGCGTGTCGCTGACGTGCAGCGGAACGCTGTCCTCGGGATTGTCCGGCTCGACGACGGCGATGCCGCCCTGCGCGTAGAAGGTCGACGTGGACTGCTCCCCGGATGCGCTCGGACGCCACCGGCCGCCCTTGTTGAGCACCACCACCCGCAGTCCCGCCTCCGCGGCGACCAATGCCGCAGTCAGTCCCGCGACACCTGCGCCGATCACCACCAGATCAGCACGACGTTCTGCGTCCATGCCGGCCTCCTCGATTGCCCGCCACCATGTTATCGACTGATAGTCGAAAACTACCCGCGACACTACTCCCGCCGCCGCCGACTACCGCCCCGCACTCCCGACACGAGGACGTGGCGCAGTTCACGACGGGTTTTTGTGCATACGTTGATCTCAGGGGCCCGTCGTATGATCGGGCCATGCCTCATCCCGACGACTCCCACGGCGAACTGGGCCGGAAACAGCTCCCCACGGTGTCCGCGGTGTCCGAGGTCGGCCGATTCACCTCCACCGCCGCGCACGCCGCGTTCGGCGTCGGCCGATTCCTCGCCGGTTCGGCGGCCGACCTCCGACACGGTAAGCTGCCCGGCGCGAACGACGTCGCCCACGAAGTGCGCGTGACCTTCGAGCATCTCGGCCCCACCTACGTGAAGCTCGGCCAGCTCATCGCGTCGAGCCCCGGCGTCTTCACCCCGGAGCTGGCCGAAGAGTTCGAATCGCTCCTCGACCGGGTCAAACCCGCCGATCCGGAGCAGATCCGGCAGGTCTTCATCGACGAGCTCGGCTCCGCGCCCGAGGACGTCTTCGCCGCGTTCGACGTCGAGCCGATCGCCTCGGCGTCGATCGCCCAGGTGCACACCGCGACGCTGACCACCGGTGAAGAAGTGGTCGTCAAGATCCAGCGCCCCGGCATCGCCGACCGCCTCGCGCCCGACGTCGCGATCCTCGAGCGCGCCGCCCGGCTCGTCGAGTTCTCCGAATACGGCCGGATGCTGAGCGCGCGGCACGTCGTCGAAGACTTCGCCGACGGCCTCAACGCCGAACTCGACTTCCGCAACGAGGCCGCCACCATGGCCGAATGGTTCGAATGCCTGCAGCCAGGTCCGTTCGGCGACCGCGTCCGCGTCCCCAAGGTGTACGACGAGCTCACGACGTCGCGCGTGATGACCATGGAGCGCATCCACGCCGTCCGCATCGACGACGTCGCGGCCGTGCGCGCCGCCGGGCACGACGGTGAGGCGCTCTGCCGGAACCTGCTGCTGTCCCTGCTCGACTCGGCGTTCCACGGCGGCCTGTTCCACGGCGACCTGCACGCCGGCAACGTTCTGGTCGACGACGAGGGCAGGCTGGTCCTCCTCGACTTCGGCATCGTCGGCCGCTTCAACGCGCGCACCCGCCGCATCCTGCGGCAACTCGTCGTCGACCTGATCGTCCGTCAGGACTACGAGTCCGCGGGCCGCGCCATCTTCCTGCTCGGCGCGGTGCACAAGCCGAAGTCGTCGGCGGAGAGCGGCGAGGACATCAAGAAGGTGACCGCCCCGCTGTCGACCACCGAGATGAGCTCCATGAGCTACACCGACCTGGGCCGCCAGCTGGCCGCGGTCGCCAAGGCCTACGACGCCCGGCTCCCGCGCGAGCTGGTCCTGGTCGGCAAGCAGCTGCTCTACGTCGAGAAGTACATGAAGATGCTCGCACCCCGCTGGAAGGCGATCTCCGACCGCGAGATCTACGGCTACATGGCCGGGATCATGAAGGAAGCCGAACGCGACCGGCGCGCCGAGCGCGCGTGAGTCGACGGCTTCGCCCCGCCGCGACCGTACTGTTGAAACACACACCGACCCCTTTTTCAGGAGCCGACCGATGAGAAGATTCTGGATCGCCCTGCTGGCTTTCCTGGGCATCGCGTGCGCCGCCGCCGCGATCGCGATCCCGGCCTACCTCGTGCCGAAGCTGAAGGTGGTCCCGCTCGATCTGGACATCACCTCCGACGCCACCACGGTCGGCCCCGACGGCCAGACCGGTGAGCGGTTCCCCGCCGTCATCCTGGATCGCTGCTCCATCAGCCAGCCGAAGGTCCGCCAGTTCGACGCCCAGCTGAGCCAGCAGCGTCGTTCGGTGATCGTGAATCCGTCGAACGCCAAGCAGGCGACCCTGCAGTCGGCTCAGGCCGTCCTCATCGACCGCGTGCGCAACGACAAGGGCGAGGAGAGCACGCCCACCGTCGCCGCCGCCAACGACGAGCGCAAGTGCAACGACGGCCTGCTGACCTCGACCATCGACCGCGTGTCGGTGAACCGCAAGACGTCGGTTCCGAACGGCGCCGTCTCGTCGCTGCAGCTGGAGGCCGCACCCGAGGGCACCAACGTCGACGACGTGTCCGTGCACCTCGACAACCGCAAGGGCTTCCAGTACAAGTTCGGCTTCGACGTGAAGAAGACCGAGTACTACTACTACGACCTCAACACGCGCCAGGACACCGTCGCCAAGTTCGTCGACGAGAAGACCATCGACGGCGTGAAGACGTACCACTTCGTCACCGAGGTCCCCGAGACCGATCTGTCGGACCTGCCGAATCCGCAGGGCGACGCACCGCTGGGCACCATCCTCAACATGCCGGCCAAGTGGTGGGGCATCAAGGCCAAGGGCCTCAAGCCGAACACCATGCTGGAGATGCACCGCTACGCGGCCGCCACCCGGCACGTGTGGGTGGAGCCCACCACGGGCACCATCGTCGACGGCCTCGAGGAGCAGCACCAGTACTTCAAGTCGGTCGACGACAGCGGCGACCTGCCGCAGGCCGTCACCGACTTCCGCCTCGACGCGCTGAAGGCCACCTTCAAGTGGAGCAACGACACCGTCTCGCAGCAGGCGGATCGCGCACAGCACTACAACAAGCTGCTGAACGTCGGCGGCACCATCGTGCCGATCGTGCTGGGCGTGCTCGCCGCGATCCTGCTGATCGCCGCCGCCCTGCTGATCTTCCTGAAGCGGGGATCGAAGTCCGGCGACGGACCGTCCGGCCCCGACGGCGACGACGGCTCCGGCGGTCCGGGCCCCGGCCCGGGCGGCCCGGACGGGGACCCGGATCCGGACACGGTGGTGATCGCCGACGACCCGCTCGGCATCGCCGAGCCCACCGCCTACCGCGGCAGTCCGGGCGCCGACGCGCGTCCGACCGAGCAGATCGCGACGCCGGTGACCCGGCACGAGGCGCAGACCGAGCAGTTCACCGTGGCCGACGTTCCGGCGGCCGCGTACACGGCCGCCGAGTACGACTCCCCGCTGCCGCCGGTCGGCAGCCCGGCCGACTCGGACACCGGCGGCTTCCGCACCGTGGCGTACCCGGCGGACGACACGACCGCCTACCAGCGCCCGCGCGCCTACCAGGCGCAGGCCCCTTCGGCCTCCGCCGACTTCAGCGACGTGCTGAACCCGACGGGCGGGTTCGCGGCGCTGCCGGCCGAGCAGATCTCCACCGACGGGGCGCACGACGACTTCTCGCCGCTCTCCCCGCACCTCGGCAAGCACGAGCGCGGCTAGCACCAGAGGCTTCGACGAGCTCAGCCGGCGGCCACGCTCCCTGAGCGTGTCGAAGGG
>JASGFV010000201.1:0-6493 GCA_047605365.1 Gordonia sp. (in: high G+C Gram-positive bacteria)
CGATGCTGGCGCGCCGCCGCAAGAGTGAAGTCTCGACTGAGACTTCTGGCTCTGAGGCGACATCTGCGCCCGATGCGTCCACGGCCTCCGGCGAGTCCGACCAGAAGTAGAGCTCAGTTCCACCACTGTTCTGAGGATTTGCTGAGACCAGCCTTTCGTTATCGAACCGTTACTTTCGGGGCCGTTCTCCTTCGGTGCAGTTCAGCGCATCTCCGCTGGTAATCACGCCTGTGTAATTTAGTTTCTCGCCTTTTCGCTATGTCTGATGTGACGTACGGTGCTGAAGACACACATGGTGCACCTGGTGGAAGAAATAGTCAGTGCTTTTCCCGGGGAAGCAGGTGCACCAGACGACGCGAGGGGACACAGGCTTTGAAGCGACCACGGACAGGCACGCGCTGGGCAGCGCGTGGAACCGCCCTGGGCGCCATCGTCCTCACCGCGGTGTTCGGAGCCGGAGCCGCGACCGCTGATCCCGCGCCGAAGACCTCGCCGATCGCGGCGTTGGTCAACCAGATCGCCGACGTCGACCAGTCGCTGGCGAACCTCGCCGCCGACGTCTCCGGCAAGCAGGAGAACGTCAACCGCACCCTGGTGGACTTCCAGTCCGCCGTCGCCGCCCAGCAGCTGGCCGCGGCCGCCGACCAGAGCGCCAAGTCGTCGTTGACCAAGGTCAACAAGCAGGTCGAAGCCGCACAGCGCGACTTCAACGCGTTCATGCGCACGGTGAACCGCCAGGGCAACAACATGGGCGCGATGAGCAAGTACGTCGCCTCCGACGATCCGGGTCAGGTGCTCGATCAGATGACCGCCGTGGACCAGGTCAGTCGGCAGCAGCAGGCGACCATCCGCAAGCTCCAGGTCGCGCGCAATCAGCAGGCCAATCGCGTGGCCGCCACCTCGGCCACCAAGGCGCAGACCCAGGCCGCCGCCGAAGGCGCCGCGGATCGTCGAGCCGCGGCGATCTCGGCCGTGAACGCCGCACGCACCGCCATGGCGCAGCAGAAGGGCAAGCGCACCGAGCTGATGAACAAGCGCTCGGCGCTTGCGGCACAGTTGGCGAAGCTAAAGAAGAGCGACACCAAGGTCGACGCGAACGTCCCGGATCTCGGCTCGATCATCAACGGCGTGCCGAAGAACAACGCCGACGGCGACGACGCACTGGCCCAGGCCGCCCAGGCCGCCGCCAAACTGGCGGTCGACGTCGCGCAGCAGGCGCTGGCCAAGCTGCTCGGCGACAATCAGATCCCGCACTCGCAGCTGCTGGACGAACTCGGCATCGGCGGAGCGGCGCCGCTGGACTCGGTCACCAAGCTGGGCACCGGCTCGCTCAGCGGCCTGCTCGGCGGCAGCGGCGGCAACAATCCGGGCATCACCCGTCCGGGCGTCCGCGGCCCGGAAGCGGTGGAGATCGTCGTGAACCGCGCCAAGTCGCAGCTCGGCCTGCCGTACGCTTGGGGCGGCGGCGACGCGAACGGTCCCACCCTGGGCATCCGCGACGGCGGCGTGGCCGACAGTCACGGCGACTACAACAAGATCGGCTTCGACTGCTCGGGCCTGATGGTCTACGCATTCGCCGGCATCGGCTACTCGCTGCCGCACTACACCGGCTACCAGTACACGTCCGGACCGCAGTTCCCGCTGTCGGAGATGCAGCGCGGCGACATGATCTTCTACGGCCCCAATGCCAGCGAGCACGTCGCGATGTATCTCGGCGACAATCAGATGATCGAGGCCCCGCAGTCCGGCGACGTCGTGAAGATCTCGCCGTTGCGCACCGACGGCGCCATGCCGATGGTCGTCCGGCTGACCTGACACGGCGCGTCCAGGCCATCAGTCGGGTGAAGCACACTGGCGTGACGCTCGGCTAGGCTGGCAGCGGCAGTACGAACGAGTTGATCGACGAGGAGCCCGGCTTGAGCACACCTGGAAACGGCGAGACCACCCTCACCCCGGAGGACGCCAAACTCCTGGAACGGGCGATGTACGAGGTCAAGCGAGTGATCGTCGGGCAGGACGAGCTCGTCGAGCGCATCCTCGTCGGCCTGCTGGCCAAGGGGCACATCCTGCTGGAGGGCGTGCCCGGCGTCGCCAAGACCCTCGCAGTGGAGACCTTCGCGACCGTCATCGGCGGCAGCTTCTCGCGCGTGCAGTTCACCCCCGACCTGGTGCCCACCGACCTGATCGGCACGCGCATCTACCGGCAGGGCCGCGAAGAGTTCGACACCGAGCTCGGTCCGGTCGTCGCGAACTTCCTGCTCGCCGACGAGATCAACCGAGCACCGGCCAAGGTGCAGTCGGCACTGCTCGAGGTGATGGCCGAGCGTCACGTCTCGATCGGTGGCGTCACCTACCCGATGCCCGATCCGTTCCTGGTGATGGCCACCCAGAACCCCATCGAGAACGAGGGCGTCTACCCGCTGCCCGAGGCGCAGCGCGACCGCTTCCTGTTCAAGGTGAACGTCGACTACCCGTCGGTCGAGGAGGAGCGCGAGATCGTCTACCGGATGGGCAACATCCCGCCGAAGGCGTCGCAGATCCTGGACCCGGAGGCCACCGTCCGCCTGCAGAGGGTGGCGGCCAACGTCTTCGTCCACCACGCCCTCGTCGACTACGTGGTGCGGGTCATCAACGCCACCCGCCGCCCGGCCGACCTCGGTCTGACCGACGTCGCGACCTGGCTGTCGTACGGCGCCTCGCCCCGCGCCACCCTGGGCATCGTCGCCGCGGCGCGCGCCCTCGCGGTGATCCGCGGTCGCGACTACGTGATCCCGCAGGACGTCGTCGAGATCATCCCGGACGTACTGCGCCACCGTCTGGTGCTGAGCTACGACGCACTCGCCGACGAGGTGACCGCCGACCAGATCATCACCCGCGTGCTGCAGACCGTCGGACTGCCGCAGGTCAGCGGCGCGGCCGCCCCCGCTCCGCAGAACGCCTACCCCCAGCAGGGTCAGCCGCAGCCGGGCTCGGCGCCGCAGGGCCAGCGCCACCCGCAGGGGGCTCCCCAGCAGCTCGTTAACCAGCAGGTCGTGAACCAGCAGCAGACCGGTGGCGCCCAGGGTCATGTCGGCCAATAGCGACCTGCCGTCCCTGAACGACGGTGCGCTGACCGACCCCGCGCTCACCGCCGCGCTGAACTCTCTGGAGCTGACGGTCCGGCGCAAGCTCGACGGCGTGCTGCAGGGCGAGCACCTCGGCCTGATTCCGGGTCCGGGATCGGAGCCGGGCGAGGCGCGCGCCTATCAGCCGGGCGACGACATCCGGCGGATGGAGTGGTCGGTCACCGCACGCACCACCCAGCCGCACGTCCGGCAGATGATCGCCGACCGCGAGCTGGAGACGTGGTTCGTCGTCGACGCCTCGGCGAGTCTGGACTTCGGCAGCGGCGGTACCACCAAGCGTGAACTCGCGGTGGCGGCCGCGGCCGCGGTCGTCCACCTGACGTCCGGCGGCGGCAACCGTCACGGCGCGATCATCGTGACCGGCGACAACATCGTGCGCATTCCGGCTCGCTCCGGCCGGGCGCACGACCGTGAGCTGCTCAAAGCCATCGCGACCACGCATCGCAGCAATCCGGGTGTGCGCGGCGACCTCAACGCCGGCCTGGAGTCTCTTCGCCGGCCGCAGCGACGCCGCGGACTCGCCGTGGTGCTCAGCGACTTCCTCGGCCCGCTCGACTGGACGCGATCGCTGCGTGCGATCGGCGCCCACCACGAACTGCTCGGCGTCGAAGTGCTCGACCCCCGCGACGTGGAGCTTCCGCCCGTCGGACCGCTCACCCTGGCCGACGCCGAGACCGGCGAGATCGTCGACGTCGACGTGACCCCGCGGCTACGCGCCGACTTCGAGGCGGCCGCCGCCGAACACCGCGCCTCAGTCCAGCGTGCCTTCCGCGGATGCGGCGGGGCCGTCATGGGCCTGCGCACCGACCGCGACTGGATCGCCGACACCGTGCGGTTCGTGGGCCGTCGTCGTCGTGCGGTGGGGGCGCGCTGATGGGGAAGTGGTTCGAGCATCCCTGGTGGCTGCTGACGATCCTGCTGGTCGTCGCTCTGGTCGCCTACTACGTCGTGGTGATGCGCCGGCGACGCACCCGCGCACTGCGATTCGCCAACCTCGACGTCCTCAAGACGGTGTCGCCGCCGCTGCGCGATCGCTTCCGGCACGTGCCCTTCGCGCTGTTGGCCGCGGGTCTGGTGCTGCTGTCCATCGCGATGGCCGGACCGATCGCCGAACGCAACGTGCCGCGCAACCGGGCGACCGTGATGCTGGTGGTGGACGTCTCCAACTCGATGAAGTCGACCGACGTCGCACCGACCCGACTGCAGGCCGCACAGGCCGCGGGCAAGCGCTTCGCCGACGAGCTGACCCCTGGCATCAACCTCGGTCTGGTGTCGTTCGCGGGCACGGCGTCGACGTTGGTCTCGCCGACCCCGGACCACCGGGCCACCAAGACGGCGCTGGGCAAGCTGAAGCTCGCCGACAAGACCGCGACCGGCGAAGGCATCTTCGCCGCGCTCGATCAGATCCAGACGCTCAACGCCGCTCTCGGCGGCGACGCGGCCGCCCCGCCCGCGCACATCGTGCTGCTGTCCGACGGCAAGCAGACGGTGCCCGACAGTCCGGACGATCCGCGCGGCGGCTTCACTGCGGCCCGCAAGGCCAAGGAGAAGAACATCCCGGTGTCGACGATTTCGTTCGGCACGCTGAACGGCACCGTCGACCTCACCGAGCCCGACGGCCGCACCGACCGCGTCCGTGTCCCCGTGGACGACGAGTCGCTGCACAAGATCGCCAACCTGTCCGGCGGCGGGTTCTACACCGCATCGAGCCTCGACGAGCTCAACAAGGTCTACTCCACGCTGCGTGAACAGATCGGCTACGAACGTCAGCGGGGCGACAACTCCCGGCCCTGGATGATCGCCGGCACGCTGCTGGTGCTGATCGGCGCCGCCGGAGCGATCGGCCTCAACCGGCGGCTGCCGTAGCGGGCGACCGCGCACGCCCTTGTCGTCACTTACCCGCATCGTCAGATAGGTTGGTCAACCATGGCAGTTGAGAACAACACGTCCCCCCAGCCCTCGCGTTCGGTCCTGGTGACCGGCGGAAACCGCGGCATCGGCCTGGCCGTCGCCCAGAGGCTGGCCGCCGACGGCCACAAGGTCGCCGTCACCCACCGCGGTTCGGGCGCCCCCGAAGGCCTGTTCGGCGTCCAGTGCGACGTCACCGACAACGAGTCGGTGGAGCGGGCCTTCGCCGAGGTCGCCGAGCACCAGGGTCCGGTGGAGGTGCTGGTCGCCAACGCGGGCATCACTGACAACATGCTGCTGATGCGGCTGTCGGAGGAGAGCTTCGAGAAGGTCGTCGACGCCAACCTGACCGGCGCCTTCCGCTGCGCCAAGGCCGCCACCCGCGCCATGCAGCGCGCCAAATGGGGCCGGATGATCTTCCTCGGTTCGGTCGTCGCCACCTCGGGCGTTCCCGGCCAGGCCAACTACGCCGCCTCCAAGGCCGGCCTGATCGGTCTCGCGCGCTCCATCGCCCGCGAGCTCGGTTCGCGCAACATCACCGCCAACGTCGTCGCCCCCGGCTTCATCGAGACCGACATGACCGCGGAGATGGAAGACAAGTACATCGAGATGGCCAAGCAGGCCATCCCGCTCGGCCGCGTCGGTCAGCCCGAGGACGTCGCCGCCGCCATCAGCTTCCTGGCCTCGGACCAGGGCGGCTACATCACCGGCGCGGTGCTGCCGGTGGACGGCGGCATGGGCATGGGTCACTGACCTCGCGCTCCCCGAGACCTTTTTCCACAACTCACGACTCGAAGGAGAATCAGTGACCGGCATTCTCGACGGCAAGACCATTCTCGTCACCGGCATCATCACCGACGCGTCCATCGCGTTCGCCACCGCCGCGCAGGCCCAGGAGGCCGGCGCCAAGGTGATCATCACCGGCATCCCGGAGCGGCTGCGGTTGATCAACCGCATCGCCAAGCGCCTTCCGCAGGAGGTGCCGGACGCGATCCCGCTCGACGTCACCGACGAGGAGAGCCTGGGCGCCCTGGCTGACGCCGTGCGTGCGCTGGCCCCCGAGGGCGTCGACGGCGTCGTGCACTCGATCGCGTTCGCCCCGCGCACCCTGATGGGGCCGGAGGCGCTGCCGTTCCTCGAGGGTCCCGGCCCGGACGCCGCGAAGGCCTTCGAGATCTCGGCGTGGAGCTACGCCTCGCTGGCGCGCGCGGTGCTGCCCGTGATGAACGAGGGCGGCTCGATCGTGGGCATGGACTTCGATCCGCGCACCGCGGTTCCGGACTACAACTGGATGGGCGTCGCCAAGGCCGCGCTCGAGTCGGTCAACCGCTACGTGGCCCGCGAGGTCGGCTACGCCAAGCGCGTGCGCTCCAACCTGGTCGCCGCCGGCCCGATCAAGACGCTGGCCGCCAAGGCCATCTCGGGTACCGCCACCGACGACGCCAAGAAGCTCAACATGC
>JASGFV010000202.1:0-6467 GCA_047605365.1 Gordonia sp. (in: high G+C Gram-positive bacteria)
TTCAGCGAGCCGACATCGCCTCGGTCATCGAGGCACGCATCGCCATCGAGTCCGAGGCGGCCGCGCTCGCCGCGAGACGTCGCTCCGCCCCCGCTCTGCGAGCGATCCGCAGAGCATTCGCCGACCGAGAGAGCTCTCGCTCCTCGATCGAAGAGCTGGTGGACGCCGACATGCGTTTCCACCGTGCGATCGTCGCCGCGGCCGAGAACCCGGTCCTGCTGGAACTGTTCGACACGTTCGTCGCCCGACTCCGGCAGGCGATGATCGACATGCTCCGGATCGGCAGATCGCTCGACGACGACGCCGACCGCGCCGCCCACTCGGAGCTGGCCGACGCCATCGGCGACCGCGAACCAGAGGCCGCCGCACGACTGAGCCGGGCTCATCTCGACGCTCTGCGTGCGAGCCTGGGCTGAACCAGGCGGACGGTACGGACCCGGCCCGCCAAAGGCTTCGACAAGCTCAGCCGGCGGTACGACCCGGCCCCTGAGCCTGTCGAAGGGTTCAGCCGGGATCCCTATCCGCTGTTGCGCAGCGCCGTGGCCAGGCCGTTCATCGTGAGCTGGATGGCGCGCCGGATCTCGGGGGTGTCCTCCCCCGCGCGGAACCGGCGCAGTAGTTCCACCTGCATCAGGTTCAGCGGCTCCAGGTACGGGAATCGGTTGTAGACCGACCGCTTGAGCGCGTCGTTGTCGACCAGCAGGTCGTCGGTCCCGGCGATCTTGGCATACATGTCGATGGTGCGCTCGTGTTCTTCGGCCAGCTTCGAGAAGATCTGAGTGCGGAGGTCCTCATCGGTCACCAGCTGGGCGTACCGGTACGCCAGGCCCATGTCCGACTTGGCCAGCACCTGCGCCATGTTCGACATCACCGAGCGGAAGAACGGCCACTCCCGGTAGTACCGGTTGAGGAGAGCGAGCCGCTCGGGATCGTCGCCCACCCACTGCTCGAACGCGCTGCCGGTGCCGTACCAGCCGGGCAGCATCACGCGGCACTGGGTCCACGACAGCACCCACGGGATGGCCCGCAGGTCGGAGATGGCGGTGGTCTGCTTACGCGACGTCGGGCGGCTGCCGATGTTCAGAGCGCCGATCTCCGACAGCGGCGTCGACTCGGTGAAGTACTCCACGAAGCCCGGCGTGTCGTGCACCAGTTCGCTGTAGGCGCTGCGCGCGAGGGTGGCCAGCTCGTCGAGCACCAGATAGGCCTCCTGCGAGCCGTCGCCGAGACCCTCGGTGTCGAGCAGCGTCGACTCGATGGTGGCCGCCAGCAGCGACTCCAGATTCCGTCGCGCCCTGACCGGTTCGGCGTACTTGGCGGCGATGATCTCGCCCTGCTCGGTCAGCCGCAACGAGCCCTGCACGGCGCCCGGCGGCTGCGCCAGGATCGCCTCGTAGCTGGGGCCTCCGCCGCGGCCGACGGTGCCGCCGCGACCGTGGAAGAGTCGCAGTCGCACTCCGGCGGCCTTGCCTGCCTCCACCAGATCCAGCTCGGCGCGGTACAGCGCCCAGTTCGCCGCCAGGTATCCGCCGTCCTTGTTGGAGTCGGAGTAGCCGAGCATGATCTCCTGAAGACCGTCCTGCGATTCGACCAGCTGCCGGTAGAAGTCCAGCGCCAGCGTCGCCGTGATGGTCGACGCTCCGGCCTGCAGGTCTTCGATGGTCTCGAACAGCGGGACCACCCGCACCGTCGAGGACGGCGCGCCGTCCTCGTCGAGCCCGTACAGCCCGGCCTCCTTGAGGAGCACCAGCGCCTCCAGCATGTCAGACACCGACGTGCACATGCTGATCACGTAATTCTGCACGGCGTCGTCGCCGAACCGCTCGACTGCCGCCGCGGCGGCGTGCACCACGCCCAGTTCCTTGGTGGCGAGTTCGCTGAGCCCCGCGTCGGGTGAGGTCAGCGGACGACGCGACGTCAGTTCGGCGGAGAGCACAGCGACCCGCTGCTCCTCGTCGAGCGACGCGTAGTCGTCGCACACCCCGGCCCAGGCCAGCAGCTCGGCGACGACGTTCTCGTGCATCTCCGAGTTCTGCCGCATGTCCAGACCGGACAGGTGGAACCCGAACGCCCGCACTGCCTCACGCAGTGCGCTCAGCCGATCATCGGCGATCGTCTCGTCCACGATGGCACGCAGCGCAGCGTCGACCACGTCGAGGTCGGCCAGGAAGGCCGGTGCGTCCGGATACGGCTCGGCCCCGCCGGCCAGGGCGCGCTCCTCCTGCGACACCGACTCCGGGCCGAGCGAGGCGATCGCCCGCGCCGCCAGACGCGCACGAATCGCGGCGAGGGCGGCGCGGAACGGCTCGTCGTCGTTCTCCGGATCGGCGCCCGAAAGAGCGCGCAACTCGGGCAGCACCGGCGACACCAGCCGCGACGACATCGACAGCTCCTGCTGCAGCTTCCGCAGTTCGCCCAGGTGGTGGCCCATGACAGTCGACGCCGCACTGGTCGTCGCCTCGGTGACCACGTCTCCGGTGACGAACGGATTGCCGTCACGGTCACCGCCGATCCACGAGCCCATCTTGATCATCGAGACGTCGCCCAGCCCGGCGTCCGGGTAGGCCGCGGCCAGCGCGTCGCGCACGTCGCGGTTGAGCTTGGGCACCACGGTGAAGAACGAGGCGTCGTAGTACCGCAGCGCGGTGTTGATCTCGTCGCTGATCGTCAGCCGGCGCAGCCGGATCAGCGCAGTCTGCCACAGCAGGAGGATCTGCCGCTGGATCTCCCGGTCCAGGTCGGCCTCCTCAGCCGGCGTCAGCTCGCTGCGCCCCCGCACCCGCATCAGTTCGGTGATCCGGTTCTGCGCATCGAACACGCTGCGGCGACGAGTCTCGGTGGGATGCGCGGTGATGACCGGGACGACGGTGGCCCCGGCCAGCCCGTCGCCCACTCGCGCGTCGGTGACGCCCGCTTCGGCCAGCGCGGAGTAAGTGGCCTCCAGGCTCGACGGCGGGGACGGATCGCCCGCCCGCAGGTGGATGCGGCGACGTCGTTCCCGGTGCAGGTCCTCGGCGAGATTCGCCAGCAGCGCGAAGTTCGAGAAGGCCCGCACGGCCGGCATCAGATCGTGGACCGGGCGGTCGGTGAAGCGGGCGGCGAGCACATCGCGGTCGATCTCGCCGTAGCGGATCGCAAAGGCGTCGCGGCGGGCGCTCTCGACCAGGTCGAACGTGTCTTCCCCGGCGTGCTGGGCGATGATCTCGCCCAGGATTCCACCGAGATACCGGATGTCCTCGCGCAGCGGCTCGGTGGCCGCCTGCCCTGATTCGACGATCCGGATCCGTTCGATCATCGGGGTGCTCACCGCTCGGGTGACGGCGTCTGATTCGGAGCGCTGCGAGGGGGTCATCAGCCCATTATCGTCGCCCATCCGGCTTGCTGCACGGCAACGCCGCTCTCCGCAGGTCGCAGCCGGGCCGCATCACGAAAAAGGTCCGGGACTCCTCGTGAAGAGGAGTCCCGGACCGGCGGTCTCGGTGGGCGGCACACACCCGCGGAACCGCGAAATGTCTACGAGTACTTGATGTCCAGGCCGACACCGATGATGAAGATCAGCCAGACCAGGCCGATGAAAATGGTCAGTCGGTCCAGGTTCTTCTCCACCACGGACGAGCCGGAAAGGCTGGACTGCACGCCGCCGCCGAACAGCGAGGACAGGCCACCACCCTTGGCGCGGTGCAGCAGCACCAGAACGATCAGCAGCACGCTGGTGATGATCAAGCCGATGTTGAGCGCGATGGTCACGAGTGGTCGGTCCCGTCCGTTGAAAGAACTGTGGCAGGTCACTCGGCGGATCCGCGAGGGATCGCCGGGCAACCTGCCACAGTCTACGCGATGTGCGCTGCGATCAGAGCAGCGGCCCGCCCGCGGCGATCGCCGACAGCTGAGCGAACTCGTCAGCCTTCAGCGAGGCGCCGCCCACCAGCGCGCCGTCGACGTCGGTCTGACCCACGATCTCTCCGACGTTCTTGGCGTTGACGCTGCCGCCGTAGAGCACCCGGACCGACGACGCCGTGTCGGCGTCGGCAAGCTCGCCGAGCGCCCCGCGCACCGCGGCGCACACTTCCTGGGCGTCCTGCGCACTGGCCACCCGGCCGGTGCCGATGGCCCAGACCGGCTCGTAGGCGACGACGACCTTGGCGATCTCCGCCGCCGACAGCCCGGCCAGCGAGGCCTTCAACTGCTCGACGTTGTACGCGACGTGCTCACCGGCCTCGCGGATCTGGAGGCCCTCGCCGATGCAGACGATCGGAGTCAGGCCATGCCGGAGCGCGGCCTTCGTCTTGGCCAGCACGGTCTCGTTCGACTCGCCGTGGAGGGTGCGACGCTCCGAATGCCCGACCACGACGAAGGTGCAGCCGAGCTTCTCGAGGAAGGCTCCGCTGATCTCACCGGTGTAGGCGCCCGAGTCGTGCTCGGACAGGTCCTGCGCACCGTAGGTGAGCAGCAGCTTGTCGCCGTCGACGATGGTCTGCACGCTGCGGATGTCGGTGAACGGCGGGATCACCGTCACGTCGACCTTCTCGAAGTACTTCTCCGGCAGCGCGAAGGAGATCTTCTGAACCAGCGCGATCGCCTCGAAGTGGTTCAGATTGCACTTCCAGTTGCCCGCGATCAGCGGCTTCCGGGGAGACTTGGCAGCCATCGACTACTCCTGTTCCAGAACGGCCAGACCCGGGAGCTCCTTGCCCTCCAGGTACTCCAGCGACGCGCCGCCGCCGGTCGAGATATGCGAGAACGCACTGTCCGGCAGTCCGAGCACACGCACGGCGGCCGCCGAGTCGCCGCCGCCGACCACGCTGAACGCGCCCTCTTCGGTGGCCCCGGCGATCGCCTCGGCGACGCCGCGGGTGCCGTTGGAGAACTTCTCGAACTCGAAGACGCCGGCCGGACCGTTCCAGAAGATGGTCTTGGCCCCGCCCAGCAGCGCGGCGAACCGCTCGACCGTGCCCGGACCGATGTCCAGGCCCATGCCCTCGGTGAAGCCGTCGCGGGTGAACGCGATCGACGTCTCGGCGTCGGCCGCGAACTTGTCGGCCACGACGATGTCGTGCGGCAGGTGGATGACGTCGCCGAACCGTTCCAGCAGGTCGTTGCAGGTGTCGACCATGTCGTCCTGCAGCAGCGAATCGCCCACCGGGCTGCCCTGCGCCTTGATGAAGGTGAAGGCCATGCCTCCGCCGATCAGCAGGCTGTCGACCTTGGGAGCCAGCGACTCGATCACGCCGAGCTTGTCGGACACCTTCGAACCGCCGAGAACCACCGCGTAAGGGCGTTCGACGTCGGAGGTGATCTTCGCGAGCACGTCGACCTCGGTGGCCACCAGATCGCCGGCGTACGACGGCAGCAGCTTCGCCACGTCGTAGACCGAGGCCTGCTTGCGGTGCACGACGCCGAAGCCGTCGGACACGAACGCGCCGTCGTCGCCGAACAGCTCGACCAGAGCCTTGGCGAGCTTGGTGCGCTCGGCCTCGTCCTTGGAGGTCTCCCGCGGATCGAAGCGGATGTTCTCCAGCAGCAGGACGTCCCCGTCGGTCAGGCCCTCGGCGCGCGCGAGCGCGTCGGCGCCGACCACGTCGCCGGCCAGCTGGACGTTGCGGCCCAGCTCCTGCGAGAGGCGGGCGGCGACCGGAGCCAGCGACAGCGCCGGATCCGGTTCGCCCTTCGGGCGGCCCAGGTGCGCGGTGATGATCACCTTGGCGCCGGCGTCGATCAGCTTCCGCAGCGTCGGGAGGCTGGCCAGGATGCGGCCCGGATCGGTGATCTCGGTCCCGTCGAGCGGGACGTTGAAGTCCGATCGGACCAGAACTCCGCGGCCTTCGACGCCGTCGGCGATCAGGTCTTCCAGAGTGCGTACGGCCATGGGGTTCAGAGGGACTTGCCGACGAGACCGATGAGGTCGACGAGGCGGTTCGAGTAGCCCCACTCGTTGTCGTACCACGAGACGGCCTTCACCTGGTTGCCGATGACCTTGGTCAGGCCGGCGTCGAACAACGAGCTGTGCGGGTCGGTGACGATGTCGCTCGAGACGATGGGCGCGTCGTAGTACTTCAGGATGCCCTTCATCGGGCCCTCGGCGGCGGCCTTCATCGCGGCGTTGATCTCCTCGGCGGTGGCCGGCTTCTCCAGCTCCGCGGTGAGGTCGGTGACCGAGCCGGTGGGGATCGGCACGCGCAGGGCGTAGCCGTCCAGCTTGCCCTTCAGCTCCGGGAGCACCAGGCCGATGGCCTTGGCGGCGCCGGTCGAGGTCGGCACGATGTTGATGGCGGCGGCGCGGGCGCGACGCAGGTCCTTGTGCGGAGCGTCCTGCAGGTTCTGATCCTGGGTGTAGGCGTGGATCGTGGTCATCAGACCCTGCTTGATGCCGAAGTTGTCGTGCAGGACCTTGGCGAAGGGGCCGAGGCAGTTGGTGGTGCACGAGGCGTTGGAGATGATGTTCTGGCTGCCGTCGTACTTGTCGTCGT
>JASGFV010000203.1:0-6439 GCA_047605365.1 Gordonia sp. (in: high G+C Gram-positive bacteria)
CCGGTGGACAGCCACGGTCACCCGATCCCGCTCCCCTACGAGGGTGCGGCACTGCCCAAGCGCATGAACAAGCTGGGCGCCTCGGGTTCGCCGGGCACCGGTACCGTCCTGGTTCCGGACTCGGCCGAAGAGCAATCGCTGAACGTGCGCATCGAGCACGAACAGCATGAGGCCGAGAAGAAGGCCCTGCAAGAACTCCAAGCCAAGGGCGGACTCCCGCTCAAGGACTAGGCGCTCCTGAAGAACGACGAGAAGGCCGCCGCTTCGCATTCGCGAGGCGGCGGCTTTTTCGTGGTGGTGCCGTTCTTCGGCAAGCCCCCTCAGTTTCTCTCGCTCGGCGGAGATCTTCTCTTGCTCCCTGAGCCTGTCGAAGGGTCCAACCGCGACGGGCACTTTGTCCACTCCCCCGGCCCGCCGGGTTCGGTCCGTGGTGCGGACAGCGGACGGACCCCGCCGCTCTCGCCCATAGAACTCGATCAGCGACAGCTCACACGCCAGAGGCAGTCAGGCCTCAGCACGACGCTCAGGCAGACTCAACGACCGCCACCACGTCACCAGGCCGATCCGGGCCGCTGATCGACGACGAGGCGACGAGCGACGTCGACGTCGTTCGTGCGCGCGGTACGCCAGATCAGGATCGCTCCACGCTCGCCCGGGGTCGGCTGTACCCCGTCGTCCGTACGAGCCGCCAGCTGCCCAGTCCAGGACGTCCATCCCCGCGAGGTGTACAGCGCCATCCCGGCGTCGCTCGCGGCCAGTACGCCCATTTCGTACGACGCGTCGATCTCGCGCTCGATGCAGCCCATCACGAGGCCGCCGATACCGCGTCGTCGATGGCTGTCTGCCACCGCCACGCCCTCGACGTAGCCGATACGCAGGTCTTCACCGACGCTGACAGCATCCGCGTCGTCGACGGTCAGCGTCCGCTCGACCACCGACGCATGTCCGACGATCGACGCCCCGGTGCCTGCCTCAGCGTCGTTCACGAGCACGTGCACGCCGCCGAGCGCGTGGTCGAAGTCGGTGTCGGAGAAGTCCCCCGCGAACGCGGCGTCGAGCATCGACCGGAGCTCGACGAGTTCGGCGGCGGAGAGTTCCGGGGAACGACAAAGCCGCACCCGGATCCCGGGTGCGGCTTGTGTCATGTCTCGTTCGGTCAGTGCTTTTCCGGACCGACGTGGTATTCGAAGACCAGGCCCGCAGTCGCAGCGACGATGCCGACCGCCGCAGTCACCGCGAACCAGAAGTTGCCGGTCGCGAAGCCGACGCCGAACAGCGCGGCTCCGGCGGCGACCAGGATCGGCCAGTAGCTGTGCGGGCTGAAGAAACCCAGTTCACCGGCGCCGTCCTCGATCTCCGCGTCGTCGTAGTCTTCCGGGCGGATCTCCACGCGACGGGCGACGAACCGGAAGTAGCTGCCGGCGATCAGTGCCAGACCGGCCGAGAAGAACAGGCAGACGACGCCGATCCACTCGATGCCGGTCCGGTAGAAGTACGTGCTGATCGTGTAGACGACGCCCATCACCAAGAAGAAGACGGCGATGACCTCGAAGATGCGTGCTTCGATTTTCATGACTGCGGGACCTCCGGGGTGCAGTTCTTGAGCGTCGTGTCGCTGGTGTCGCCGAGGCTCTTCGGAGCGTCGGTGTCGTGCACGCGGCGGGTGTCGAACGGCACGGTCGTGACCGAAGCCGGCTCCTGGCAGATAGCGGTCAGCGCCTCAGCGTTGGTCAGCTCCGGCTTGGCGTTGCGGAGCTTGATGTACTGGGCGAAGAGCTGCGGCGAGATCGCACGAACCTCGAAGTTCATCATCGCGTGGTAGGTGCCGCACATCTCAGCGCATCGGCCGACGAACGCGCCCTGCTTGTCGATCGAGCTGATCTGGAACGACGAGTCCTGGTGGTTCTGCTCTGGGAAGGGCATCACGTCGCGCTTGAACAGGAACTCCGGGACCCAGAACGAGTGGATGACGTCCGCCGCGGCCAGATTGAACTGGATGCGAGTGTCTGTCGGGAGGACCAGGATCGGGATCTCCGACGACGTGCCGAGGGTCTCGACCTTGTTGAAGGTCAGGTAGTTGCGGACCTCGTCGCTGCGGCCGCCGTCCGGACCGTGGACTTCTTCCTTCTCGCCGTGCTCTTCGCGGTACTTCTTGTACTGCACGTCGAACGGGTTCTTGACGTCGTCGGGCGAACCCTTGACCGAGTCCTTCTCGCCGTCGATCAGCTTCGTACCGTCGGGAAGCGTGACGGTGTTGTAGCCGAACTTCCAGTTCCACTGGAAAGCGGTCACGTCCACCACGATGGCGGGGTTGTCTTCCTTGGCCTCCACCTTGTTCTGCACGATGACGGTGAAGTAGAAGAGCACTGCGATCAGCACGAAGGGAATCGCGGTGTAGGCGAGCTCCAGCGGGACGTTGTATCCCGTCTGGCGGGGAAATTCTTCCTCGGCCGTGGAATTCCTGCGGCGGCGATGGAAGGTGATCGTCCAGAAGATCAGGGCCCACACGAAGATGCCCATGGCGAGTGCGGCGATGACCGCCCACTGCCAGAACACACGCATATCGTGCGCTTCGGGGGTGACGCCTTCCGGCCAGCCGAATCGCATCGCCTCGTCGGCGCTACAACCCGACGTCATCAGGACGGCTGCGGCCAAAGCCGCGAGGGCACTCAGTCGTTTCACTGTTCGCGACGTCTTAGCGCCGCGACGTGTCGACGAACGTCCACCGTGTGTCAATTTCACGCCTTCCTGCTGGCAGGGAGCTGTTATACCGGTTCGGCACACCCTCGTGGCCGGCCCGCTGGTGACATTCTCGCACCTAGTACTACGCAGCGTAGACCAACACGGCGATCTGATCTCGATTGGGGTTGGGCAGTCGTGTCACGCCGATCGCCGAACAGGCGAAACGGTCACTCACGGCGCTCTGGACCGGGTTGGCGGACGGCTCCGCGTTCGCGTCCGGTCCGCGAATTGCGGCATAGTAGATCCGCGCGTGTCGCGTTCTGCGGCGCCGCCGGTCTCCAATGATCGAGTCGAACACCCAAAGGGGCATCGAAAACGTGTGTGGCCTGCTCGGAATGCTGACCAACGACGCCACGGCGGCCGACGCCGCCGAACAGATCGGCGCCGCGGCCCACTGCATGCGTCACCGCGGCCCGGATGAGACCGGTACCTGGAACGACGACGACCTCGTCCTGGGCTTCAACCGCCTGTCGATCATCGACGTCGAGCACTCCCATCAGCCGCTGCGCTGGGGTCCGCCGGAGGCTCCGGAGCGCTACGCCCTGGCCTTCAACGGCGAGATCTACAACTACCTGGAGCTGCGCGAGGAACTGAGCCGCGACCACGGCGCAGTCTTCGCGACCGAGGGCGACGGCGAGTCGATCGTCGCCGGCTTCCACCACTGGGGTCCGGAAGTGGTGCGCAAGCTGCGCGGCATGTTCGCGTTCGCGATCTGGGACACCGAGACCCGCGAACTGTTCTTGGCCCGCGACGCGTTCGGCATCAAGCCCCTGTTCCTGGCGACCGGCCCGCGCGGCACTGCGTTCGGCAGCGAGAAGAAGAGCCTGCTGGAGATCCTCGACCGCCTGGAGCTCGGCACGTCGCTCGACGACCGCGCGACCGAGCACTACACGGTCCTGCAGTACGTCCCGGAGCCGGAGACGCTGCACACCGACATCCGCCGCCTCGAGTCGGGCACCTACGCCACCGTCCGTCCCGGCGAGGCTCCCGAGACCACGCGGTACTTCGTGCCGAAGTTCGCGGTGCGACCGTTCGCACAGGGCGCCGAGCAGAAGCGCTACGACGAGATCGCCGACGTGCTGCGCGACTCGGTCGCCAAGCACATGCGCGCCGACGTGACCGTCGGTTCGTTCCTGTCCGGCGGCATCGACTCGACGGCGATCGCCGCACTGGCCATCCAGCACAACCCGGACCTGATCACGTTCACCACCGGCTTCGAACGCGAGGGGTACTCGGAGGTCGACGTCGCCGCGGAGTCCGCCGAGGCGATCGGCGCCCGCCACATCGTCAAGGTCGTGAGCCCCGCAGAGTTCATCGACGCCGTGCCGAAGATCATCTGGTACCTGGACGACCCGGTGGCCGACCCGGCACTGGTCCCGCTCTACTTCGTCGCCGCCGAGGCCCGCAAGCACGTTAAGGTGGTGCTCTCCGGCGAGGGCGCCGACGAACTGTTCGGCGGCTACACCATCTACAAGGAGCCGCTCTCGCTCAAGCCGTTCGAGCGCCTCTCCCCCGGCATGCGCCGGCTGGCCGGCAAGATCTCCGACCGCATCCCGGAGGGCAAGCGCGGCAAGAGCCTGCTGCACCGCGGATCGCTGACGCTGGAAGAGCGCTACTACGGCAACGCCCGCAGCTTCGACGACGAGCGCCTGCGCCGCACGCTGCGCAACTTCCGCCCGGAGTGGACCCAGTCCGACGTCACCGCACCGATCTACGCGATGAGCGAGGGCCTGGACCCGGTCACCCGCATGCAGCACCTGGACCTGTTCACCTGGCTGCGCGGCGACATCCTGGTGAAGGCCGACAAGATCACCATGGCCAACTCGCTGGAATTGCGCGTGCCGTTCCTGGACAAGGAGGTCTTCCGCGTCGCCGAGGGTCTGCCCTACGACGAGAAGATCGCACACGACACCACCAAGTACGCGCTGCGGAGAGCGCTGGAGCAGATCGTGCCGCCGCACGTGCTGCACCGCCGCAAGCTCGGCTTCCCGGTGCCGCTGCGGCACTGGCTGGCCGGCACCGAGATGTACGACTGGGCGCACGAGGTGATCACCACCTCAGACACCGGCGACATCTTCGACAAGCAGTTCGTGCTGCAGATGCTGAACGAACACCGGGCCGGCACCGTCGACAACAGCCGCCGCCTGTGGACCGTCATCTGCTACATGATCTGGTACGGCATCTTCGTCGACGGCAGCATCGTGCCGCAGATCGAGGACCGCGACTACCCGGTGCGCCTCTAGGCTCCCGGATCTGCCTACGACGACGGCCGGCGTCCCGAGAGGGATCGCCGGCCGTCGTCGTCTGTCGTGATCGAGCTGCGTCAGAGCACCGCGAGGATGTCCGAGGCGGCCGCGTCGCCGTATGCGGCGGCCAGGCGGGGACGCACGTCCTCGAAGTTCCAGGCCCAGCCCTGCGTCGAGTCGCACTCGAGAACCAGTGTGGCCACCATCGCGCCGAGCTGGGCGGCCCGCTCGAAGCCCAGGCCGTGGCCGAGACCGGTCAGGAAGCCGGCGCGGAAGCCGTCGCCGACGCCGGTCGGGTCGGACGGCGTGACGACCGGCACCACGGCGACGTGCAGGCGCTCGCCCGAGCCGTCGACGATCTCGACGCCGTTCTCGCCGAGCGTCGTGATGCGGACGCTGACCATCGACGCGACGTCGGCCTCGCTCAGTCCGGTCTTCTGGCGCAGCAGGCCCCACTCGTATTCGTTGGTGAACAGGAATTTCGCGCCGTCGATCAGACCGCGGGCGGTGTCGCCGTCGAGGCGGGCCAACTGCTGCGACGGGTCGGCGGCGAATTCGATGCCGTTGCTCCGGCAGTACTCGGTGTGCCGGACCATCGCGGCGGGGTCGTCGGCGCCGATGAGCACCAGCTCGGGAACCCCGGTCTCGTCGAACAGCTCGGCGAGGTCGATCTGGCCGGCCTCACTCATCGCACCCGGGTAGAAGCTGGCGAGCTGGGCCATGGTCTCGTCGGTGGTGCACATGAAGCGCGCGGTGTGCAGGGTCGCCGACCGGCGGACCCCGCGGCAGTCGACGTCGAAGTCCTCGAGCCAGCCCTGGTAGTCGTCGAAGTCGCCGCCGGCCGCACCGATCAGCAACGGCTTGCCGCCGAGGGCGCCGATGGCGAAGGCGATGTTGCCGCCGACACCGCCGCGCCGGATCACCAGGTCTTCGACGAGGAAGCTGAGCGAGATCTTGTCCAGCTGATCGCTGAGCAGCTGGTCAGAGAATTTACCGGGGAACTTCATCAGGTGATCGGTCGCCAGGGACCCGCAAACGGCAGTGAACATCGTTCCAACGTACTAGGGCCCGGCCGTCGGTCCGCACCGGGCATAGACGACTTCGGTCGCATCCCCGGAGAATCTCGGGGATGCGACCGAAGCGATGGCCTTACTGCGGGCGCGTGGCCCGAGTGGAGGTCAGTTGAACGAGTCGCCGCAGGCGCAGCTGCCGGTGGCGTTCGGGTTGTCGATCGTGAAGCCCTGCTTCTCGATGCTGTCGACGAAGTCGATCGTCGCGCCCTGGACGTACGGTGCGCTCATCCGGTCGACGGCCAGCTTCACGCCGCCGAACTCCACGATGACATCGCCGTCGAGGCTGCGGTCGTCGAAGAACAGCTGGTAACGCAGTCCTGCGCAGCCGCCGGGCTGGACGGCGATGCGCAGGGCGAGGTCGTCACGACCTTCCTGATC
>JASGFV010000204.1:0-6427 GCA_047605365.1 Gordonia sp. (in: high G+C Gram-positive bacteria)
ATGGAAGAGGGCCGCTACGCGGTGGCGCAGGCCAATGTGGCGCTCGACGCCAAGATGTCTGACCTCGACGTCGCGCCACTCGTCCTCCCACACCGTCCGCCGGCCCACCGGGGCCCGCCGCTACCGACTACTCACTTCAGTCGACTGAGTAGTCGAACGACAACGGACCGTGGTTTGTTCCCGGCCCCGCCGCTCGTCCCCTACAGAGGCGCGGGCGCGGTGCCGTCGCCGAACGGGCTGCCGCCGAGGGACTCGCGGCCGTGCGGGGCGTTCCACACCGACAGCTCCGGGCCCTTCGGCACGATGCCGGACGGATTGATGTCGCGATGAACCTGGTAGTAGTGCCGCTTGATGTGGTCGAAGTTCGTGCTGTCGCCGAATCCCGGTGTCTGATAGAGGTCTCGGGCGTATGCCCACAGCACTGGCATCTCGGTCAGCTTCTCGCGATTGCACTTGAAATGGCCGTGGTACACGGCGTCGAACCTGGCCAGAGTGGTGAACAGGCGGACGTCGGCCTCGGTGATGGTGTCGCCGACCAGGTACCGCCGAGCAGACAATCGCTCGGACAGCCAGTCGAGCCGGGCGAAGAGCCGGTCGTAGGCCGCCTCGTACGACTCCTGCGAGCCGGCGAAACCGCAGCGGTAGACGCCGTTGTTCACGTCCCGGTACACCAGGTCGTTCACCGCGTCGATGTCCTCGCGCAGGTCCTCGGGGTAGAGCACCGGCGCACCCGGACGGTGGTAGTCCACCCATTCGGTCTCGAAATCGAGGGTGATCTGCGGAAAATTGTTGGTCACCACCGCGCCGGTCGGGACGTCGACAATCGCGGGGACGGTGATTCCCTTCTCGTAGCCCGGGATCCGCTTGAAATAGGCGTCCTGCAGACGCGGGATCTTCAGGACGGGGTCGACCCCGCCCGGATCGAGGTCGAACGTCCACGACCGCTCGTCGTGCGTCGGGCCGCAGACGCCCATCGAGATCGCATTCTCGAGTCCTAGCAGACGCCGGACGATGACGGCGCGGTTCGCCCACGGACACGCGTACGACACGACGAGCCGATAGCGGCCAGGCTGCACCGGGTAGCCGTCCGCGCCGTCGCGGGTGATCCGCGTGTCGATGTAGCGGGTGTCGCGCTCATACGGTTGATTCACCAGCATGTAGCTGCCGGTCGCAGCGTCAGCGGGAGCGGAGTTCTCGTCGGAGGTGACCATCGCTCCAGCATGCCCGGATCAGTCGCGCTCCGCCACGGGATCGTCGACGGAGTCGGCGTCCGCCGACTCCTGCACCGCGGTCTGCACCTCGACGTCCTGCTCGGCGGCCGCGTCGGCGCCGCCCTCGAGTGCCCGGCTCAGCTCACCGGCGACGTCGATGAAACGAGCATTGCGCACCTCGGGCTTCTCGATCTCGTCGGCGACGAACTTGGCGATGACACGCCGGATCTCGGCGTCGACCTGCGCGAGGTTGCGGATGAACTCGCCGCGCATGTTGCGTGACGCGACGTCGACGAAGACGTCCCTCGGGCGCGGCGGCTCCACCTCGATGCGCAGTTGCAGCGGCGCCGCGCAGCGCACGGTCAGCGGCAGGGTGATCAGGCCGTCGACGTCGTAGTGGATGCGATCGAGCTTGAGGTCGATCAACAGACCGATGAACAGCGGAAGCTTCACCTCGAAGGTGATCAGCTCGCCCACGTGCCGAGTGATCTGCGGTTCGGCGATCCGCACGTCGGCGTTGACCTTCACCATTCCGCCCGGCCCCGAAGGCAACGGGCCGACCTGGAACTCTTCGCCGGCGACCGCCGAGAACGCTGCGCCGATGCGGTCCTCTGTCACGGCCACTTCGAAGAAGCGGCGACCGAATTCTTCATACGAGAGATACTCAGGCACCGCTACATCCTTGCGCATCGACGGGAGATTGGCGAAACATCGACTGTGAGGACGGTCACCTGTGCCGCCTGCTCGCATCGGGCAGTCGCGGCGGACACGTCTGGCCGGGAACAGTGGCCAGTTCGAAGTGCCACCACTCGTTGTCGTACACGCGGCACAGGCCCCAGCGATTGCCGTTGCGTTCCAGCCACGCCGCTCCGGCGCGCGGCGCGACGTCGATCGCCTCGCCGGTGACATGCGTCGACTCGTCGGGCGGGAGCACCCAGCGACGCGCCGCCCCGGGACTGCCGTACTGCGCTATGCCGTCCCGCCAGAGCGCCTGCTGCTCGGCACGACTGCGCTTGCCCGACGTGATCCAGAGTGGTACCCCGGCGGTATGGGCGTCGCGAGCCGCGAACGTGTACGCCAGCGCGAGCTGCGGCGTCAGTCCGGCCGTGCCGGGAGCGGTCGGAATGCCCGCGACGTTCGGCTGCGCCCGGACCGGGGCCGCGCCGATCGACGACGCCGCGCCGCTCACCGCGAGAACGGCGGCGAGCACCACGCCCGCCCGACGCAGGGACTTTCCCGATCGCCTGGTTCCAGGTTCAGTCGTCATCGCGTAAATCCTTCCAGCACCGCAGCCCGGTCACACACCCGATGAGGAGATTCTGCCAGCCGGCCGCCGACGCCGACAGCCCCGAGGGGGCCGCCGGCGGCCGATCAGCGACTGTAGGCCCAGACCGACACCCAATCGACCTGGAGGTGCCCGCTGCTGTTCCCATTGCCGTTGGTCTCGGTCTGCAGCTGCCAGCGCATCGGGCCGGAAGGCACCGCGCGCGTGCTGTCGAGGACCACCGTGTTGTCGAGCAGGTAGCGGATCCGTCCCGGCGACCATTCGATGGTGTAGGTGTGCCAGTCGGTGAACTTGGCGCCGATGTCACGAGAGATCAGCTGGCAGCCGGCGCACGCCTGCGACCCGGAATAGTGGTGATAGCCCTTGGCGGTGCCGGCCAGACCGCCCTCCGGGAAGTCGAACTCGCCGTCGCGCGGCCACACCTCCGACTGCGGCCACAGCAGCCAGGCGACGTAGTACTCGTTCAGCCCGGGCCGATCCACCCGCATCCGCGCCGAATACCGGCCATAGGTCTGATACTGGCTGGTCCCGGTGATCAACGGCGACGGATTGGCCCCTGCGGGAACGCCGTTCACTCGGTGCAGGTAGAAGTCGAGCAGGCCCGAGCCCACGCTCTGGACGGCCTCGGGCCGGTACGGGCGCTTCTGGTAGGTGTCCAGGTAGCAGTTGGGGTATGTACGCCACTTCTGGCCCTGCGCCCCGACGTAGACGATCTGGTCGGGCGAGCAGGCGTTGGCCCACGACCCCAGCGGCGCCGACTTGGTGAAGTCGTCGGCGAAGATGTGTCGCCAGCCCGGAAGGTTCCCGGTCGGCATCGCCTGACCGGAGGGCGACGCCGCGAGATGCCGCAATGGCAGCGCTCCGGCGTCTGCCGGGACGCCGACCACCGGCGCCGCCGCCAGCAGCAGGATCGCCGTCGCGACTGAAACCAATTGCCGGACAGTATCTTTCAGGGGGCCTGTGCGCGTTCTGCGTGACATGGGAGGAAACGTAGTGAGATGCATGTCACACTTTGGGCGGTCCGCGCGACCGAGACTGAACCGTGACCAGGCCTCACCTCGCGTCCTACGTGAGCCAGCGCGACGTCATCAGCGAAGCGAGCGTGCTGACCGAGATCCTGAACGACGACGGCTCGTCGCCGCCCGACGGACTAGTCGTCGTCGGGAATGGGGGCCAGCACGGCGAGATCGAACCGTCGGCGCATACTTTCCGGCACTTCGAAGCCGGAGCGCACCGCGGCGATCACCGCCCGGCTCACCAGCTTCAGCTTCACGTTCTCGGTCTGCGAACGCCACCGCAGCAGTTCGAACGCGCTCGCCTCGTCCATCCCGTAGACCAGCATGAGCATGCCCTTGGCCTGTTCGATCACCGCGGTGTTCTTGCGGAAACGCTCGACGTGATCGTTGACCCGCTCGCGAATCGACACCTCGTCGAGCTGAGTGAGGTCGAGGTAGTAGCCGTCCGTGCCGACGATCTGCCCGGCGTCGTCGGTGAAGGTCTGACCGATGACGGCCACCTCGTGAGTGGCGCCGGCGGTGTCGATGATCCGGTGCCGACTGGAGAAGTGCCGATGCGTCTCCCGCATCACGGCGACCAGTCGCTCGAATCCGGCGCGGTCGTCGGGATGCTTGTGCGTGGCCAGCAGTTCGGTGGTCGGCGCCACCTCGCCCGGGCGATACCCGTGGATCTGGGCGATCTCGTCAGACCACTCCCAGCGATCGCTGTGGAACCAGTAGCGGAAGGTGCCGACGCGCGGGTGACGGCTCGTCGCCGGAAGCACCTCGTTCATCCGTCCGAGGATACGCACAGCGCCTACGCCATCGGAGCAGACTCCCACCGGTCCGGCAGACTCCCCCCGCATCTCATGCGGCGATGGAGTCCCTGAGCCGCCATCCGGCGGCTAACACTCGGACGAACGGCCGCGATAGACTCGCCGAGAACTTAGACATGGAGACGATATGCCTGAGATGCGGTCGTGCGCAGCCCTTTTGACTATTGCCGGGGTCGTCGGCGCCGGCGTCGCCGTGACCCCGGCGATCGCGGCGGCCCAGCCCCGCCCGCACTGCGTCCCCGCCTCCGTCAGCCGCCACCTTCCGGCGTCGACGCCGATCCGCGACTGGTCCGAGAATCTGACCCGCGACACCGACGGAAACCTCTGGGTCTCACGCGTTCAGGCCGGCCGAATCGACCGATACAACAGCAAGGACCACCGCACCGGATCGGTCGCCGTCGAGTCGCCGGGCGCAGTGCGACTCGGCCCCGACGGACTGATGTACGCGGTCTACGGCGACACCTTCTCCCCCGGCGCGCCGGGCGGCGTGGTGCGGTTCGACCCGGCGGCCCGGCGCCCGGTCGCCACGCCGTTCGCCTCCGGTCTCCAGTTCCCCAACGGATCGGAGTTCGGCCCCGACGGCGAGTTGTACGTCGCCACGTCGAAGGGCGTGGTGCGCGTGCGCACCGACGGCACAGTCGACCGAAGCTGGTCGTCGCGCAACTCGATCAACGCCAACGGCCTCCTGGTGCGCGGCCGTACCGCCTTCGTCACATCGAACTCGCCGTCGCTCGGCCGGGTGATCGCCCTGCCGCTGGACCGTCCCGAGGGCCCCCGCACCGTCACGACCATCCCCTCGTCCGCCGGAATCGGACCCGACTTCGCCGACGACCTCACGGCCGGCCCGGACGGAGCGCTGCTGGTCACGACACTCGGCGGACAGCTCGTCCGGGTCACCGCTTCGCAGACCTGTACCGTGACGCGCACTCAACCGCTGACCTCGCTGGCCGAGTCCGGGCAGCCCGACGTCTACTTCGCCGGCACCGAGAGCGGCGACGTGCTGCGAATCAAGGTGCGCTAGACCCCTGTCGCCGGGTCCTGCTTCGCGCCGGGGAGCCGAGCGATGAGTTCGCTGATGGTATCGGCCTCTTCGGCCGGTTTCGCGTCGTCGCCCACGCGGTATCGCTTGACCCGAGCGAAGCGCAGGGCGACGCCGCCGGGGTACCTGGGCGACCGCTGCACCCCGTCGATCGCGACTTCGACGACCGTCGTCGGCTGCACGTGCACCACGTGCCCCGACCGCGAAGTCTCGATCGTCGGGAAGTATTCGGTCTGCCACCGCAGGATCTCGTCGGTCAGTCCCTTGAACGTCTTGCCGACCATGACGAACCCGCCCCGCTCCCCGAACCGGCCGTCCGGATCCCGGGCGCCGAGATGCAGGTTCGACAACCACCCCCGCCGTCGTCCCGAGCCCTGCTCCACCGCGAGCACCACCACGTCGTAGGTGTAGACGGGCTTCACCTTGACCCACTGCGATCCACGGCGACCGGCGTCATAGGCCGAGTCCAGCGCCTTGGCCACCACTCCTTCGTGACCGGCGGCGAGCGCCGCGTCCAGCACGGACTGGGCGGCCTCGGCGCTGCCTGGACCGTCGGCCACCACGTCGCCCGGGATCAGCCGATCGCCGACGATCCGCTCGAGCACTTCGCGCCGCACGCGCAGCGGCTCGTCGATCAGGTCGCGGCCGTCGGCGTACAGGACGTCGAAGAACCAGACAGACAGCGCGCCCGCGCCCTCGGCGAGGCCGCTCATCGTCTCCTGAAACGGCCGCGCGGCGCCGGACTCGTCGAGGGCCAGCGTCTCACCGTCGAGAATCAGGTCCCCGCCCGGAAGTCCGTCCACCGCGGCGACGACGTCGGGTGTGCGCGCGGTGATGTCGGCCAGGCTGCGGGTGTAGACGCGGACCTCGCCTCCGACGCGGTGCACCTGCACGCGGGCGCCGTCGAACTTGAACTCCACCGACGCCGGCGCGACCTGGCCGACTGCCTGTCCTGCGGTCGGTGCGGTCGCGGCCAGCATCGGCAGCACGGGGACACCCGGCGTCAGGCCGACCCCTGCGAGGTCGTCGCCGCGGGCGGCGGCCTGCGCGGCGACCGCGAG
>JASGFV010000205.1:0-6397 GCA_047605365.1 Gordonia sp. (in: high G+C Gram-positive bacteria)
GATGGGAAGTGTTCCTCGGCCACGACCGGCACCCCTGGTTCTACGCACCGGTCGACCCTGCACGACCGAAGCAGCCGCGTGAGCCGATCCGGTCACACGGACGACGCACGCTCACCAACCTGCCCGGCGCAGCGTGAGCGAGGCGGGGGTGGGCAGGTTTCGACTCGCTGCGCTCGCTCAACCAGCGAGATGAGAGCTGCTCAGTCAGCGAAAAGGGGGCTGCTCAACCGGTGAGAGGGGAACTGCTGAATCAGCGAGATGAGAGCTGCTCAGTCAGCGAAAAGAGAGCTGTTCAACCAGCGAGAGATGGGGCGCGACCAGTGAGAACGGGAGGTCAGCTTGCCGAGCCGGTGGCGGGGTCGTCCTGGGCGGCCGGCTTCTTCTCGGCGGGCAGAGCATCCTCGGCGGGCCGGGCGTCGTCGGATGCGGGATCGTCGTCGCAGTCTTCGCCGGGAGGGCAGTCCTCGCGGCCGCGGCGCCAGCCGCCCTTGACGGGCGGGGCCTCGCCGAAGTGGTCGGGGTCGCCGCTGCCGTACCAGGCGACGAGGACCGCGCCGACGATCGCGCCGATGAAGCCGGCGACGGCCATCCAGCCGAGGCCTGCGCGGGCGTGGTCGCCGAGGAACAGGACGCCGATGATGCTCGGTGCGGCCGTCTCTCCGACAACCAGCACCGCGGTGACGCCGTTGACCGCGCCCACTTGCAGGGCGACCGTCTGGGCGAAGAATCCGCTCGCACCCGCGACGGCGATCGCCCAGGCTGCGGGGTCGGTCAGCAGTGTCGCCGGCTCGAACGGGGCCACGCCGTCGAGCACGCGCACCGCCACCGCGATCACGCCGAACTGCAGGCCGCCGGCGAATCCGCCGACGAACGCCGCGTACTTGCCGAGTCGGTAGACGCCGTACAGGCCGATGAAGCCGATCACGAAGGCGGCGATCAGAAGGCCCCAGTGGAACCGCTCGGTTGCGTCGTCGTCCGTCGTCGGCGACGACGACATGCCGAGCATGCAGAGGGAGAGCACCACCATCCAGATCGCCACCCAGTCGCGGGTGTGCAAGGTGATGTTGAGCAGCAGCGTGCCCAGCAGGGCGGTGATCACGAGGTTCGCCGACACGATCGACTGCGCGAGGAACAGCGGCAGGAATCGGGCGGCGATGGCGCCGCCTCCGAATCCGATGATCACCATCACGGTGCCGAGAATGAAGGCGGGGTCGCCCAGCGTGGCCACGGTCGACGACATGGTGGGCGGCGCATCGTCGGACGTCGGTGCGGATTTGCCCAGTTCGCGTTCTTGGACGGCGACGCGCCGAGCGCCGAGGGCTCGGAGGACCGTCGACATTCCGTAGGCGACGGCTGCCATCATTGCGGCGATGATGCCGAATGCGAACACGCCGGACTTCCTTTGAACGAGATTTGAAATACCTGAGCGTAGCCACGCTACCAGGTGTTCGCGTCCGACCCACTACGCTGGGAACGTGGTCGTTAGCGAGCCCAAGCACATTCTCATCACCTTCGCGCGGTCGTTTCTGACGCTGAACCTGGCGCGGCTGCTGGCCGCGGCGGGGCATCGGATCACCGTCACCGACAGCGTGTCGATCGCCGTCAGCCGGTACTCCAAGTCGGTCAGCGGTTTCCACAAGGTGCCGCCGCCCAAGTTCGAGCCGCAGGACTACTGCCGGGAGTTGGCGCGGATCGTCGAGGCCGAAGGCGTCGACATGGTGATCCCGATCCACGAGGAGACCGACATCATCTCGATGATGGCCGGGTTCTTCCCGCCGTCGTGCGACCTGTTCCTTTCTGACTTCGAACTCGAAGACACTCTGCACAACAAGCTCGCCTTTCAGGAGTTGTTGCAGCGCTTGGCCATTCCGACGCTCAAGTTCGCGTCGATCGCCTCTCGCGAAGACATCGACAAGCTCGACTTCACCACGCCGTTCGCGGTGAAGCAGGCCTACTCGCGCGGTTCGCAGGAGGTCTATAAGGCGTACCCGGGCGACGCGCTGAACCAGCTCACGTTTGATCCGACCAATCCGTGGATCGCGCAGGAGTGGCTCGACGGCGACCGCTACTGCACGTACTCGGTGTGCCGCGACGGCGTCGTCTACGCGCACGCCACGTATCCGGTGGGATATGCGATCGGCGGGCAGTCGTGCCTGGCGTTCGAGCAGGTAGATCACCCCGGCATCGTCGAGTGGGTGCAGAAGGTGATCGCCGAGACGGGCTTCACCGGGCACGTCGGCTTCGACTTCATCGACCACCCCGGCCGTGGCCTGGTCACCATCGAATGCAATCCGCGCGCGACCAGCGGCATCATGATGTTCACCCCGGAGGACCGCGTCGACCTGGCGTTCTTCGGCGCCAACGACGGCCTGATCACGCCGCCCACCGGACGCACCCGCATGATCGGCGTCGGAATGGCGCTGTACGGCTGGCGCAAGGACGCCGTGCCGGACAACACCTTCCGGAAGTTCGCGAAGGAGTTCCGCTCGGCCGACGACGTCATCTACGAGAAGGGCGACCGCAAACCCGGGCTGATGCTGCCGATCGCCTACGCCGGGATCCTGCGGAACTGCTTCAAGTACCGCGTCGGGCTGGCGGAGGGCTTCATGCTGGACCACGAGTGGGACGGCCATCGGGTGCAAAACTCCTGAGCGGCGCTGCGACTGAACGACACAAGCCCTCGCCCGACGCAGCGGCAGGCACAATGTCGGTGTGATCGTCATCGACAGATTGACCAAGACCTACGGCGGGTTCACCGCGGTGAACGACGTGTCGTTCTCCTGCATGCCCGGCCAAGTAGTCGGCTTCCTCGGACCGAACGGCGCCGGAAAGTCGACGACGCTGCGGATTCTCACCGGACTGACCCCACCGACGTCGGGAACGGCGCTGATCGACTCGTACCGCTACCGCGACATTCCGAACCCGGCGTCGCAGGTCGGGACGCTGCTCGACGCGTCGGCCTTCCACAATGGCCGCACCGGGCGCGAGACCCTGATGCTCAGCGCCCGCACCATGGGGCTGCCGAGCGAGCGGGTGGCTCAGATGATCGACCTGGTCGGCATCACCGACGCCGAGTCCAAGCGCCGCATCGCCAACTACTCGCTCGGTATGCGGCAGCGGCTCGGCATCGCCAACGCGCTGCTCGGCAACCCGAAGGCGCTGATCCTCGACGAGCCGGTGAACGGGCTCGACCCGGCGGGCATCCACTGGATGCGCGGCCTGCTGCGGGACTTCGCCGACGCCGGCGGCACCGTGCTGCTGAGCTCGCATCTGCTGCACGAGATCGAGCTGATCGCCGACTACCTGGTGATCATCGGACAGGGGCGGATCGTCGCGCAGGGCGACAAGGCGTCGCTCATGGGCGATCCCGGCACCCAGGTCCGGTCGGCCGACGACAACTCGCTGGCCCGGGCGCTGCAGGAGGCGGGCATCGAGATCGCGCCGTCGACCGAGGGCGGCATCCGGGCGCAGGCCGCGCCCGGCGACGTCGGGCTGATCGCGGCCAAGGCGGGCATTGCGCTGGTCGAACTGCGTCAGGCGGGCAGCGGTCGCCTGGAAGAGATGTACCTGCAGCTGACGGCCAGTACCCAGCGCGGGTTCTCGGGTACTGGCGGCCCCGCTGCGCCGACGATGCAGGGGCCGACGATGCAGGCCCCGCTGGCTGGAGGGCCGATGATGCCCGGCGGGCCGGGCGGGTTTTCGGGAGGTGGCGGCCCCGGCTACGGGGCTCAGAACTACGGGAACCAGGGTCAGGGAGGCATGCAGTGACTCAGCAGACGTTCGGGATGAAGATCGATCCGCAGACGCCCGGGGTGTCGTTCGCGGCGCTCGTCGGCGTCGAAGGCCGCAAGCTCATCGACACGCGGGCGGCGGTGTCGATCCTGGGCGCGGTGGTCGTGCTCGGGCTGCTCGGCGGGCTGGTGACCTTGTCCGGGTCGGGATCTTCGTACGGCGACACGGTGTACATCGTGGTGGCCGCCGTCGGTTGGCTGCTGCCCATCGTCGGGATTCTGCTGATCACCACCGAATGGGGACAGCGCGCGGTGGTCGGCACGTTCACCCTGGAGCCGCGTCGCGGTCGGGTGCTGGCGGCCAAAGCCGTCGCCGTCTTCGTGCTGGGTGTGGTGGCCTTCTTGGCCATCCTGGTCTTCGCCGCGGTCCTCACGGCGATCAAGGGGACGAGCTTCCACGACGCTGCGGGCAACGTCGGCGGTTCGCTGCTCCAGCTGATGTTCCTGCTCGCGATGGGTTACGCGTTCGCGGTGCTGATGCTCAACACTCCGGGCGCGGTGGTCGCGTTCCTGATCATTCCGCTGTTCGCGGTCCCGCTGTTCGTCACCATTCTCGGTTGGCGGAGCGTCGCTGAGTGGTTCGACGTGCGGACCGTGCTGGACATGTTCGCGGTGGGGCATACCGACGTCAGCGGCTCGGTGTGGTTGCACCTGCTGGTCGCCGCACTGGTGTGGATCGGGCTGCCGCTGGCCGGCGGTGTGTTCCGGGTGATGAACAGCGAAGTGAAGTAGGTGGACGCGACTCCTGAGCTCCTTCGACGAGCTCAGGGAGCGTCGACAAGCTCAGGGAAGGGGAGTCGCCGCGACGCGCTCGCAGAAGTCCGCGACGAGGGGATTCACGGTGCGGGCCGGATCCAGGATCAGGCCGCCGTGGGTGAGGCCGTCGACCTGCACGAACTCCGACTGCGGGAGCAGTGCGGCGGCCTCGCGGGAAGTGGCCGGCGGGAAGAAGAGGTCGTCCTGGTAGGCGACGACCAGGGCGGGGACGTCGATCCCGGCGAGTCGCTCCGGGGTGGGTTCGGCGGCGGTCATCCAGCCGTGCGACGCCGCGACTTGGCCGTGCCGTCCGTCGTCGGACGAGTACGAACTGTCGGACTCGGTGAGGATCGAGCGCCAGGCGCGCACGGTGGCCGCGTCCTGCAGCTGCTCGACGCCGAGGGTGGTCATCAGCGTCTCGAAGGTCGCGACGTGCGACGGCACCTCGCCGAGCCGGTCGATCAGGTCGAGTTGCATCTCGTTGACCAGTTCGCCGATGGCAGACGACCGCAGCCCGGCGATCATCGCGACGCCGTTGATCGTGGTCCGGCCCCCGGCGAGTGCGGCGCTGACCAGCGCCTGCGTCACGTAGCAGCCCATCGAATAGCCCACGACAACGACGTCGTCGATCCCGAAGTAGGTCACGAGCGACGCCGCGTCGTCGGCCATCTCGGGAATCGAGTACGGCGGCGGCGGGGCGTCGGACGGCGACACCCCGCGGGCCGAATAGGTGAGCACCGAGAAGCCGCGCTCCACCAGCAGGTCGGGCAGACCGGTCAGCTGCCACGTCGTGCCGGGCATGCCCATGCCGCCGTTGAGCAGGACTGCGGGGCCGTCGCCGACGAGCCCCGCGGACAGCCGGACGCCGTTGCGGACCTCGATCAGGTGAGACTCGGTCACACCTGCGATTCTAGGACTGCGGTGCGGTCCGGATACGCTCGACCGGGTGCAGAGTGAGCGGATCCGAGGGCTGATCGCCGGAGTGGCGTTGATCGCGGCCGGCGTCTGCTACTCGTCGTGGGTTTTTGAGTTCGTGTTTCCGGCCGGACTCGACCCGCTCCGGACGTTCCTCTCCGAGCTCGACAGCGAGAGCATGCCGCACCGGCACATCTACCAGGTCGGCGACCTGCTGACAGTTGCCGCATCGATCATCGCCGCGCTGGCACTTCTCATCTATCCGGCCGTGGTGCACGGCCGGCTGCAGAAGACGGCGGCCGTCGCGGTCGGGGTGTTCGGCGTGGCGACGATCGCCGACGTGCTGACCCCGTTCAGCTGTGTGCCGGGCCGCGACCACGGCTGCCGGGCCGAAGGCACCGGCATCCTGCGGCAGCTGACCAGCGTGCATGCGATGACCAGCACCGTCGCGGTGGTCGCCCTGTTCGTCACGATGATCGCGGCGACGGTCGCCGCCTGGCGCGGCGCGCCGTGGCCGCTGCTGAAATACGCGGGCCTGACGGTCCTGGTGATCATCGTGCTCGCGACCGCGTGGATGATGGCCGCCGACAAGCTCGACGGCGACTACCGGCTCGGCCTGGCCCAGCGCATCGAGATCGGCGGCATGAGCGTGTGGCTGGTGCTGTGGGGCGTGGCGGTGACCCTGGCGGCGCGCCGGGCCCGTCAGGCTCCCGGATTCGGGAACGACGCCGAGTAGTCGAGCCGCGCCGGGCGGTCGGCGGCCACGGCGTAGACGTCCAGCCGCAGTTCCGCGGCGGTCGCCTCCACCACCATGAATCCGCGGTCGGTGAAGTTCTCGTAGCGGGCGCGGGCGCGGCCCGCGGACTTCGCGTGCACCGTCTTCGCGCCGGCGCCGGAGACGATCTGGCGGGTGCCCGTCCTGCGCGGCACCCGCC
>JASGFV010000206.1:0-6367 GCA_047605365.1 Gordonia sp. (in: high G+C Gram-positive bacteria)
CCGTCGTGGGCCTACAAGAAGTAACTCCCTGAGCACGCCCGGGGTCTCCAGCAGAAGACCCCGGGCGTCCGCACCCCGACTCTGAGAGGACCCGCCGAAACAATGGCACACACACTGTTCGACAACGTCGTCAACTGGATCCGCCAGGGATACCCGGAAGGCGTCCCCCCGGCCGACTACCCGCCGCTGCTCGCCCTGTTGACCCCCATGCTGAGCGAGTCGGACATCACCGACGTCGTGCTTTCGCTGGCGGTCCACAACGGCACCGAGACCGCGACCACCCGCGACCAGATCAAGGCCGCGATCGAGCGCGTCACCGAGAACAAGCCGTCCGACGAGGAGATCAAGCAGGTCTCGTCGCGTCTGGCCGCAGCCGGCTGGCCGCTCTCGACCCCGGTCTCGGCGAGCCACTGACCCGTCCATGAGCACTTCATCCAAGCTCGGAGCGGTGGTGGCCTGGTTGCGCAAGGGATACCCCCAGGGCATTCCGCAGGGCGACTACGTACCCCTGTTCGCCCTGCTCCGCCGGCAGCTCGGCGAGGACGAGGTCCTCGAAGTCGCCGAGACCCTCGCCGCGTCGCCCGTCGATCCGGTCACCCGCATCGACGCCGGCGTCGAGATCTCCAAGGTCACCGACGAGGTGCCCCTGGAGTCCGACATCGTTCGGGTCCGGGAGAACCTCGAGGCGTGGGGCTGGCCGTTCGACGACGAGCCGCTCGGTCCGGTCCGCAATCCCGGAGCGGACCAGCAGGCCCGGGGCGACGAGGAGTAACCTCGCGCCTGCGGCGCCGACCGGACGCCTGATCGAGGAGCCCGTTCTGCGCATCTTGAAGACCCTGAAGGTCGTCGCCCACGCCGAAAGCGTGCGCGACGACCTTCTGGCGTTGCTGGCCGGCGACGCCGCCCGCCTCCCGGTTCCGGCCGACGACCCGTCGCACGCCGCATTCCTCGCCGAACAGTTGGGCGCAGGGCAGCCGATCCGCGACGACTGCGCGCTCGTGGTGTCGACGTCGGGCACCACCGGCACGCCGAAGGGCGCCATGCTCTCGGCGCCGAATCTGCGCGCCTCGGCCGAAGGCACGGCGTCGTCGCTCGGCGGTCCCGGATCGTGGCTGCTGACGCTCCCGCCTCACCACATCGCGGGACTGCAGGTGATGCTCCGATCACTGGCGGCCGGGCACGACCCCGTCGTCGTCGACGTCGCGGACGGCTTCGACCCCGGCGTGCTGCCCGCCGCGATCGACGCGATGACCGGCCCGCGCCGCTACACGTCGATGGTTCCGATGCAGCTCCGCAAGGCCCTGGCGCACGACGACGCCGTGCGCGCCCTGGCCTCCTTGGACGCGATCCTGGTCGGCGGGGCGGCCACTCCCCCGGCCCTGGCCGCGGCGGCGCGTGACGCCGGACTGTCGATCGTGCGCACGTACGGGATGAGCGAAACCGCGGGCGGCTGCGTGTACGACGGCGTCCCGCTGCCCGGCGCGCAGCTGCAGATCCTGAATCCCGACGACGACGGCGTCGGCCGTGTCGCACTCGGCGGCGCGACCGTCGCACTCGGCTACCGGAACCTGGACCCGCATCCGGCCTTCACCGACCCGTCGCTGCCGGCGCCGGGCTGGTTCCGCACCGACGACCTCGGACGCATCGACGACGGCGTCCTCAGCGTCCTCGGGCGCGCCGACGAAGCGATCTCCACCGGCGGCCTGACCGTGGTGCCGCAGGTGGTGGAAGCGGTGATCGGCCGGATCGACGGCGTGCACGACTGCGCGGTGTTCGGACTCCGCGACGAGCGGCTCGGCGAACGCGTCGTGGTCGCCGTCGTCGCCGACGACGACCCGCCGTCGCTCGCGACGATCGTCGACGTCGTGTCCGCCCGACTCGACCGGTACGCCGCGCCGCGGGAGCTCTTCGTGGTCGGCGAACTGCCCGCCCGAGGGCCCGGAAAGGTGGATCGGCGGGCTCTGCGAGCGCAGCTCGGAGCGGACTGAGCCCCAAGGGTCCCCCCGAAAACTGATCAAATCTTCGTAAAAGGGCACGTCGAGCTGATATTTTCGGTGAATGCCAGTAGATCCCCGCATCCTTGCGACCACGTCGCGCATGCCGTTCGCCGTCGATGAGATCCATAAGCTCGGTGAGGAGATGGGACGTTTCGTAGTCGCCACCGACACTTTCCGGGAAGCGCCGGGCAGCCATTCCCGCGGCGTCGCCGAAGCACTGATCACGCCGCCGCCCACACAGGAGCCGGACGCGTTCGTCGAGCGGGTCGGGCAGATCATCGACCAGGAGTCGATCAACTTCGTCCTTCCGATGTTCGAAGAGGTCTTCTACCTTGCCGCCAACCGGAACCGGCTCGCTGAGAACCACCCGGGTGTCGAGTTCTTCTTCGCGGATCTGGCCGCACTGACGGTGCTCAACGACAAGGTTCAGTTCGCCGACCTGTGCGAACGCCTCGGCCTGCCGGTCGCGACCACCGTCGTCGCGACGACCGCCGAAGAGCTCGAGCAGGCCACGCATCGCTGGGACCACTGGTTCGCGCGGGCCGCGTTCGGCCGCGGTGGGCTCGACGTGGTCACCAACACCGGCCCGCTGGCCGCACAGACCTCGCTCGACGGCATCACGCCCAGCGAGGACGATCCGTGGCTGGTCCAGGAGTTCCTGACCGGTGAGGACCGTTGCAGCTTCAGCGTCGTGCATCACGGCGAAGTGGTGCTGCACTCGGTGTACCGCCATCCGCTGACCATCGACAACCGTGGCGGCATCGTCTTCGAGTCGGTCGACGCGCCGGACACCCTGACGGCTGTGCAGAAGATCGCCAAGGAACTGAACTACCACGGCCAGATCAGCATGGACTACCTGATGACCGACGACGGCGTGCACCACATGGTCGAGTGCAATCCGCGTCCGACGGCCGGCGTCACCGTCGCCACTGCCGCCGAGCTCGACACCGCACTGTTCAACCCGGTGGAGCTGGTCGTGGTGCCCGCGGGCCGCAAGAAGCAGATCAAGGCCGCCGTGCTGCGCGACTCGCTGCTCCACCCGTCCAAGGCCCGCGAGAACTTCGCCGCCGCCAAGGGCGCCGAAGGCGTCTACGACCAGCGCAAGGACCACATGCCGCTGATCTATTCGGCACTGTCGCTGCGGCACCTGCTGGCCTACCGCAAGGTCGCAGGCAAAGAACGGTCGTCCGAGCAGCTCGTCGCCGCGCAGTTCTTCGACGTCCTGTACGACGGGTCTCCGCTGGTCCAGCGGTAGACGCCGGATCTCACCGCCGGCCGAGCTGACGAGATCCCTCCAGGCGTTCCACGCGTGGCTACTCGGCGGCCGGGGTGAGGACGGAGCCGGCGTCCGGCGTCGAATCCTCGGCGGTCCCATCCTGCTCGATCTGCCCGGTGTCCGGCTTGGTCTTGCCGGCGTCCGGCTGATCGACGACGGGCTGCTCGACGGCGGGCGCGGGCTCGGCCGGCGTCTCCGGGGCCGCGTGCCTCGGGCCGGTCTTCCAGTGCTTGCCCTTTCCGCTGCCCGCATTGATCACCGGCTCCCCGCCGACGGTCCGGGTGTGGTCGCCGATGAGGGCCGGGTCCGTCGTGGTCTCGTCGTCGACGCTGTCCTGGGCCGAAGCGAGTTGCAAGGTGGTCGACGTGGCGTTCGGGTCCTTGACCGGGGCCTTCTTGTCGGCAGTCTCGACGGTCGGCTTCTGAATCGGGTAGAAGGTTTCGGCCTCCTTGTCCCACTTCTTCAGGTCCGTCTCGTCGTATTCGATGCCGAGGGCGTCGTAGATCTGCGCGTTGAGCAGCGCGAGCGGGTGGTACGTGTCGTAGATCCGGTACTCGGTATCGCCGTTCTTCGCCACCAGGATCTCGGGATCTCCGAGGCCGGCCAGGTTCGCATACGTGTACTCACCGGTGCCGGAGTGGATGGCGAGGAACCCTGCCCCGTCGACGAGCAACGACGACACCGGCCGATACCAGACCCACTGGAAGTTGCCGACCGGGTCGCCGACGACGATCACCGAGACGTCCTTCACCTGATCGGGCATGTCGGCCGGATTGCGGGCGCCGTTGTTCTGCGCACCGACCGCCCACATCACCGGCGTGGCGCCGGGGATCTTCGACAGGAACGACTTGAGGCCCCACGGACTCCGCGGATCAGAGATCAGCAGGATCACGTCTCCCTGGTTGAGCGCGGCCTCGGCGTCGTCGGTCTCGGCCGCATTGCCGAGCGCTTCGGCTCCCTGCGAGTAGCCGGTGTAGACGGTCGGCCCCCGACCCTTCATCTCCTTCATGATCTTGACGTTGGCGTCGACGGCGACATTCCGCGACTTGTCGTAGCTCGGAGCGAAGACCGGCAGCGGTGAGAGGAACACACCCTCGCCCGGACCGGCGACGATCGGCCCCAGCGACTCCGGGTAGACCACGCGAGTCGTGTCCTTGCCCTTGACCAACGACGCGTTGCGCTTGTAGAAGCCGGTGTCGTCGGTGCCCGGTGTCAGGACGATCTGCTGAACGGCGTTTGCGCCGTCCTCGCCGAGGATCGTCTTGAGCGCGTCCTGGAATTCATTCGCCTCGTAGTCGCCGGCCGGCACGGGCGTCGCGAGGTCCGCGACCGAAGCCGGGAGCGTCCCGGCCATGGCCATCGGTGCGGCGAGCGCGAGGCAGACGCCGCATGCGGCGGCCGACGTGGCGAGGCGGGTGCGGGTACTGCGGGCAGGACTGCTGTTCACGTGAGGCTCCGGGCTGTGGAGATGGCCGACGATGCGTCGATGCACGGCCGGAGATGTCGACTAAGGACAACACCCCGCAACCACTCTCCGTAAGCCTTCATATGGACGGTTTCGAAGAATCGTCTCAACGGACGACGCCAGTTCTGGGGACCTCAGAACGCCCGACCGAACCCCTGGCGGACGCCCCTGGGATGATGGTCGGGTGGCAACCGTGAGTGAGTGGATCCAGGGTGCGCGGCCGCGAACCCTCCCCAATGCGATCGCACCGGTCGTCGTCGGCGTCGGCGCCGCCGCGCGGCTCGGCGACGTCGTCTGGTGGAAGGCCGCGCTCGCCCTGCTGGTCGCCCTCGCCCTGATCATCGGGGTGAACTTCGCCAACGACTACTCCGACGGCATCCGCGGCACCGACGACGATCGGGTCGGCCCGATGCGGCTGGTCGGTTCGGGCGCGGCGTCGCCCGGCGCGGTGAAGAACGCCGCCTTCGGCTGCTTCGGCGTGGCCGCCGTAGCCGGGCTGGTGCTGGCCGTGTCCACCGCCTGGTGGCTGGTGGCGGTCGGCGTCGTCTGCATCGCCGGAGCATGGTTCTACACCGGCGGCAAGAAGCCGTACGGGTATCTCGGATTCGGCGAGGTCGCCGTCTTCGTGTTCTTCGGACTGGTCGCCGTGCTCGGCACGCAGTACGTGACGGTCGGCCAGGTCGACGTGGCAGGCCTGCTCTGCGCGATCGCGATCGGCTGCTTCTCCAGCGCCGTACTGGTGGTGAACAATCTCCGCGACATCCCGACCGATACCGAGTCGGGCAAGATCACCCTGGCGGTGCGCCTCGGCGACCGCTCCACCCGCATGCTGTTCACGGCGCTCATCGTCGTGCCGTTCGCGCTGACCGTCGCGGTCGGCGCGCTCGCGAGCTGGTGGGCGCTGTTCGGCCTGCTCGCGACCCCCCTCGCCGCGGTGGCGGTCCGCCCGGTGATCTCCGGCGGCAACGGTCGCGCCCTGATCCCCACCCTGGCGACCACCGGCCAGGCCATGCTGGTCTGGGCCGTCGCCACCGCCGTTCCATTCGCCCTCGCCTGACCTTCTCGACCGGATCCAGCCGGCGCCCGAAGCACCAGAAGGCCCCGCCGGAACGATCGTTCCAGCGGGGCCATTTTCGAGCAGTGAGGCCTACGCGGGAGCCTAGACGGCCGCGGGAGCCTCCGGCAGTGCGGCCAGGACCGCGTCGCGCAGGTCGTCGACGGTGGTCACCGACTCGATGAGGGCACGCGAGGCGGGGTCGCCGGCCTCGATGACGCCCAGCAGCAGGTGCTCGGGGCGCAGCTGACGGTCGCCGCGTTCGCGGGCGACGCCGACCGCCGACCGGAACGCGTGCCGAATCGACGAGCCGAAGCGAGCGCGGCCGCGACCGCGCGGGCCTCGACGGCCACGACCGCCGTCCCACGGGCCCTCGCCCGCTAGGCCGCCGAACGGCCCGAAGCCGCCCGGGCCGAAGCCACGCGGACCGCGCCCACGGGGCCCGAAGCCGTCGGGACCGGCGCCGTCACCGCCCGGAGCGACGTTGTCCGGGCCGAAGTCGGCCGGACCGAAACCGGGGCCGAAAGCCTCCGGCCCGAACCCCTGGGGGCCGAAGCCCTCGGGTCCGCGGCGGC
>JASGFV010000207.1:0-6356 GCA_047605365.1 Gordonia sp. (in: high G+C Gram-positive bacteria)
GCTGGCGTTCGGCGTCGACCTGGCCGCCCGCGACTCGGCCACCGTCGGCGGTCTCGTCGCCACCAACGCCGGCGGCATCCACACGGTGCGGCACGGCAGCATGCGGGCCCAAGTGCTCGGCGTGGAGGCCGTGCTGGCCGGCGGCGACGTGCTGCGCCGCTGGCTCCCGCTCCGCAAAGACAACGTCGGCTACGACCTTCCCGGGCTGCTGACCGGCAGCGAGGGCACGCTCGCGGTGATCACCGGAGTGCTGGTGCGGCTGGTCGCGCGTCCGCGACGGACCGCGGTGTGCGTGGCCGCGGTGGACTCGGTCGAGGACGCGCTGGCGCTGGCCGCCCGCGTGGAGGAGTCCGGCGAGGTGCTGCGCGCCGTCGAGCTGATGACCGCCGAGGGCGTCGAGCTGGTGGTCGCCGCCGGTGCCCGACGACCGATGAGCACGGCGTCGTCGCTGTTCGTGCTGATCGAGACCGAGGGTTCGGCGGCCGCGCTGGCCGAGCAGATCGCGGCGGGCGACGTGATCGACGCGGTGGTCGACGACGGACCGGCCCCGGCGCTCTGGGAACTCCGGGAACTCCACACCGAGACGATCGCGCGGTCCACGTCGACCCCGGTGGTCAAACTGGACGTGAGCGTTCCGCTGCCCGCGGTCGGCGCGCTGATCGACGACGCCGCGCAGGTCGCCGGCGAGTTCGGCGCTCGCTCGATCCCGTTCGGGCATCTCGGGGACGGCAACCTGCACGTGAACCTGCTCGACGTCGCACCCGCCGACGCCGACGCCGTCGTCCATCGGGTGCTCCAGACCGTCGTCGACCTCGGCGGCAGCATCAGCGCCGAGCACGGCGTCGGCCGGGCCAAGGCGTCGTCCGTCGGGCTGGAGCGTTCGGCCGTCGACCTCGCGACGATGCGCGCGATCAAGTCGGCGCTCGACCCCGACGGCCTGCTGAACCCGGGCGTGCTGTTCGCCGATTGAGGCGTTCTCGGGTGCTCGCGGGTGCCCGGTGAGACGAGCTCTACGGATCGCCTGTGACCTGGGTTACCGTGGAGTCATGAGCAATGCGGAAGTTGACTACGACGCGGTGATCGTCGGCGCCGGATTCGGCGGCATGGGCGCCGGCATCGAACTGCAGCGGCAGGGCATGACCAATCTGGCGATTCTGGAACGCGAGGACGACCTGGGCGGCACCTGGTACGTCAACCATTACCCGGGGCTCGCGGTCGACATCGCCTCGGTCACCTACTCCTACTCGTTCGAGCCGAATCCGCACTGGTCGCGGCTGTTCGCGCCGGGCGCGGAACTGAAGAAGTACGCCGACCACATCGCCGACAAGTACGACCTGCGCGACTCCATGGAGTTCGGCGTCACCGTCGAACGCGCCGAGTGGGACGACGACGGGCAGCTCTGGACCGTCTACACCGCGGACGGGTCCAGCCGGACCGCGCGCTACCTGGTCACCGCGACCGGATTCCTGTCGCAGCCGTACACGCCGGACTTCCCGGGCATCGACCAGTTCGCCGGCGACATCTTGCACACCACCGCCTGGCAGGACGGCTACGACTTCGACGGCAAGTCGGTCGCCGTCGTCGGCACCGGCGCCACCGCGGTGCAGCTGGTGCCGGAGGCGGCGCGCAGTGCGTCGCACCTGACGGTGTTTCAGCGGACGCCGATCTGGGTGGTGCCGAAGATCGACTTCGCCATCCCGCCGGCCGTGCAGACGCTCTTCGAGAAGTTCCCGCTCAGCCAGAAGGCGGCGCGGATGGTGAACACGTCGCTGCTGGAGATGCTGATGGTGTTCGGGGTGCTGCACTTCAAGCAGGCCAAGCCGGGCAACCAGATCGCCGCGCTGCTGTCGAAGGCGCACCTGCGCGCCCAGGTCCGCGACCGCGACGTCCGCCGTCGCCTGACCCCGCACTACGACTTCGGATGCAAGCGGCCCACCTTCTCCAACCAGTACTTCCGGGTGTTCAATCAGCCGAACGTCACGCTGGAGACGTCCGGGATCGAGCGGATCGAACCAGACGGCATCGTCACCGTCGACGGCGAGAAGATCCCGGTCGACACCCTGGTGCTCGCCACCGGCTTCAACCTGTGGGACGTGAACTTCCCGGCCTTCCAGATCGTCGGACGCGAGGGCCGCGACCTCGGCAAGTGGTGGCGCGAGGGCCGCTTCCAGGCCTACGAGGGCATCACGGTGCCGAAGTTCCCGAACTTCCTGAGCCTGAACAGCCCGTACTCGTACAGCGGACTGAGCTACTTCACCACCATCGAAGGCCAGATGAAGCACATCGCCCGCCTCTTCGGAGCGATGAAGCGGCGCGACAAGCACACCTTCGAGGTGACCGACGAGGCCAACACCGCCTTCCTGGACCGGGCCACCGACAACCTGCAGTCGTCGGTGTTTTACGCGGGCGACTGCTCGACGTCGCGCAGCTACTACTTTAACCAGCACGGCGAGGCGACGCTCCTGCGCCCGAACGCCACCCTGACCACCCTGCGCGAGCAGGGGAGCTTCCCGCTCGACGACTACACCTACGCCTGATCCCCGCTCCCTGAGCCTGTCGAAGGGTTCGGCTGCCCGCAAAAACCACGCTCGTCGACAGAAACCACAGTCGCGACTGCCGCATATGTCGACGAGCGCCGCGGATACGCCAAGCCGGACCTGTGGTTCAGCGCGTTTCGCGGCGCTGCGCCAGCTCACGTCGTAGGAGAATGTTCGAATACTCGCGGTATACGTCTTCCGGCGTGTATGCGTGATCGGTCGGTCGGCCGTGCCTGCCCGATGTCGCGAGGAATTCCTTGTCTCGACGGGCGCGGTCGAGCAGGTCGTCGGTCAGCCGGCTGGGGATCGTCGGAGCGGGGAACAGCGGTTCGGGTCCGCGTCCGTCGGGGTTCGGTGCGAGCCGTGCGAACAAGTCGGGGTCGAGAACTCGGTCGAGCGGCATGAGTTCGTCGCGGGCGAGCGGGCGCACGGAGCTCTCGAACAGCACGCCCTTCTCGGTCGACGTGGCACGGTCCGCGGGCAGTGTCGCGGCGGCGTCGGCGTACGGTTCTCCGAGCCATGTCCACCACACCGGCGTCGGGCTCAGGCCGTTGCAGAACGACTGCCGGATCGGAAGGACCGCCGACTCGGTGGTGCGGTCCGACCAGAGGGTTCGGCCTCGCCACAGGTGTCCGCGCGTGACTTCGGCGGTCGCGTAGAACGCCGGGAGCCGGTCGGACAACTCGATCACCGTGCGGCGGAGCGCGTCGCGCCAGGCGGCGTCGTCGAGCGACGAGCGCTGCAGAGTCAGCGACAGCGTCCAGAAGCGGGGCGGCCGAAGAGCGGCGGGGCCCGCTGACAGACTGCCGCCGAACACCGGTGCTCGGCCACTGAAGTGCAGCGTGCCGGTCGCCGACAGCCACGCGGCGTCGAATCCGTCCGCCCCGACCTCCTCGTAGCGACCCTGGAAGGGCTCCCATTCTCCGAAGCGGTGCGGAGACGCCTCGGGCAGATGTCGACGAACCACGTCGAGGTATAGGCGCGCCGGATCGGCGACGACGTCGTCGCGCAGACAGTAGAAGTGGACGCCGACGACGTCGGTGCGCTCGTCGCGAGTCGGACGTGCGACGCTGCGCGACTTCGAGCGACTCCACACCGAGTCGTCTTGCTTGTCGTACACCGCGCCGTCTAGCGACTCCGCCAGTCGCCGGGAGAACCGCACCGCGTGCGGCACCTCTTTCGGATCGCTGCCTTCGACGAGCACTGACCACTGGAATCGCGCGCCTAGGACGGCCCCGGTGATCTCGGTGGGCACGTCGTCGCCGTCGATCGTCCACGGTCCTTCGACAGTGAACGAGTATGTGCGCCGTGCTCCTCGCACGACCGTGGCGAATCCGTCCGACAGCTGATCGACATCGAGCCCTCGGATCCCTTCGACGAGGTCGCGGAACCGCTCCTGGCTCAAGGACGTGCGCGTGTAGACGTCGAGGTCGTAGGACATGTCGCGATTGTGTCACCCGCGCCGCGGCCGGTCTGGACGCGCTCAGTCGTCGTATTCGAATCGGATCTCGGCGCTCGGGCACGCCTTCATCGCAGCGGACGGGCTTGCCGGACGCTCGACCCCGGGGATCGTGCAGAGCAGATCGGAGAGGCGCTCCACTCGGCGAAAATCGTTGTTGCAGGGGGCTGCTCTGGACGTAGTGTCGTCGACGAACCCGCCCAAGGCGCATCTACCCGGTAAGGGTGCGTCCTGCCCGCAGCACGGTGAGGGTGGCAGCCCGTTCAAGCCGGGCCGGGTCCGGGACGTCTACTGCACTGCGGGTGCTGTCGAGACGTCCGCCCTCACCCTCGTCGCGCGGTGATGCGGCGCAGGTGGTCGTAGATCTGCGTCAGCGTCGGTTCGGGCAATGGGATGTCGACCGTCGCCGGCGTTCCGAGGACGGCGCAGGCCTCCGCCGAGAATTCGACGGCGAGCGCGTAGGTGTCCCGGCCGACTCGCTCGACGCCGTCGTAGAAGGTGGCTGCATCGTCGACGACCACGCAGTGGCCCGCTGTCCCGCTCGCGATGTCGTCTTCGGTCGGCTCGCCGAGTCCGGTCATCACGGCGAGGGTGCTGCCGGAGTCCGCGCGCTCGAACACGACGGCCTCGTAGCCGTTGTCGTCGTCGCGTAAGTACGATGCACAGACTGTCATCGCGCGGCCGTCGTCTCGTTGCCGGTCATGACGGTCACCGTAGCTGGCGGGACTGTCGAATCAGCGGGCGTCAGGCCCTTCGATTCGACAGTTCGAGTCATCGGCTCCGCGTCCGGGGTCGAATCCGGCGGGTTATTGACCCATTGGTCTAGAATGGCTAGTGTCGATCTCATGGGCCGGCCGAGGGAGTTCGACGACGACGTCGTGCTGGAGCGTGCGATGGAGGAGTTCTGGACTCACGGCTACGCCGGCACGTCGCCGGCGCGGCTGGCGGAGGCGACGGGCGTCGCGAAGGGGAGTCTCTACAACGCGTTCACGAGCAAGCGTGAGCTGTTCGACCGCTGCCTCGACCTGTATCACCAGCAGATCTCCGAGATGGCGCAGGAGTTGCTGGACGGCCCCGGCTCGACTCGCGAGTGCCTGCGCAACGCGTTGCGGTCCGTGGTGGACGCCGATCTCGCCCAGCCTCAACGGCGTGGATGTCTGGTCGGCAACACCGCAGTGGAGATGGCCGGCGAGGATGCCGAGATCGCGCGGAAGCTGCGGCGAATGCAGGCTGAGTCGACGGGCTGGATTGCGGACAGGATTCGGCGCGGCCAGGTCGAGGGCGACGTGTCGCGTGAGCTCGACGTGCAAGCTCTGGCCGAACACTTCGCGACGACTCTTGCCGGGTTGCGGGTGATGGCCATGACCCAGGACGCTCCGGTGTTGCACCGGATCGTCGACACGGCCCTAGTCCTGCTCGACTGACTGCGCGCATGCGTATGGGCGATTCCGTGCGTCCGAGTTTTAGACCCGAAGTTCAAGAAAGGTGAAGAAATGGATCTCGCACTCACAGGGAAGATCGCGATCGTCACCGGCGCAAGCCGGGGGATCGGTTTGGCGACGGCGCGAGCGCTTGCGGGCGAAGGCGCTCAGGTGGTCGGGGCGGCGCGCACGATCACCCCGGAGTTGGCGGAGGTCGCCGCCCTGGCGATCTCCGCTGACATGTCGACCCCAGCCGGCGCCGCCACCGTCGTCGACGCCGCGCACGCCGAGTTCGGAGGCGTCGACATTCTGATCAACAACGTGGGTGCGGGAGACCTCGACTCGTTGAATCTGGGCGGCTTCCTGGACGCCGACGACGCTCAGTGGCGCGCACTGCTGGACGTCAACCTGTTCAGCGCGGTGTGGGCGTCGCGCGCGGCGATGCCGAGTCTGGTCGAGCGACGCGGGGCGATCGTCAACGTGTCTTCGATCAATGCTCGGGTGCCGGCCACCGGACCGGTCGGCTACAGCGAGGCGAAGGCGGCGCTGACCGCGTTCGGTAAACGCCTGAGCGAAGAGTTCGGTCCGCAGGGCGTGCGGGTGAACACGGTCTCACCGGGGCCGGTCGGCACCGGCCTGTGGCGCGACCCGGACGGCTTCGGTGCGCAGGTGGCCGAGAGCTTCGGAGCCCCGCACGAGGAATTCCTCGCGGCCATGCCGACGACCTTCGGCATCGCCTCCGGCCGCATCGCGGAGCCGGAAGAAGTGGCAGCGTTCATCGCGTTTCTCGCTTCGCCGGTCGCCGCGAGCATCGTGGGTGCCGACCTCGTCATCGACGGAGGCACCGTCAAGACGGTGTGATCGTCATCGACGCGGGAACTGTCGAATCGAAGGGGATCAGGCCCTTCGATTCGACAGTTCTGGGGCGGACGCCCCACG
>JASGFV010000208.1:0-6306 GCA_047605365.1 Gordonia sp. (in: high G+C Gram-positive bacteria)
TGGCGAACATCTTGCCGCGCTTGGCGTCGATGACGGCCTTCTTGTGCTTGGTAGTGGCCCATTTGGAATGCCCGCTCATGGTGTCCCTTCTAGCTTTCTCGTCCGCATTACTCTACGTCCCCGTCAGGCGCCGCGGACGCCGACAGGACCTGTCTGCTGCTAGTTCGCCACATCGGTGACCATGTCGACGAAGTACTGGTGCACCCGCACGTCGCCGGTCACTTCCGGATGGAACGACGTCGCCAGCACGTTGCCCTGACGCACCGCGACCACGCGGCCGGCGGCCGGACCGTCGGGCACCCGCGCCAGCACCTCGACGCCGTCGCCGACCTCCTCGACCCACGGCGCCCGGATGAACACCGCGCGCAGCGGGTCGGCGCCGTCGACGTCGGTGACACCGGCGAAGTCCAGGTCGGTCTCGAACGACTCGACCTGCCGGCCGAAGGCGTTGCGTCGCACGGTCACGTCGAGCGCGTCGAGGTGCGTGGCGTCGCTGCGCGTGTCGAGGATCTTCGACGCGAGCAGAATCATTCCGGCGCACGACCCGTAGGCCGGCATCCCCTCGCGCAGGCGGGCCGCCAGCGGGTCGTACAGGTCGAAGACGTCGAGCAGCTTGCTCATCGTCGTCGACTCCCCGCCCGGGACGATCAGCCCGTCGACGGCCTTCAGCTCCCGTTCGCGGCGCACTGCGACCGCTGCGACGCCGCACGCCGCGAGCGCATCTGTGTGCTCGCGGACGTCGCCCTGCAGTGCGAGGACGCCGACGACGGCCGTCACGACTGCGGCTTCGTGTAGGTGGCGACCGAGTCCGGCACGCCGGTGCGCGCCAGGCCCTCCTGGGTCACCACAGCCACCAGCCGGCCGTCGCGGGTGAAGATGCGCCCCTGGGTCAGTGCGCGCGCCGACCCCGCCCAGGGCGAGTTCTGGTCGTACAGCAGCCAATCGTCGGCGCGGAACGGCTCCAAGAACCACATCGCGTGGTCGAGCGACGCCGTCTGCGACTTCACGTCCGGATGAATCACCTTCGAAGAGCCGAGCAGCGTCATGTCGCTCATGTACGCCAGAGTGCACACGTGCAGAATCTGGTCGTCGGGCAGCCGATCGCGGTAGCGGAACCAGACCCGCTGCTGCGCCGCCTGCAGCGGATTGGTGACCAGTTGCTCGCGCGGCACGAAGCGCACGTCGAACTTCTCCCACTCCTGGAACAGGGAACGTTCGCCTGCGGGCGCGGCGTCGAGCCTGTCGGACAGGTCCTCGGGGTCCACCACCGGCGGCATGGCGTCGGCGTGCTCGTACCCCTGATCGCCGATGCGTTGGAACGACGCCGACATGGAGAAGATCGCCTCGCCGTTCTGCACACCGGTCACTCGCCGGGTGACGAAACTGCGTCCATCGCGGATGCGGTCGACCAGGAACACCGCGGGCTCGTCTGGATTGCCCGGCCGCAAAAAGTAGCCGTGCAAGGAATGCACGTGAAAGTCCGGGTCGACCGTACGCGTCGCGGACACCAGCGCCTGACCGGCGACCTGACCACCGAACGTACGCCTCAGAACGCTCGCGAAGGCGCCGCCGCGATAGATGTCTTTGTCGATCCGCTCGACGGCGAGGATGTCCTGAATGCTTGCCACCCACCGATTATCGCACCACGGCCCCGGTCCGGTCAGGGCCGGTAGTGTCTGAATCATGAACTCGGACCTGACTGCCGGACTTGCTCAGCTTCTCGGCGGCCGTTGGGCCGAGACCCGAGACGAGGTTCGCAGTCACATCGACGCCGACGAGCTGGTCCCCCAGACCGGCCTGTCGCTCGAGGACTACCGGGCCCGGGTCTTCGACCAGATGGCCGCGATGGTTCCGCTGGGCTTCCCGGCTCAGGGCTTCAGCGTCGAGCACGGCGGAACCGGCGACGTCGGCGCCGCCGTCACAGCGATCGAGACCCTGGGCTACGGCGACCTGTCGCTGATGGTGAAGGCCGGCGTGCAGTGGGGCCTGTGGGGCGGGGCCGTGGAGAACCTGGGCACCTCCCACCACCACGAGACGTACCTGCCCGGCACCATCGACCTGTCGATCGTCGGCTGCTTCGCGATGACCGAGACCGGCCACGGTTCCAACGTCCAGGCGCTGGAGACCACCGCCACCTATCTGCGCGAGACCGGCGAGTTCGAGATCCACTCGCCCACCCCGGGCTCCCGCAAGGACTACATCGGCGGCGCCGCCCTGCATGCGCGGTACGCCGCGGTCTTCGCGCAGCTGGTGACCGCCGCACCCGGCGACGAGCCGGAGAGCCGGGGCGTGCACTGCTTCGTGGTGCCGATCCGCGATGAGAACGGCGACGATCTGCCCGGCGTCACCACCTCGGACTGCGGCTACAAGGGCGGACTGCCGGGCGTGGACAACGGCCGGATCGTCTTCGATCACGTGCGCGTCCCGCGGGAGAATCTGCTGAACAAATACGCCGACATCGCCGCCGACGGCGCCTACAGCAGTCCGATCGAGTCCGACAACCGGCGCTTCTTCACGATGCTGGGCACCCTGATCCGCGGCCGCGTCACGGTGGGGGCGGCCGCCGGTGCGGCCGGTCGCTACGGGCTGGCCCTCGCCGTCAAGTACGCCCTGGTCCGCCGGCAGTTCGACGCGCCCGGCGGCGACGACGAACTGCTCCTGCTGGACTACCGGGCCCATCAGCGCCGGCTGCTGCCGCTGGTGGCGCGCGCCTATGCGTTCGCGCTGGCGCAGAACGAGCTGACCGCCGAACTGCACGAGGTGCAGTCGCAGACCGCTGACGACCTCGATCCCGGCGTCGTGCGCCGGCTGGAGGCCAAAGCCGCGGCCATCAAGGCCGGGCACACCGATCTGGCGTCACGGTCGATCAGCGAGGCCCGGGAGGCCTGCGGCGGCGCAGGCTACCTGTCGGAGAACCTGCTGCCCCTGCTGCGCGGCGACATCGACGTGTTCACCACCTTCGAGGGCGACAACACGGTGCTGACCCAGCTCGCCGCCAAGCAGTTGCTCACCTCGTACGCCGACGACGTCCGCCATCTCGACGCCGTGGGCTGGGTGAAGTTCATCGCCGGGATGGCCACCGACGTCGCGCTGGAGAAGACAGCGGCCCGACAGGTGGTGCAGACGGTGCTCGACGATTCCGGCGAAGACCCGTCCGACAGCGATCTCACGCACCCGGGAACCCAGCTTCGTCTGCTACGAAACCGGGAAGACCACCTGGTCCGCACCGCGGCCGCGCGGCTGCGTCGCGCCAAGGACGACGACGTCGACACGCTGGCGGTGTTCACCGAGACCCAGGACCACCTGATCAAGGCGGGCGCAGCGCACATCGAGCGGATCGTCCTGGAGGCGATGGTCGAGGCGGTGGGCGAACTCGACGAGTCCCCCGTCAAAGACACGCTGAACCTGGTGCGGGATCTGTACGTGTACTCGGTCCTCGAGGAGGATCTCAGCTGGTTCCTCATGCACCGGCACGTCAGCGTCGAGCGCGCGAAGGCCATTCGCCGCGGCGTCAACGAGCTGTGCGGGCGGCTTCGGCCGATCGCCGGGAACCTGGTGGACGCCTTCGGCGTCCCCGCGGCCAGTCTCGACGTCCCGATGCTCGCGCACGGCTGACGTCCCCCGGCCGACGAGCCTCACAGCTCGTCGATGTCGACCAGTTCGTCCTGAATGGCGCGGGCGACGAGAGCCGCCTTGGTCGACGCCGGGCGGCCCACCTGGGCGTACTTGGCCCGGATGCGGGTCAGGTGGGTGTTGACCGTGCCCAGCGAGATGAACAGGTCCTCGGCGACGGCCGGCTTGGAGTCGAGCATCAGCCAGCGGCGCAGGACCTCGACCTCGCGGTCGGTCAGGTTCGGGCGCGGCAGTTCCGGCGCGGCCGGCTCGGCGACGGCGTTGCGGGCGGCCGGCGGGGCCGCGTAGAGCGGCTGGCCGGGCAGCGGCATGACCCGTGCGCTGAGCCGGGCGAGCGCCTCGCGGCGACGCTGCTCGGCGGCGACGCCGCGGCCTGCCATCCGGGATCCGGGAGTGGCGAAGGCCGGGTTGACGGGCTGCGAGGTGCGGAAAGCGGTGACGGTCATTGGAGGTGTCCCTTCTCTGGCTCGGCCCCGGACTTCCTGGTGTCCGTTCGCCTTGTCTGAGAAGAACTTATGACCGATTCCCCGCGGTGGCGATGGGGAGAACTACCCATGGTATCGCCGCAGTTCAGAGCTAGTTTTCCCCCGCCTGCCCACGCGCGAATTCCTCGTCGAGCAAGGGAAGGTCGGCGCGCGAGATGACACGACTGCTCAGCGCATACTCAACCAGCCTCAGCCGGCGATTGGTCGCCAGCTTGCCGCCGCCGGCCCGCATTCCGGGCACGCCGATCATGTCGAGCTTGTCGCAGACGTTGTCCAGCTTGCGGTTGAACTTGGTCAGCGACCATCCCAGCCGGGCGGCTGCCTGAGCCGACGTCGGGATGGCGCTGGCGCCGGTTCCGTCGCGCTTGAGGATGGCCTCGGCCAGCACCAGCATCGCCAGCCGCTGGCTCTCGGTGAACTTGGGGACGCCGCGAGTGGTGTCGCCGACCAGAGTCTGGACGGTGGGCGACGGCGGCTGCACCGGCGCACCGGCGTGAACATCGAGTTCGTAGGTCGTCGGCCCGGCCGAGAACACCACGCTGGTGCGCCCGAACACCAGCGGCACGCGTGCGCCGGGGCCCAGCGTCGCGGTGAAGCCCTGATCGGCCGACGTCACCGTCGCCGAGAGGCGGTTTCCGAGGTTCGACAGCCACCACAGGCCGTTCTCGTCGTGGAGGCCGAGGAAACGCCGGTGCAGGTACGGATTGTTGTCGACGGTCAGCGTCGCCTCACGCCCGATGTAGAAGGGCGTGCCGGGCTCGACCGGAAATCGTTCGCCGCAGTACTCGACGAAGGTGGTGGAGGGAGAAGTCACGTGGCGGCACCGATCAGGCGTCGACGACGCCGACCGCCACGACCGTCACATTGTCGTGCGCACCGCATTCGAGGGCAGCCTCGACCAGTGCTGCGGTAGCGATCTCCAAGTCGTCGGACTCGGTGAGGATCAGCTCGATCTCGTCGTCGGTCAGCTCGCCGTTCAGGCCGTCCGAGCAGAGCAACACGATGTCGCCGGGCTTGACGCCGAAGGCGAAGTAGTCGGCCTCGGGCACGGTCATCCCGGCGCCGAGCGCGCGGGTGATGACGTTGCGCCGCGGATCGACGCGGGCCTGCGCCGGGGTGAGGAACCCGCCGTCGACCATCTCCTGAACCTGCGAGTGGTCGACGCTGACCTGGGTCAGCTCGCCGGCCGAGAACAGGTAGGTGCGCGAGTCGCCGATGTTGAACGCCACCCAGTGGGGCTGATCGTCGTCGGCGGCCAGCACGACGCCGGTGGCCGTGGTGCCTGCGCGGCGCGCCGAATCCGGGCCGAGCTCGCCGATGCGGTCCTGCGCGGTGTTCAGCAGTTCGGCCAGCGCCTCACGGGTCTGGGTCAGCGAACCGCCCACCGGGACGTCCGCGAGCGTGAGCAGGGCGGCCTCGCTTGCCAGTTCCCCACTGTCGTGCCCGCCCATGCCGTCGGCCAGCAGGTAGCGACCCGGGGCGACCAGCGCAGCGTCCTCGTTGGTGTCGCGAATCCGGCCGACATGGCAGGTCACCGACCACGCGATCTGGAGTCCGTCCACCTCGTCGACTCCGACGAGTGCGGTATCGCGCTGAATCGTCAGCTCTGCCATGTGTGTCCCTTCATCGCCTGTCTGTGGGGTGTCCACCGCGCTCCGATTCCGTCTGGTCGCGTCAGGGCCGCGGGGCGGCGAAGTCCTCACGCGATCGCACGACGCACCGAACGCTCGTGGTCCACCGACCACGGTGGTCACATTAGTCCAGCACGGTCGCCGAGTTCGCACTCGGTGTCGGAGAATACGCCATCTGATCGATGTGGACCGCCGGTCGCGACCGGGCCGGATACGCCGGTTTCGCGACCGTCGCGGCCCCGGAGACGACTCGGGCCCGCCGAGAATCTCTTCTCGGCGGGCCCGAAAGGTCCGGGGTGCGGTGTCAGATCACCAGCCGCGCTCAGCCAGGCGGTGCGGCTGCGGGATGTCGTCGACGTTGATGCCGACCATCGCCTCGCCGAGACCGCGGGAGACCTGCGCGAGCACGTCGGGGTCGTCGTGGAAGGTGGTGGCCTTGACGATCGCGGCGGCGCGTTGAGCCGGGTTGCCCGATTTGAAGATGCCCGAGCCGACGAACACGCCCTCGGCGCCCAGCTGCATCATCATCGCGGCGTCGGCCGGGGTGGCGATGCCGC
>JASGFV010000209.1:0-6299 GCA_047605365.1 Gordonia sp. (in: high G+C Gram-positive bacteria)
GTCCGCTCCCCTGCTGATGACCGATCCGCAGGCGACCGCGCAGATGGTCCGCGCCGCGTGCGCGCTGGTCGGAGTGGAGACGCCGTGACCGCTCCCGGCCGGCCGCGTGGCGACCACCGGGCCGCCGGCGGCCTGACCATCCTACCGGTCCTCGGCCTCGGCGAATTCACCGAGGACTCCGACGTCGCCGCCGAGATCCTGACCGCCGCACCGTGGATCGCCGACGGCGACGTGCTGGTGGTCACCAGCAAGATCTTCTCCAAGACCGAGGGCCGGATGGTCGACGCCCCGACCGATCCTGACGAGCGAGACACCCTGCGCCGCAAGCTGATCGACGACGAGACTGTTCGCGTCGTGGCCCAGCGCGGCCGCACGCTGATCACCGTCAACCGCAACGGGCTGGTGCAGGCCGCGGCCGGCGTCGACGGCTCCAACGTCGCCACCGACCGGCTCGCCCTGCTGCCCGTCGACCCGGACGCCAGCGCCGCCCGGCTGCGCGCCGCGCTGACCGCCACAGGACGCGAGGTGGCTGTGATCGTCACCGACACCATGGGACGCGCCTGGCGAACCGGACAGACCGACGTGGCCATCGGAGCCTCAGGCGTGGCCGTCAGCCATGCCTACGACGGCGTCGACGACGCGTACGGCAACACCCTGGCGGTGACCGACATCGCCGTCGCCGACGAGATCGCCGCCGCCGCCGATCTGGTGAAGGGCAAACTCGACGGCGTGCCCGTGGCCGTCGTGCGCGGACTGTCGCCGGTCGACGACGGCAGCACCGCCCGAGATCTGGTGCGCGACATCGAGGACGACCTCTTCTCGCTCGGCGTCGAGTTCGCCGTCGCGCAGGGCCGCCGGGAGGCATTGCTGACACGTCGCTCGGTCCGGCGGTTCGACGACGCGCCCGTCCCCGACGACGTGATGCGCGCGGCGTTCGCCGACGCGCTGACCGCCCCCGCCCCGCACCACACGCATCCGGTCAAGTTCCTGTGGCTCCGCGATCGGGTGCGGCGTCGTGCGTTGCTCGACGCGATGACCGCCGCGTGGCGCACCGACCTGGACGCCGACGGCAAGACCCCGGAGTCGGCCGACAAGCGCATCGCCCGCGGCCAGATCCTGTACGAAGCACCGGAACTGGTGATTCCGGTGATGACCGGCGACGGCATGCACGTCTACCCCGACGACCGACGCAATGCGTGCGAGAACACGATGTTCACCGTGGCCGGCGGGGCGGCCGTGGCCGGTCTGCTGGTCGGCCTGTCGGTGCGCGGAGTCGGCAGTTGCTGGGTCGGTTCGACGATCTTCGCCGCCGACACCGTGCGCTCGGTACTCGCCCTCGATCCGTCATGGGCGCCCCTCGGCGCCGTCGCCGTCGGCTACCCGGAGAGCGAGCCCGCCCTGCGCGCGGCCGCCGACATCGAAGGACTGGTGCTCGAACTGTGAACACCGATGCGACCATCGGCGAGCTGAGCCGCTGGACCGCCCCCGACGCCGAGCAGGACGCCCTGCGGCACACCTACCTGGCATTCGCCGACGCCGTCCCCAACCCCGCCGAACGCGCCTGCGTCCCGGGACATTTCACCGCCTCGGTGATCCTCTTCGACGCGTCCGGCACCCACGTCCTGCTGACCCTGCATCCGCGCGTCGGCAAATGGGTGCAGCTCGGCGGCCACTGCGAACCGGCGGACGCCGACCTGGCGGCCGCCGCCCGCCGCGAGGGCGTCGAGGAGTCAGGACTGTCCACGCTGGAGCTCTCGGCGTCGCCCGTGCACCTGCACACGCATCCGATCACCTGCTCGCTCGGCGTGCCGACCCGCCACCTGGACGTCCGCTACGCCGCAGTGGTGCCCGACGTCGACGGCGGTCGCCCCGCCCCGGTGCGCAGCGACGAGTCCGACGACCTCGCCTGGTGGCCCGTCGACGCGCTCCCGGAGAACGCCGACTTCGACACCCTCCGACCACTGATCGCCTACGGCCGCAAAGCCCTCACCGCCCAGCGCCTGCTGCCGGCCCAGCGCGCCTGATCTCGATACGGCCCAGGCCCGGTGCAGCGCGCCGCAGATCGGTCAGACGACGACGTTCTTGGCCACGCAGACCACGCCACCAATGCTGACCGTGAACTTCTCGCGGTCGCCGTCGAGGTCGACGCCGATCTGGCCGCCTTCGCTGATGCGGACGTTCTTGTCGAGGATCGCGTTGCGCACCACGGCGTTTCGGCCGATCCGGACGCCCGGCATCAGGATGCTGCCCTGCACGACCGCACCCTCTTCGATCACCACGCCGGTGCCCAGCACCGAATTGTGGACCGTCGCGCCAGAGACGATGCAGCCGGCGCCGACCATCGAGTCGTTGGCCGAGCCGCCCTTGATGAACTTGGCGGGCGGCAGGTGGCTGGTCTCGCCGCGAATGGGCCAGCGCGAGTTGTAGAGGTTGAACGCCGGACTCTCCGACACCAGGTCCATGTGGGCGTCGTAGAAGGCGTCGAGGGTGCCGACGTCGCGCCAATAGCCGCGATCATGCTCGGTGGCTCCGGGCACCACGTTGTCGTTGAAGTCGTAGACGTACGCCTCACCGCGCCGGACGAACGCCGGAATGATGTCGCCGCCCATGTCGTGATCGGAGTCCGAGTCGGCGGCGTCCTCGCGCAGGATGTCGATCAGCGCCTGCGTGCTGAACACGTAGTTGCCCATCGACGCATACGTGACGTCCGGGTCGTCCGGGGTGCCCGGCGGGTCCGCCGGCTTCTCCACGAACGCGGTGATCCTGCCGTCCTCGTCGGAGTCGATGCAGCCGAAGGCGCGCGCCTCCGAACGGGCGACGCGGATTCCCGCGACCGTGACCGCGGCACCGGCCTCGATGTGCCGCTGGACCATCTGCGACGGATCCATGCGATACACGTGATCGGCGCCGAAGACGACGATGTACTCGGGGTTCTCGTCGTCGATCAAATTCATCGACTGGTAGATCGCGTCAGCGCTGCCGGTGTACCAGCGCGGCCCGAGACGCTGCTGCGCCGGGACCGGGGTGATGAACTCGCCGTGGAAGCCCGACGACCACCAGGTCTGCGAGATGTGCCGGTCCAGCGAATGCGACTTGTACTGGGTCAGCACGCAGATCCGCTCGTATCCGCCGTTGACCAGGTTCGACAGTACGAAGTCGATCAGCCGGTAAGAACTGGCGAAAGGCACCGCCGGCTTGGCGCGATCCTTCGTCAGCGGGAACAGGCGCTTGCCTTCGCCGCCGGCTAGCACGATTCCGAGCACATGCGGTTGTGAGGTCACCTCACCAACATATCGTCACCGAGCACGATTCGGGCGGTACGGCCCCAGATCGCGTGACCTCGACGGACCTAGGGCCCGACGCGGCGGGTCCGCGCCGGGCCTCGACCCGCTAGTCGCGCACGCTGTGACCGGCGTACGGAAACACCCCGCGCGGATCGTAGGCGTCCCGGATCCGGCCCAGACGCTCAGCGATCCCGGACGGCCAGCACGCCGCGAGCGACTCCGGATCGTTGGCGCGCCCGAAGAAGTTGACCTGCGAGGATCCTGTGGACCACGGCTCCACCGCGGCGAACACCCCGTCGATCACGGCGGGCACCACCGAATCCAGCAGTTCCGGGACCGGCGCGCCGACCACATGCAGCGAGTACCCGGCGTCCCGGCCGCCCACGGCGTTCGGGACGGTCGGCGGGCGCGACAGAGCGCCTCCGAGCACGCGGATCTCGACTGCCGCGAGCGGGACCTGCCGCTCGGGTCCGGCCACCGCAAGCAGCGCGTCGACGGTGTCCCGGTCGAAGGTGCGCAGCAGCCTGCCGCCTTCGACGACGGGCATCGGCTGATCCGGATCGTTGTGAACCATGCCGATCTCGCTGAACGGCATGGCCCCGAACATCTCCATCACCGGCTCGGCCGCGGCGCGAATCGGCGCGACCGCCTCCTCGGCGGCCTCGGCGTCGCCCACCACCGCGACGCGCACGTGGACCACCGTGCGACCGCGGATCGGTTCGGGGACCTCCGGCAGCGGGGGCAGCCGGAGCAGGGCCAACGACGTGGAGACGCTCTCGGGCAGCACCCGCGCCCACTCGGCGAAGGCGTGCACGACTGCCGCGGCGTCGCTGCCGTCGAAGAAGAATCCGCCCGCCTGCACGATCGGCAGCGGGAACAGGTCGATGGTGACTTCGGTGACCACGCCGAGACCGCCCTTGCCGCCGCGCAGCGCCCAGAACAGATCGGGGTTCTCCTCGGGCGAAGCGATGACCAGGTCCCCGGTCCCGGTCACCACCCGGAACGACCGCACATGGTCGGCCGCGTAGCCGAAGGTGCGGGAGATCGGGCTCAGACCGCCGCCGAGCAGGTAGCCGACCACGCCGACGCCCGGTGCGGATCCGCAGAGCGGGGCCAGGCCCAGCGGCGTCGCCGCGTCGAGGACCCCGTCCCAGCTGGTGCCGGCGCCGATCGTGGCGGTCCGCGCGTCCCGGTCCACCTCGACCCCGGCCAGCCCCTCGGTGACGATCGCGACGCCGCCCTGCACTCCGGCGGTGAAGCCGTGGCCGTGGCCGATCGCGGTGACCGTCGTGCCGAGCACCGCCGCGGTCCGGACCGTGCGCACCACGTCGTCCTCGTTGCGCGCGACGACGACCGCATCGGGCCGGTGCCGAATGTGCACGTTGAAGCCGATCAGCACCGCGTCGAAGTCCGCGTCGCCGGGGCCGAGCACCGTCTCGACGCCCGCGGTCTGGAGATGCCAGCCGACGGCGGCGTTGTCGTAATCTGTCGTCATGGGAAAGCTCTTTCGTCTCGGGGAGCATGGCCGAACCGCCACGACTCAGTTCTGCCCGCAGACACTTGCTGGCCTCTTGCACGCTCGGCCTTGCGCCGGTGCACGACGCGCAAGGTCGGTCCGACGTGCCTGACGCCCACGGGTCCGGCATCGGTCTCCGCGTGCTCGGCGCGGTCGAATTCGACACCTCCGGACGCGGCACCGCTCCGCAAGCCGGACGTGCGACGACGCTGCTCTCGCTGCTCGCCATGGAGCCCGGCCGGGTGGTCTCCGTCGACCGGATGATGCAACAGCTCTGGGGCGACGACCTGCCGGCGTCCGGGCGCACCTCGCTGTACGCCTACATCTCGCGGCTCCGGGGCCAGCTCGAGCCGATGTCGATGCGGATCGCCGCCCGCGCGCCCGGCTACACGCTGCTGGCGCCCGTCGGCGCGATCGACGCGCAAGTGTTCACCGGCCTCGTCGACGCCGCGGACGAGCACGCAGGTTCGCAGCAGTGGGAGCAGACCCTCGCGGCTGCCTCGGAAGCACTGTCCCTGTGGCGCGGCGAACCGTTCGGCGGCGCTCTGGACTGCGACGACCTCGACCACGAGACCAAGCGCCTCGAACGGCTCGAACAACGCGCCCGGGAACTGGGCGCCCGCGCTCTGCTCGCCACCGGGAGGCCCGCCGAGGCGTTGCGTCGTGCACGCGAGCTGATCGCCCGCGACGCTCTCAACGAGACCTACTGGCGCCTCAGAGTCCGCGCCGAACACGCCGACGGGCACACCGCCGCCGCGCTCGCGACCTACGACGAGTTCCGTCGGCTGATGCGTGACGAACTGGGCGTCGACCCGAGCGAACGCATGCGCGCGCTGCATCGGGAGATCCTCGAATCGGGCGGTCCGCCGGACGATCCCGAACCCCGCGAAGCGCCGTCGCCGGCTCCCGCCGCGCCCGTCGCCGCATCCCTGGCCGACCCGCCGATCACCCGTCCCGTCGGCCGCTCCGCCGAGCTCGCCGAACTGGACCGCGTTGTCGCCGACGTCCTCGCCGCGCGCGGACGCACCGTCGTGATCGACGGCGAACCGGGCATCGGCAAGACGCGACTGGCACAGTACGCCGCCGATACGGCGCGGCGCGACGGCGTCACGGTGCTCTGGGCCCGCGCGCTCTTCGGCGCAGGCACTCCGCCCCTGTGGGTGTGGGAGCAGATCCTGGACCAACTGGGGCGCACGACCGGGGCGACCGGACCGGAGGCGAGTCCGCTGCGGCTCCTCACCGACGACGGGGACGTCGGCGACCGTTCGGAGCTCGCACGTTTCCGCTTCTACCAGCGGGTGGCCGACGAGGTGCTGATCGCAGCCGCGCAGACGCCGCTGCTCCTGGTGATCGACGACCTGCAGTGGGCCGACGACGGGACCCTGGCGACCTTGCGGCTGCTGACGCACGGCCTCGCCGGGCGGTCGTGCGCGGTGGTCGCCACCACCCGGCCGCGCACCGGGGGCGGCGGCGAACTGGCCGGCGCCATCGCGCGTGAC
>JASGFV010000210.1:0-6243 GCA_047605365.1 Gordonia sp. (in: high G+C Gram-positive bacteria)
CTCGATGACCGAGGCGATGTCGGCTCGCTGAAGGACGGTGTCCCAGTCCTCCTCGACGTCGAGTGCGGTCACGAAGACGCCCGCGCCCTGGCGGGTCTCCAGCATGCCTTTGCCCGCCAGGAGGCGGACCGCTTCGCGCACGGTGGACCTGCCGACGCCCAATTGGGGAGCGAGGGTCGTCTCACCGGGCAGCTTGGCGCCCAGCGACCATTCGCCGCCTTTGATTCGCTCTGCCAGCAGAGATGCGGCTTGTTCCGCTAATGGTGTTCGTCTTACCTGGTTAATTGACTTTACCTCTCAACTTGTCTGAGGAGTAGTGTACTCGACCAGTCCCACCGGGACGGTGAAACACACTCGGAAGTCGAGGAGCTATGAGAACGAAGACACTGTGGGCACTGACAGCGACACACGCCGCCAGCGATTTCTACACCGGTGCCGTGGCGGCGCTTCTCCCGTTCTTCGTGCTTCACGCCGGTTACAGCTACGCCGCCGCGGCGGGACTGACGCTTGCGGCGACGGCGTTGTCGAGCATCGCGCAGCCGTTGTTCGGGTTCCTCGGCGACCGCTACCGCCTGTGGTGGATGAGTCTGGCCGGGCTGATGGCCGCAGGCATCGGCGTCGCGTTGTCCGGCGTCGTCGTGCACTCGTACGCGGCGGTGTGGATCGTCGTTGCGCTGTCCGGAGTCGGTGTTGCCGCGTACCACCCGGCGGCCACGATGGACGCGCGGGAGATCGGCGGCGGTATGTCGGGGTCGATGAGCCTGTTCTCCCTCGGAGGCAATGTCGGCGTGGCGCTGGCGCCCGCGGCGGTCGTGCTGGTGGTCGGCTGGTTCGGGCTGAACGGGACGCTGGTCCTGCTCGCGCCCGCCGTCGTCTTCTCGGCGCTGTACCTGGCCGTCCGGAGGCGCGGGTCGTCGCACGTCGCGCAGCACATCGCCGCCCGCGCTTCGGCGCGCGTCCCTGCGGCCGACGATTGGGCCGCCTTCGGATGGCTGACGCTGGTCCTGTCGACCTGGTCGGTGACCTACGTCGGCACCTCGGGCTTCGTCGCGCTGTACTCGATCGAGCGATTCGGCGCCCAGCCCGGCGACGCGTCGATCGCGTTGACCGTGTTCCCGGCCGCCGGTGCGATCGGCACGCTCTGCAGCGGTGCGCTGGCGGACCGATGGGGCCGGCTGCGGGTGTTGCGGACCGGTTACCTGCTGTCGGCGGCGCCGGTGGCGGTGATCGTCATGGCGTCGAGCACCGCGGTGGTGATCGGCGCGACGGCTGCGCTGGGGCTGTGCCTCTTCTTGCCCTTCGCGGGTCAGATCACCCTGTCGCACGACTACCTCCCGAACCGGATCGGACTGGCCAGCGGGGTGACCCTCGGGCTCACGTTGTCCCTGGGCGGCCTGGTCAGTCCGGTGCTGGGCTGGGTGGCGGACGGCGACGGCATACGATCGGTGTTCATGATCATCGGTGCGCTGATCGCTGTCGGATTCGCATTGTCGTTCGTCTTGCGCGACAGGCGGCCGGTCGCTGAAAACGTCGACGTTTCAGGCGCTTCTTCGTATGTCGAGGTCCGGGCATGAGCGCGGGCGTGGTTTTGGAGCTCGACGGCGTCGACCTGGTGCGCGGCGGCAAGGCGATCTTGTCGGACGTGGATCTGACGATCCGAGCGGGCGAGCATTGGGCGCTGATCGGGCCCAACGGCGCGGGCAAGAGCAGCATCCTCAGCCTCGCCGGAGCGGTGCAACATCCGACGCGGGGGAGTGTCCGGATCCTCGGGGAGGAACTCGGCCACGTCGAGATCCGGCGACTGCGCGAATCGATCGGTCACGTGAACCCGCGGCACGATCTGCAGTCGCCGCTGTCGGTGCGTGACGTCGTGCTCACCGGAGCGACCGGCACCGTAGACCGGATGATGCGCTGGGAGCCGGAGGCCGAGACCGCGGCGCGTGCCGACGAGTTGATCGAGTCGCTCGGGCTGGGCGGGCTGCGCGACGCCACGTGGCCGACGATGTCGCAGGGTGAACGCGGCCGGGCGCTGATCGCCAGAGCACTGTTGCCGCAGCCGCCGGTGCTGCTGCTCGACGAGCCGTCCACCGGGCTCGACGTCGCGGCCCGCGAACAACTGCTGCACACCGTCGACCGGCTTCATCACACCGAACCGGAACTCGCCACGGTCCTGGTGACCCACCACCTGGAAGAGCTTCCGGAGTCGACGACGCGCGCGGCGCTGGTGAAGCACGGACGGATCGTGGCTTTGGGGACCGCGGAAGAGGTGCTCACCACAGAGTCTGTGTCCGAGTGCTTCGACTATCCGATCCGAATCGAGCACCGGCACGGGCGCTGGTCCGCCCGGGCGGGAAGCCGAGACTGACTGCGCGTGTTCATGGTGGCCACTCTCCGCGGAGGAGCCAGGGTCGGGTTCGCACTTCCGCCGGGTGCGCTCCTTGCTCGTGCCGGCTGAGCGTGTCGAAGCCTACGGTAGACAGTCGAACCCGTGATTGGGCACGACTGCAGGCCCGACCACGGGTGGGTGGTCAGGCTGCGTCTCGTCCGTCGGGCGGGTCGGGGTAGGGGTCGTAGACGAGGTGGTAGAGCGCTTCTTCAACGGGACTTTCGAACACTGTTCCCGGTGGTAGGACGGGTCTGTCCGGGTCGTCGCCGGTGGGCGCGTTCATCCGGTGGTTCACCGGCGGTGGTGCGCCGGGATGAAGTTTGTCCGGGTGGTGGATCGGGTTGACCTGCCACGGTCCGTCTCGTCCGGCGGGCCGCCAGCCGACGCGTCCGGCGTTGGGTCCGTCGGTGAGGACGGTCGATTCCCACTGGCCGCGGTGCTTGCCGGCCCACCGGTTGTGTTTGCCGCAGGCCCCGCCGAGGTGGTCGACGTCGGTGGGGCCGCCGTCCTGCCAATCGGGCGTGTGATGGATCTGTGTCCGTGAGAACGGGGCGGTGCAGCCGGGTGCGGTGCAGCCGCGGTCACGGGCGAACAATGCCAGACGCTGCGCCTTCGAGGCGAACCGGCTCCCGCGGCCGAGGTGGAGCACCTGCCCGTTCGCCTTCGAGAACACGGCGAGGTAAGGGATGGTGTCGGCGGCGAACTTCACCAGACCAGTCACCGGCAGACGAGCCCCGGTCGCGGTGTACGCGACACCGGACTGGCGTTCCAAGTCTTCGGCGGTGACGGTGATGACGATCTGCGAAGCGATCCGCCCCGACGTCTGCCCGGTACCGGCGTTCGCGTGATTCAGGACTGCTTGCAGGGCGTCGTGCTGACGCTGCCCGATGCTGCGGTCATCCCGCTCCGCTGCCGCAGCCAGGACGGCCGGATCCAGGCCCGGCTGGTCGGCGGCGCCGTGAGGCGAGTCCGGATCGGCAGGGTTGTTCATTCCTGGCTGGGCCCACTGTTCGAGCATCACCCCGAGTGAGGCCGGCCCATCACGACGAGGTCTTCTGGGGACAGGTGCCGGGCCGCCTCGGCAAGGTCGGCTTCGGCCGCGGCACGCTTCTCCGGGTCCACACGGTCGGGAATCTTGTCCATCACCTGCGCGATCACCGCCACATGCTCACGACCGATCACCCCTTCGGCCACCGCGGCCTCAGTGGCTTCCAAGTGCGGTTCAAGCGGGTCGCCGGTCATCGAGGTGAGACGGCCGATGGCGGCAGCGGTGTTCTTGGGTCGGAGGGTCTCCCCGGTCCCCAGACGTAGGCCTTGTTGGTAGAGGGCGTAAGTGGAGCAGTAGCCGGCCTGCTTGTGCACGTCGCGGTCGTTGATCTCCACATACAACGCGGCGTTGAACACTTCGGCTTTGCGGCGCGAGCGTTCCCGGGTCTCGACGAGGCCGAGCAGGGAGTCTTCGGATTCACGGCCGAGGGTGGTGTGGTGGCCGAGGCGGTCTTCGATGCGTTCCTGCAGGTCCAGCAGTTCGGTCGGGGTGAGGGCGTCGATGTTCACGAGTGCGGTCATCGTCGTCACCTCCCCGGGATTCTGGGTTAGTTCTTGTGTTCGATGCTTCAAGTGTACGCACACTATGTTGTGTGTGCAACACCTATCTCGAAGAAACTTTCGAACAGCTTCCGGGTGGATCTGTAGAGCGGAGCGCTCGCGACATCGATGCCCCGTCTCGTTGGTTGAGCGAGCGCAGCGAGTCGAACCCTCCTGTTCGGGGCCGGTCTCGACGCGGTCGGAGTGCCATTCGGTGGTGGGTCTCGATACGCTGCCTCCTTCGTCGGCGGCTACTCGACCGCCATGCCGAACTGGCCGCCGGATCTCCTCGTCAGACGAGGAGTCAGGGGAGGCGGGAGGCTGCGGCGGTGTCGAGGAACCAGACGGTGGCCTCGGTGCCGTGGGCGCCGGCACACGGCCAGTCGTCACGGGAGGCGCCTGCGTGGGCGGCGGCGACGGCCTCGGCCTTCGCTTCGCCGGAGACCAGGAACCAGACCTGGCGCGAGCGGTTGACCACCGGGAAGGTCAGGGTGATGCGGCGCGGGGGAGGCTTCGGCGAGTCGTTGACGGCGACCACCGTCGCGCACTCCTCGGCCGTCGCCGGGGTGTGCGGAAACAGCGAGTTGATGTGGCCTTCGCCGCCCATGCCCAGCAGGTGCAGGTCCAACGGGAGACCGGGACCGAGCACGTCGGTGTAGGCGGCGGCCGCGGCGTCGATGTCGTCGCCGAAGACGCCGTCGGACGCAGCCATCGCGTAGACCTTCGAAGGGTCGATCCGCACATGATCGAGCAGCGCACGACGAGCCTGCCCCTCATTGCGCTCGGAATCGTCGGCGGGCACGAAACGCTCGTCGCCCCAATAGAATTCGACAGCCGACCAGTCGATGCCGGCGACATCTCGCAGTCGCTCGAGCAGGGCGATGCCGTTGCTTCCGCCGGTCAGCGCCACCCGGGCGACGCCACGCGCGGCCTGCGCCGAGGCCACGGTGTCGGCGAAGCGTGCGGCGGCGGTCGCCACCAGCTCGGCGTCGTCGTCGAAGACGAGCGTCTCGAGATCCGTCATCGTCTCACTCCTTGTGGGTGACGCCGGACAGTCCCTCCAGCGCGTCGCGGTACACGTCGTCGGCGTCCAGACGGCGCAGTTCTTCGGCGAGGCACTCCGCAGTGTTCCGGCGTTTGAACGGCGCCCGGCCGTCCGGGTGGCCGGGACTGCGCAGAAGACCGCCTTCGTCGTCGACCGTCATCACCAGCGGTCCGTCGGTACGGGTCAGTTCGACCTCCCACGGGCCGACCCGGCGAGTCACCGTCATCTTCAACGCGTGCGACAGCCAGCCGGCGAAGAGGTCGACGCCGGGACTGTCGGCCGGTCCGGTGACCTGGGCCGCGACGATCTCGGTGTGCGGCGGCCGGTCTACGGCCGAGACGAGCATGGCGCGCCACGGGGTGGTCGCCGACCACGCGAGGTCGGTGTCGCCGGGGCTGTACCCGACTCGTCTGGCAGCGAGGAACGCGCCGCGCTCCGCGGCGACGCTGCGAGCGTCGGTGATCCGTCGGCTGGCCAGCTTTCCGAGCCGGTCGGTCGACGGGCGATCCGGAGCCTTCGACGGCCACCAGGTGACCACCGGCGTGTCTGGCAGCAGAAACGGAGTGACGACGGCGTGCGGGTGACTGGCCAATTCGCCGTACAGCCGCAGGACCACCACCTCGGAAGCCCCGGCGTCGCCCCCGACCCGGATCTGGGCGTCGAGCTTGGTCGGCAGTGAACGGTCTTCGCGTACCACGACGATCACGCGGCACGGATGCTCACGACTGGCTTCGTTGGACGCGGCGACGGCCTCGGCGATGTCGCTGTCGGCCTCGGTGTCGATGATCAGCGTCAGCACCCGGCCGAGGGTCACCTCGCCGCCGGAGTTGCGTACGCGAACGAGCTTCTTGCTGATGTCGACAGTCGAGGTGTCGGGCAGATCGATGATCATCGGTGTGCTCTCCTCACGGCCGGCGCCAGGCGCGGCCGGTGCGTTCCATCATGGCGTCGGCGGAGGCAGGTCCCCAGGTCCCGGCCTCGTAGGTCTCCGGCCGGCCTTCCTGCGCCCAGCGCTTAAGTACCGGATCGAGAATCTCCCAGCTCAGCTCGACCTCTTCGTTGACCGGGAAGAGCGACGGCTCGCCCAGCATCACGTCGAGCAGCAATCGCTCGTAGGCCTCCGGCGAGCTGACCGTGAACGCGTCGCCGTAGCTGAAGTCCATGTTGACGTCGCGGACCTCCATGCTGGTGCTCGGCACCTTGGAGCCGAAGCGCAGGGTCACAC
>JASGFV010000211.1:0-6172 GCA_047605365.1 Gordonia sp. (in: high G+C Gram-positive bacteria)
CGCCGCGCTGCTGCGCCCGCCGGTGCCCGGCGCCCCGGATCTGCGGGCGTGGTTCGCGGGGGAGCTCGCGTCGTCGACGCCGTCGGGGGTGACGCCGCCGTCGTCGCGCGAGGTGCTGGTGGTGCCGGGCACGCAGAGCGGGCTGAGCGCGATCTTCCGGTCGCTGGCCGGGCCCGGGCGGCCGGTGGTGATGGAGTCGCCGACGTACTGGGGTGCGATCGTGGCCGCCGAGCATGCGGGCGCGCGGGCGGTGCCGGTGTCGGGCGACGGCGAGGGGCCGGACCCCGACGACCTGGCGCGGGCCTTCGCCGAGTCGGGCGCGCGGATGTTCTACGCGCAGCCCAATTTCGCGAATCCGACCGGAGTGCAGTGGTCGACGGCCCGGCGCGAGAAGGTGCTCGCGGTGATCCGCGAGCACGGCGCGTACCTGGTGGAGGACGACTGGGCGCGGGACTTCGGGATCGACGCCGACTCGCTGCCGCTGGCCGCGTACGACGACGGCGGGCACGTCGTCTACGTGCGGTCGCTGACCAAGAGCATCTCGGCGTCGGTCCGGGTGGGCGCGGTGATCGCGCGCGGTCCGGTGCGCGAGCGACTGCTGGCCGATCTGGGAGCGGAGTCGATGTACGTCAGCGGGATGCTGCAGGCGGCGGCGCTCGAGGTGGTGTTGCAGCCGGGGTGGCGGAGTCATCTGCGGCGGCTGCGCGGGCAGCTGCGGGAGCGCCGGGATCTGCTGGTCGAGAGCGTCCGCGCACAGATGCCGGACGCCCGGATCGAGCGGGTGCCGGCCGGCGGGCTGAACCTGTGGGTCCGGCTGCCGGATTCGATCGACGTGGAGCGGCTGACGCGCGACTGCGAGGCCGGCGGCGTCCTCATCGCGGGCGGCGACGAGTGGTTCCCGGCGGAGCGGGCCGGCAAGTTCGTGCGCCTGAACTACGCCGGGCCGGATGCGTCGAGGTTCCCGGACGCGGCCGCGACCATCGGTCGGGCGATGGAGCGCCAGCTGCAGTAGATCGCAAGCAGTGCTATCGTTAAATATGAATAACAATGATAGCGCTACTCTGTCGGCGTCGACCCCGCTATCGGTCCGCAGCGGATTGCTGTGGGGACTGCTCGGCGTCTTCGCCTTCTCGTTCACGGTGCCGTTCACCCGCGAGGCGGTGGCCGACGGTGCGATGTCGCCGCTGTTCGTCGGCTGCGCTCGCGCAGTGGTCGCGGGCCTGCTGGCCGCCGTGGCGCTGGCGGCGACTCGTCGTCGCACCCCGGCCGGCGCCCAGATTCCGTCCCGCTCGCAGTGGTGGCGTCTCGCCGCGGTCGCGGGCGGCGTCGTCTTCGGGTTTCCGCTGCTGACGTCGTACGCGCTCACCGAGGCCCCGGCTGCGCACGGCGCGGTGGTCATCGCCCTGCTGCCGGCCGCGACCGCCGTCGCCGCGGTGCTGCGCACACGCGAGCGTCCGCGGCCGGTGTTCTGGGTGTCCGCACTGCTGGGCGCCGTCGCTGCGATCGGCTTCGCGGTACGGCAGGGCGGCGGGCTGGGTGGCCTGCACTGGGCCGACCTGCTGCTGTTCGGCGCGGTGATCGCCGGCGCGGTCGGCTACGCCGAAGGCGGGCTGCTGGCCCGCGAACTGGGTGCGTGGCAGACCATCTCATGGGCGCTGGTGGTGTCGCTTCCGGTGACGGTCGCGCTGGCGGCGCTGTCGGTGTACCGGCATCCGCCGGAGGCGTCGACGACGCAGTGGCTGGCCTTCGCGTACCTCGGCGCGGTGTCGATGTACCTGGGCTTCTTCGCCTGGTACCGCGGGCTGGCGATCGGCCCGATGGCGCAGGTCAGCCAGATCCAGCTGACGCAGCCGGTGATGACGATCTGCTGGGCCGCGCTGCTGCTCGGCGAGCCGCTGACCTGGTCGACGGTGATCGGCGGCCTCGTCGTCGTCGCGTGTGCGCTGCTCGCGGTCAGGTCGAGAAGCGTCGGGTCACGCGCGGCCATCCGCCTCCGTGCGGGTCGGCTGCCCGGCGGCGGCCAGATGCCGCAGCGACCAGGCGAGTTGTTCGCGCGTCGACATCGAGCACTGGTGCCCGGTGATCAGCAGGACGGCGGTCTTGGCGAGGCGGTGGGCGTGCGCGGCGTCCACGCCGAGGTCGACGAGGACGGCGGAGACCGAATCTGTGCGCTGTGCGTCGACGGCGCGCAGTTCGCGTCGCACGTAGGCGTCGTGGGTGGCCCAGATGCGGATGGCGGCCTCGGTCCGGTGCGGGAGGGCCAGTGCGGTGTCGATCATCGCGCGGATCTGGGCGCACGGTTCGGGGAGCGAGCTGACCCACTTCGAGGTCGACGCGGTGGCGCCGGCGCGCCAGTGCGTGATCAGCGAGGTCTCGAACTCGTTCCAGTTCCGGAAGGAGTGGTAGAACGCGCCGGTCGTCAGCTCGGTCTCGGCGCAGACGGCGGACTGTTTGAAGCCGCCGTAGCCGTCCCGCGCGAGCACCCGCATCGCGGCGTCAAAGAAGCGTGACTGCAACGGATCATCTTGCGCCGCAACATGTTCGGTCCCCATGAGGGGAAAGTGTCTCATGGATCGTGCGAGCTGTGTCACCTGCTCGGGGGACAGTGTCCTAGCCTGGTCTTCGAACGAACGGTGAGGCGAGAGGACGGGCGTCATGGCGGAGGTCTTGATCGGGGTGGAGGCACTGGTCGACGCGATGCTGTCGAACCGGCCGCCGGTGGTGCTGGACGTGCGCTGGCAGCTCGGTTCGGACAGCGGCCCGCAGGACTATCGCGACGGGCATCTGCCGGGGGCGGTCTACGTCGACCTGGAGTCCGAGCTCGCGGCGCCGCCGTCGGCCGCCCAGGGCCGGCATCCGCTGCCTGCGCTGGAGGATCTGCAGGCTGCCGCACGACGCTGGGGCGTCGACTTCGGCGTCCCCGTCGTCGTCTACGACGACTGCGGCGGACTCTCCGCGGCGCGGGCGTGGTGGCTGCTGCGCTGGGGCGGCCTGACCGAGGTGTCGATCCTCGACGGCGGGCTCGAGGCCTGGCGCGACGCCGGGCTGCGCATCTCATCGGGCGACGCGACGCCGCGCACCGGCAACGTCGTGCTGCCGGGTGGCCACTGCGACGGCGGTGCGATGCCGACGGTCGGGATCGACGATGTGGCCAACGGCGATGCGCTGCTGCTCGACGCCCGCGCCGGTGAGCGGTACCGCGGCGAGGTGGAGCCGATCGATCCGCGGCCCGGCCACATCCCGGGGGCGATCAGCGTGCCGACGGCCGAGAACCTCACTGCCGCCGGCGTGTTCAAGACGGGCGACGAACTGCGGGCCCGCTTCGCTGGAATCGGTGCGGTCGACGCGGACCGCGACATCGTCGTGTACTGCGGTTCGGGCGTGACCGCGGCGCATCAGATCGCGGCGCTGGAAGTGGCCGGGGTGCGTGCCGCGCTGTATCCGGGGTCGTACTCGCAGTGGTCGGCGGATCCGGATCGGGTCGTCGAAACGCAGTGATCCCGCTCAGGGCTGCGACGCCAGCTTTCGGCTGATCGGCAGCAGTACCAGCAGCAACGCCCACGACCACTGCGCGGCGGCCGGGCCGAGGGTCAGTGCGATCGGGATCGACAGCCCGAAGACCACCGGAGTGAGCAGGGCGTCGACGATGCCGAGGACGTTGGCGCGGCCGGTGGGCGGATCGATCTCCAGGCCGCGTCGTCGGGCGATCAGGGCGACGGCGCTTTGGGCCAGTGCCGCAAGCGCGATGTTCAGCGAGTACAGCGCGGTGGGCAGGGCGTAGCCGTTGGAGGCGGGGTCGCTGATGCCCTGTGTGGTGAACGGGATGACGATCACCAGGCCCGAGGCCACCAGGTTCGCGCTGATGGTCGGGCCGTCCATGGCCCGCAGGTTCTTGGTCAGCCGCACGTTGACCCGCCAGAACAGGGCGATGACGGCGAAGCTCAAGACGAAGCCGAGGAGCTGGTCGACGATGCCGGAGTCGAGCAGTGCGTCGAAGTCGCGCCAGGCCTCCGCGGGCGGCGCGTCGAGGTTGGCGATCAGCAGGGTCGCGGCGAAGCCGTAGACGGCGTCGAAGAACGACACGCCCCGGCCGAACTCGTTCGAGTCCTCCGGGAAGTACTCCTCGGCGGACTCGACGGCGGTGCGGGCCGCGGCGGACGACGAATCGGGCTCTGCCGACATGCCGACGACGATGCCACGATCGTCGGCCGTCCGGGCGGTGTTCGCGTCAGGATCAGGTATTGAGACCGGGAAGCTCAGGCTCCGCCGTCGACCGTCCGCAGTAGCGCCCGGGTGCGTGCGGCGACGTCCTCGTCGCGGCTGAACGGGATGCCGACGAACTCGTCGACGCCGATCGAGGCCAGTGCGGCGAGCTGCTCGGCGACGGCGTGCTCGTCGCCGATGATGGCGGCGTCCTCGGCTTTGGCGTAGCCCTCGCGGTCGAGCATGGCGCGGTACGACGGCAGGTCGTTGTACCTGCGGAACGCCTTGCCGGCGGCGGTGCGGGCGGTGTCGACGTCGTCGGTCACGGCCACCGGGAGCATGGCGACCACCTTGACCGAGTCGGCGTCGCGCCCGGCGTCGACCGCGGCGGCGCGCAGCGACGGCACGATGTGGCCGGCCAGCGTCTGCGGGCCGGTCATCCAGGTGATGGTGCCCGAGGTGCGACTGCCGGCCAGCTTGAGCATCTTGGGGCCGAGGGCGGCGAGGTACACCGGCGGATGCGGGACGTCGGTCATGGTGAACGCGCCGCGGGTCGTATAGATTTCGCCGCCCGCGTCGGCCATCTCGCCGTTGAGCAGCGGCAGCAGGCCGTCGAGGTATTCGGAGGCGCGCCGGATCTGACGGTTGTAGGGGATGCCCCACATGCCCTCGGACACCACCTGGTGGGTGAGGCCGAGGCCGAGGGTCAGGCGGCCGCCGATGATCGCGTCGGTGGTCAGGGCGCGCTGGGCCAGGCCCATCGGGTGCTGCGGCTGAATCGGCAGCACGGAGGTGCCGAACTGGAGGTCGGGCACTTCACGGCCGGCGACGGCCAGCACGGTCAGGGCGTCGGGCTCGCCCGGCATCTGGCTGACCCAGACGCGACGGAAACCTTCTTCATGCAGGCCTGCGAGCTGGGTGATGTAGCGGTCGATCGAGGTCCCGGGGTCGCGCGGGCTGATCGTGGCCATGATGGTGGCTTCCATGCTGCTCCTGACGTACTGCCGACTCTCCCGGCCCACGCTACCGGCGTGAACAGTCCGCGCGCCGGGAGTCGGCGGTCAGCCCTGCCGGGTCTTGAAGCGGGGGTTGAGCTTGTTGATGACGTACACGCGGCCGCGGCGGCGGACCACCTGCGAGCCGGGCTGGTTCTTCATCGAGCGGATGGAGTTGCGGACCTTCATGTCTCTCCTTACTGAAAACAGGTGCCAATAAGAATGGCATGGGAGGCGTTGATCCGGCAACATCGGCGCCCGCGCGTATGAGACACTTTCTGGCAACCGTCCCAATCGTGTGAGGGCGGAGGCCTGGTGAGGGGGCATCGACCGTGGAGCTGACCGTCTCGCCGCGGCACCGCGCGCTGCACGACCGTGTCCGGCGGATCGCCGGAGTGAGCCTGCTTCCGAACGACGACGTCGTCGCCGCATTCGCCGCCGGGCACACCGCGGGCGATCCGGTCGCCGAGCGATTCGTCGCCGAGACCTATCACGGGCCGATGGGCGGCGAGCGGGCGCGCGAACTGCTCGACGACGCGCTGCGCCTCGGGATCGACGCCGTGCCCGACGCCCCCGAATCGATGCGCAGGCTGTTCGACGAGTTCGAGACCGTCCCGGACTGGGTGCGGCCCGAGCTGATCGAGCAGGGCGCCGCCGTCTGGAGGCGGTGGGGATACAGCCTCGGCGCGGTCGGCAACGCCGGAACCATGGACACCTACACCGAGGGCTCGCTGGCGGTGCCGCTGTCGCTGTCCGGCGGCTACGCCGGGCATAGTGCGCTGCACCGGTACCTGGAGACGACGCGCTGGTGGATGGAGGTGTGCAGCCCCGGCGCGGTGCTGACACCGGGATCTACAGCGCGCGAGCTGTCCCTGAAGGTGCGGGTGATGCACGTCTCGGTGCGGGCCCGGGTGGCCGGGCATCCCGAGTGGGACGCCGACCGCCACGGGCTGCCGATCAGCCAGAGCGAGATG
>JASGFV010000212.1:0-6147 GCA_047605365.1 Gordonia sp. (in: high G+C Gram-positive bacteria)
TACCTGCGCTTCGCGTCGGTCTACCGGTCCTTCGAGTCCGCCGACGACTTCCAGCGCGAGATCGACCTGCTGCGTCACGAGCGGTCGGCCACCGAGCCGGTCAGCTGAACCGGACGTTCACGCGAACGCTTCGATCGCCTTCACCACACGCTTCTCGGAAACCGGGCCGCGGGTGCCCAACTGCTGCGCGAACAGGCTGACGCGCAGTTCTTCCAACTGCCACTGCGCGTAGTCGTTGAGCGCGTCCTGCCGGGCGGCCGGCAGCTGTGCGAGCCTTCTGTTCCAGACAGCGACCACGCGGTCGATCGTCGCCACCGCGGTGTTGTCGCGCGCGGCGGCTGCGGGCAGCGCTTCGAGCCGGAGCCGCGCCGCGGTCAGATACCTGGCCAGCGACTGCAGGTACGGGAGCGGCGTCATTGCGACGAACCCGTCGAACACCAGTTGCGCGAGCTGATCGGCGACATCGTCGGCCGCGAGTTGTCCACTGTGCGAGTCGATTTCGCGGCGCAATGGGGCCAGCTCGACGAGCGCGGCCAGCGCAGCGTCGAAGTAGTCGGGGGCCGCGGCACGGATCGACGGTGAGAGTCGCGCGGCCAGGGCCGCGAATTCCTCCGGTGTCCGTACCGTCAGCGTCGCGGGATCGGCGTCGACCGCGTCGATGATCGCCCGACGGGTGCAGTCGGAGAAGAGTCGATCGGCGGGGGTGTACGGGTTCTGGCTCAGCGCGAGCCGGCGGGCCGGATCGAGGCCTGCGGTGATCTTCTTGGTCAGCGGCGTGATCGCGTGCTCCAGGAGGACGACGACGGCGCTGCGCACTCCGGCGTCGCGGCTTGCGGTGGAGTTCACGCTGATCGCGCGGACCGTGCGCTCACCGTTCTTGGTCTGCACCGGGGCGAGGGACGGGAAGGTGGTGACACTCTGGCCGGCGACGACCGTCGTCGTCGACTCCTCGAGCGTGCCGATGCCGTCGGCGGTCCAGTCGGTGAAGGTCTGGGCGGAGGCGGCGGCCGGTGCGGCGGCGGAGTACTCGCGGCGCAGCTTGTCGAGGCTGTCGCCGCGGGCCACGATCGCCCCGGCGTCGTCGGTCACCGCGAAGTGCATGCGCAGATGCGGAGGCAGGGTCTCGGGACGGAAGTCACCGGGGGACAGGCTGATCCGGGTGATGGCGCCGAGTTCGCGCGCGAGTGCGGCACGCAGCGGTTCGGACCGCGCGGAAAGCTTCTCAAGGACCAGGTCGGCGTAGCGCTGCGCCGGCGACATCGACTTGCGCAGGCCCTTGGGCAGCGATTTGATGAGTGCGGTGACCAGCTCCGAACGCAGGCCGGGGACGAGCCAGTCGAAGCCGCCGGGGTGCACATGGGCCAGCAGCGGCCGCGGCACCACGACTGTGACGCCGTCGTCGGGTGCCCCCGGAGCGAAGTGATAGCGCAGTTCCAGACGGGTCTCGCCCTGCTGCCAGGCCGGCGGGAAGTCGCCGGGGGCGGGGGCGTCGTCGCCCGTGAGATCGGTGACGTCCAGATGCAGCAGCCGCGGCTCGGACCGCCCGGCCTTGCGCCACCAGGAGTCGAAGTGCCGCACCGAGACGATGCCGGCCGGGATCCGCGCGGCGTAGAAGTCGAACAGCTCGGCGTCGGACATCCGCACGTCGTTGCGGCGGGAACGATGCTCGATCTCTTCCGCGGACGCCAGCAGTTCGGCGTTGTGCCGGAAGAACTCATGTCTGGTCTTCCACCGGCCCGAGACGAGTGCTTCCTGGATGAAGATCTCACGTGAGGTCTCGGGGTCGATGGCTCCGTAGTTCACTCGGCGCTGGGCCACCAGCGGCACGCCGTAGAGGCTGATCTTCTCGTTGGCGACGACGCCCCCGCGGCGCGTCGACCAGGCGGGCTCGCTGTAGGTGCGGGTGACCAGGTCGCCGGCCGCCTTCTCGACCCATTCCGGATCGATGGAGGCGACGGTGTGGGCGAACAGACGCGAGGTCTCCATCAGCTCCGAGGCCATCACGAAGGCCGGCGGCTTGGCGGCCAGCATCGAGCCGGGGAAGATCGCGAACTTGGTGCCGCGGGTGCCCAGGTAGTCGCGCGAGTCGCCCTGGCGGGCGCCGATGTTGGTGAGCAGGCCGGTCAGCAGCGACTGGTGGATCGCCACGCCGTCGACGGCTGTCTTCGGGACCTCCCACTGGAGGTCCTTGACGGTGCGGGTCAGCTGCCGGTGCAGGTCGAGCCATTCTCGGATGCGCAGGTAGTGCAGGTATTCGCGTTCGCACTGGCGGCGGAACTGATTGCCGGACAGGTTGGACCGTTCCTCCTGCAGGTACTCCCACAGTTTGAGTTGGCCGAGGAACTCCGAACCGGGTACCGCGTGTCTGCGATGTGCGGCGGTCGCCGCTTCGCGCTTCTCTGCCGGGAACTCGCGGACGTCCGGCAGCGACAGTGCTGCCGCGATCACCAGGACGTGGTCGAGGCAGCCGTTCTGGTGGCCGGCCACCAGCATCCGGCCCAGCCTCGGGTCCACCGGGATGCGTGCGAGCGCCTTGCCGGTCTTCGTCAGGTGGGCGTCTGCCGAGTCGGGCGTGGTGACCGCGCCGAGTTCGGTGAGCAGCGCCATGCCGTCGCGGATCGCCCGGCTCTCCGGCGGCTGCACGAACGGGAACGCTGCGACGTCGCCCAGTCGCAGCGACAGCATCGACAGGATGACGCCTGCGAGGTTGGTGCGCAGGATCTCCGGATCGGTGTACTGCGGGCGACCGTCGAAGTCGTCTTCGGAGTACAGCCGCAGGCAGATGCCGGGGGCGACGCGGCCGCAGCGGCCGGCGCGCTGGCGGGCGCTGGCCTGCGACACCTTCTCGATCGGCAGGCGGGTGACCTTGGTGCGGGTGGAGTAGCGGGAGATGCGCGCGGTGCCGGTGTCGATCACGTACCGGATGCCGGGGACGGTCAGCGACGTCTCGGCGACGTTCGTGGCCAGCACGATCCGGTTGCCGTTCGACGGCGCGAAGACGCGCTGCTGTTCGGCGACCGACAGCCGGGCGTACAGCGGCACGATCTCGGCGTTGCTGCGGCGCTTCAGCGCGTCGGCGGCGTCGCGGATGTCTCGCTCGGTGGGCAGGAAGACCAGGACGTCGCCCGGGGCGTGCTGCCAGAGCTCGGTGACGCCGGCGTCGATCGCGGCGATCTGATCGAGGTCGACGTGGTCTTCGTCGGTCGACAGCGGACGGTAGCGGACCTCCACCGGGTACGTGCGGCCGGACACCTCGATGATCGGGACGTCGGCGTCGTTCGTCGCATCCGGATCCGCGCCGGGCTCGGGCAGCGCGAAGTGCCGTGCGAAGCGGTCCGGCTCGATGGTCGCCGAGGTGATGATCACCTTGAGGTCTGGGCGCCGGGGGAGCAGCCGCTTGAGGTAGCCGAGCAGAAAGTCGATGTTGAGGCTTCGTTCGTGCGCCTCGTCGATGATGATCGTGTCGTACCGGCGCAGCTGCGGATCGGTGGTGATCTCGCGGAGCAGGATGCCGTCGGTCATCACCTTGATCTGCGTGTTCTTGCTGGTCTTGTCCGAGAAGCGGACGCTGTAGCCCACCACGTCGCCGATCTCGGTCTTGGTCTCGTCGGCGATCCGGCGGGCGACCGACGTCGCGGCGATGCGTCGTGGCTGGGTGTGTGCGATCGACGTGCGGCCCAGCTGCAGGCAGATCTTGGGCAGCTGGGTGGTCTTGCCCGAGCCGGTCTCGCCGGCGATCACCACCACCTGGTGGTCGGCGATGGCGGCGGCGATCTCGTCGCGGCACGAACTGACCGGGAGTTCCGGCGGAAAAGTGAGGGTGGGCCCGGGCATGATCCCTCCATTCTATCGGCGTCGCAGGCGACCGCCGACACCGCTGGGTTGCGGTCGGCGCGCGCCGAATGCTTTCCCGGCCGTGGCCGCGGTGGTGTAGTGAGCGCATGACACTGAACCCCGCCGACGACGTCGCCCGCGTGGTCTCCGCCGAGCGCCTCGTCGCGGCCCCGGCTGCGGCGATTTTCGACCTGATCGCCGATCCCGCCGCCCAGCCGCGCTGGGACGGCAACGACAACCTCGACAGTTCGGCCGACGGACAGCGCGTGCGGAACGTCGGCGACGTCTTCGTCACCCGGCTGACCAACGGCGCCGACCGGGAGAACCGGATCGTCGAGTTCGACGAGGGCAGGTTGATCGCCTGGCTGCCGTCACCCGTCGGGGAGCAGCCGCCCGGCCACCTGTGGCGCTGGGAGCTGTTCGACGGCGACGACGCGTCGACCGTACGCGTGGTGCACACCTACGACTGGACGAACCTGCACGATCCCGCCCGGCAGGAACGCGCCCGGGCGACGACGTCCGAGAGCCTGGCGAAGTCGGTCGACCGGCTCGCCGCGCTCGCCGAGAGCGGGGCGACCGCACGCTGAGTCGTCTCCGGCCGACGGCGGCCCGCGAAGACGGGCCGCCGCGGGCATGGGATATTGGTCAGCATGGGATCTCTTTGGCACGGTTTTGCAGACATGGGCGCGGTCACCGCGACGGGCCCGTTCGTCATCACGCGAGGTGAGGGCGCGCGGGTGTTCGACGCCGCGGGGCGCGAGTATCTCGACGCCACCGCCGGTCTGTGGTTCACCAACATCGGACACGGCCGACAGGAAGTGGCCGACGCGGTCGCCAAGCAGCTCGGCTCGCTGGCGCACTTCTCGAACTTCGGCGACTACTCCAACGACACGCTGATCGCGCTGGCCGAGCGGGTCGCGGCGATGGCTCCGGTGCCCGGCTCCAAGGTGATGTTCACCTCGGGCGGTAGCGACTCGGTCGACAGCGCGGTGAAGCTCGCTCGTCGGTACTGGACCGAGATGGGCAAGTCGGAGAAGCGCATCGTGGTCTCGCGCTCCAAGGCGTACCACGGTATGCACGTCGGCGGCACCGCACTCTCGGGTCTGCCGCTGAACCGCGAGGGCTACGGCGCCGACTTCATGCCCGACACCGAGCGGATCGAGTGGGACGACGCGAAGGCGCTGCTCGGCCTGATCGAGCGCGTCGGAGCCGACAACATCGCGGCGTTCATCGCCGAGCCGATCATCGGCGCCGGCGGCGTCTACCTGCCGCCGGAGGGCTACCTCCGCGAGGTGCGCGACATCTGCCGCGCGAACGACGTCCTGTTCATCGCAGACGAAGTGGTGACCGGCTACGGCCGCATCGGCCACGGACACTGGTTCGCATCGGGCCGCTTCGACCTGGCCCCGGACATGATCACCTCGGCCAAGGGTCTGACCAGCGGCTACCTGCCGATGGGCGCGATGATCGCCGCGCCGAACATTGCCGAGCCGTTCTTCGCCGGCGGCGTCTGGTGGCGGCACGGCTACACCTACGGCGGGCACGCCGGTTCGGCGGCCGCCGCGATGGCGAATTTCGACATCATCGAGCGCGAAGGACTGCTCGCCGAGGCCACCCGACTGGAGGGCGATCTCGAGCGTGCGTTCGCGCCGCTCGTCGGCCTGGAGGCGGTCTCCGAGGTGCGCACCGGCATGGGCGCCGTCACCGCGGTGCAGCTGGCCGATCCGTCAGACGCACCCGCCGCGGTGCTGCGCCTGCGTGAGGCCGGTGTCGCAACCCGTGCCGCCGGTGCCGGTGCCCTGCAGGTCTCTCCCGCGCTCGTCATGACCACCGACGAGGTCAACGAGCTGGCGTCCCGCTTCGTGGCCGCGCTGCAGTAGCCGACTGGACAGAGCACAGGCCCGCATACGAAAAGAGCGTCTCACCGCGATCGCGGTGAGACGCTCTTTTCGTGTCGAAGCGAGACTAGACGTTCGCCGGAGCGAGGGCCTCAGCGGCGGCGATCGCCTGGCCGACGCCGGCCACGATCGACGCGGCCTTGAGGGCCTCCAGCACGGCCTCGCGGTCGAGACCGGCCTCGCGCACCACGTTCTCGTGCGCGCCGACGCAGTGCTCACAGCCGTTGATGGCCGAGACGGCCAGCGACCACAGCTCGAAGTCCGACTTGTCGACGCCGGGGTTGCCGATGATGTTCATCCGCAGGCCGGGGCGGAGGTCGTCGTACTTGCCGCCGAGGAAGCCGCGGCCGCGGTAGAAGACGTTGTTCATGCCCATGATCGACGCGGCGCCCAGTGCGGCGTCGTACGCCTCGGC
>JASGFV010000213.1:0-6141 GCA_047605365.1 Gordonia sp. (in: high G+C Gram-positive bacteria)
CACCGAACTCGCCATAAGACACACTCCGCCCGGCGAACACCAACGCCTCCGCCTCGGGTGCTCGGATCACCTGGGCGCCGACTTCCTCAGCCACTGTGCTCGGTGGCACGTGCGTCCTTGCTCCACATGAAGCCTGGAGGACAGCAGAAATTGCGACGTCGTCCAGAACCTGCACGTCGCCAGCGAGAGTTTCGGGCCGGTCGACCAGAGTTTCGAGCACTCGAAGGACTACCGCGCCGAAGACTTCTACCTGGCCGGCGTTGAACGCGGCAGGCAGGTAGCGCAGCGCGATCTTCAGTCCGCTCGCGTCACCGCTCGTGATCATGTTGAGCGGGTAGTGGGTCGCGTCAGTGAAGGCGGCTTCTTCGATCGCGAGGTCCCCGAGCGCGTCGCCGGTGTGCTCGAGTGACTCGGCGTCCACCGGGTACGACTCGTGAACGGCCAGCGTGTCGAAACCGATCGACCCTTCAGCCGCCGCGACGATCTCCGGCAAACCGAGGTGATGATGATCGAGCACCGCCACCTTGTCCCGCTGCAGACCCGACAACAACTCCGACAACGGAGCCTCCGGATCCACATCCACCACCACCGGCAACGTGTTGATGAACAACCCCACCACCGACTCCACACCCACCAGATCAGCAGGACGCCCCGACACCGTCTCACCGAACGTCACCACACGCTCACCAGTGACCTTCGACAAGAACACCGCCCACGCCACCTGCAACACCGTCGCCACCGTCACACCGTTCGCACGAGCGAGTCCGTCGAGGCGGCCGGCGAGGTCCTCACCCACCGTCACCTCCACCGACGCCGGCATGCACTCGGCGTCGGCGTGCGCGCCGGGCGCCACGAGGGTCGGACTCTGCGCGGGCGACAGAATCCGACGCCACACCGCCAACCCCTGCTCGACATCGCGATCGGCGATCAACTGCAGATAGTCACGGAACTCCGCAGCATCCGCAGAACGCTGCGTGTACGTGGTCCCTGCCGTGTACAAGGCCAGCAGATCAGCCAGCACCAGCGGCAACGACCAACCGTCGACCACCAAGTGGTGGGCCGTCACCAGCACGTCGGCGGACCCGCCGTGCAGCACCACGGTGAACCGCAGCAACGGCGCCGCCGCCAGCTCGAAACGCTCCAGCGCTTCTCGCCGCTTAACGTCTGCCAGGTACCCGGCAGACTCGGCCTCGGACACGTCGCCGAGGTCGACCACCGTCCACGGAACGTCCACACGCCCGGGCACAGCCGCCACCAGGGCACCGCTCGCAGTGGTCACGAAGGCCGAACGCAGCACCGGATGCGCCGCGGTCAGATCCTGCGCAGCACGTCGCAGCCGCTCCACGTCGGGAACTCCGCGCAGACGCAGAGCCGCCTGCACCACATAGACGTCGGGCAACCCCGCCGACTGCGCCACCATCGCCTGGAAATACAGGCCGCGCTGCAGCGGAGAAAGCCCCCACACGTCGGCGCTGGGATACGTCTGCGCCAGCGCGTCGAGATCATCCTGATTCACCTCCGCACCCGGCACCTGAGACGGCGACAGACCAGGATCCTCGGCTGCGGTCACCCGCACGGCCTCGGCCACTTCCGCGATCCACCGCGCTCCCAGATCGTTCACGACCTCCTCATCGAGCCCGGCGACCGGATAGCGGAAGTCCGCGGAGATCACCGACCCGCTCGCCGTGGGAATCACTCCAGCATCCACCGTCAGCGCACTCATGACCTCGAAACCGCCGTCGATCGACCCCGGCAGACGCGGAGCCCCAGGCCACGGCGTCATCGCCGGAACCTCCTCGCCGGCCGCGTCGAGATCCAGCGTTCCGCCGCGTCCGCCCAGATAGTTGAAGGCGATCGACGGGAGCGGCGTACCCGCCAACGGCGAGTCGCCGGCAAACCTTGACAGACCGTAGGACAAGCCCCGATCCGGCCGGACCAGACGCTCCTCCTTCGCGGCCTTGACCGCGTGCACCACATCGACGCCCGGGTCCAGCCGCATCGGCGCGATGCTCGTGAACCAGCCCACCGTCCGGGACAGATCCGCACGACGCGGCACCGAACCCGACTCGAGCACCTCCTCGTACCGGCCGTGGCCCTCGGTCAGCACGATCACCGCAGCGTCGTCGTCGATCCCCCGACCGGCCTGCCAGGACCGAACCGCCCGCGCAAAAGCTCCGAGCAGGACGTCGTCGACTCCCCCGGCGAACGCCTCCGGCACACGCGTGAGCACCTGCTCGGCGATCTCCGCCGGAATCGACACGTTCACCGTCGCGGTCTGCGACCAGCGTGGCGACTCATCGTCTGCCAAGCCCAGTGGCGTCGGCCGGAGCGACCGAGCCGACCAGAACGCGGTGTCGGCATCGGAGAGCTCTCGAGCGGCCAGCGCGGTGAACCACGCCCGCAGCGACGTCTGCTCCTCACGCAACACGATCGGCTGCCCCGCGGACATCTGCGCCCAACCGGTGAAGAAATCCTCGACCAGAATCGGCCACGAGACTGCATCCACGGCAAGATGATGCGCAACGACCACCACACAGGCACCGTCGGCACCCCGCACCAGCTCGGCCCGGACCATGACCCCGGCCGCCGGGTCCAGACCGGAAAGGGCCACAGCATGCGCCTGCCGGACCCCCGTCTCGAAATCGGCAGTACCCAGTACGGCGTGCACGACATGCTCACCCACCGCCGCTGCAGCGTCGAACGCTCCCCCGAACACCAGCGAAGCACCGTCCTCACCGCCGAGACGCGCACTCAGGGCAGGGTGCGCGACGACGACCGCAGCCAGCAACGTCACCAGATCCGCCACCGTCATCTCGGGATCAGCGGCCAAGACCGCCGACTGACTGAAATCAGACAGGTCCCCGTCCTCACCCGCCGCATCCACCAGCCACCGCGCCAACGGCACCGAGAGCGGTCCGTCGTCTGCGGACTCCTCAAGCATCGGCAACTGGATCCGGCCCTCGTCGACCGCACACGCCATCGCCCGAACCGTCCGCAATTCGAAGATCTCCCGCGGAGACAGCGGCAAGCCGTTCGCACGGGCCGCGGACGCCAACTGGATCGACATGATCGAATCGCCGCCCAACGCGAAGAACGACTCGGCGACGCTCACCCGCTCAAGGCCCAGCAGCGCAGCCACCACACCGGCGAGCATCTGCTCAGTCGAGCTTTCGGGGGCGACGTAGTCGTCGCCGTGTTCACCGAACTGCGGGCGCGGAAGCGCCCGCCGGTCGAGCTTTCCTCCCGGTGTCAGCGGCAGAGCCGACAGGACGATCACCGCGTTCGGCAACATGTGGCCGGCGAGCCTCTCGGCGGCAGAGTCGAGCACCGACCGGCCGTCGAGGCCCGCGTCAGACGGCGCGACCAGATAGGCGACGAGCCGGTCGCGCCCGGCATCGTCGGTCACGCCCAGCGCCAGGGCCTGTTCGACTCCCGGCTGCGCCGCGAGCACGGCCTCGATCTCGCCGAGTTCCACCCGCTGCCCGTTGATCTTGACCTGGTCGTCGGCCCGCCCCGCGTACTCGATCTCGCCCTCGGCGGTGATGCGGACGAGGTCGCCGGTCGCGTACATCCGCGCACCTGCCGAAGCACTGAACGGATCGGCGACGAAGGATCCCGCGGTCAAGCCCGGACGTCCGAGGTACCCGCGCGCCAGGGAGTCGTCCGAGGCCAGATACAGCTCGCCGATCACACCGCGCGGGACCGGATGGAGCCTCGCGTCCAGCACATATGCCGCGAACCCGCGAACCGGATGACCGATGGTGACCGGCCGCCCCGTTTCGCTGCGTCCCGTGAGCGACCACACGGTGGCCTCGGAGGGGCCGTAGAAGTTGTACATCGTCCGCTCGGAGCGCGGCTCCGTCCATCGGGCCACGAGTTCGGGCGAGACCGCTTCACCGCCGGTCACCAGGTGACGCAGAGTGTGCCCCGATCCCGGGTCGACTGTGCCCAGCACCGTCGGCGTGATCAACGTGTCGGTCACCCGATGGCTCGACAGCACTCGACCGAGCGCTGCTCCGGCGTAGTCCGATGCCGGGGCGATCACCAGTGTGTGACCGAGGCCGAGCGCCCACAGCATCTCGAGCACCGAGGCGTCGAAACTCGGCGAGGCCACATGCAGGACACGCGTGTCCGGTGCGTCTGCGTGCGTCCCGCTGACTTCCCGGAACTGGTCCACGAAGTTCGCGAGCCCGCGGTGCGCAACACCGACCGCCTTCGGTCGCCCGGTGGAACCGGAGGTGTAGATCAGGTACGCCAGCGAGTCCAAGCGGACCCGGCCGTTCCGATCGTCATCCGTCAGCGGGGCGCCGGAGTCACTCGCGGCGACCAGTTGTGAGACGTCGAACCAGTCGATCTCGGAGGCGCCGAGACGCGATCGAGTCGACTCGTTGGTGATACCCGCCCGCGCCCCGGAGTCGGAGAGCATGAACTCGATGCGCTCGCTCGGGTACGCCGGATCGACGGGGACGTAGGCGGCGCCCGCCTTGATCACGCCGAACACCGCGAGCACGGAATCGATCGACCGCTCCAGGCCGACGGCCACGACATCGTCGGGTCCCGTGCCCGAGGCGATGAGCGAACGTGCGATTCGGTTGGTCTTGTCCTCGAATTCGCCGTAACTCAGCTCGGCGTCGCCACAGATCAAAGCCGCATGCGCCGGATCCGCGTGGCGGGTGGAGAGCACGTCGACGAGCACCGCCGGCTCGGTGATTCCACCGTCTGCGGCAGGCTCGGTACCGCCCACCGAGTTACGGCTCACCGGCGTCACACCGTCGGACGCACCGTCGGTCAGATCGACGTCGCCGACCGCGAGATCCTGATTCTCGACGATCTGCCGCAGCACGTGCCGCCAGATGTGCGCGATGCGCGTCATCGTCGCTTCGTCGAACAACGCCGTCTCGTAGACGAACGACCCGCGCATCGGCGCACTCTCGTTCGCTTCCGCGAGTGCGACCATCAGCTCGAACTTGGCAGAAGGATCGGGTCCCTCCAGCGCCTCGACAGTGAACCCGGGCAGCTCGGCACTCGCGAGCGCGCTGCTCTGCACCTCAGCGATGTAGGTGTACGCGATCTGGACCAGCGGCTGATACGACGTGTTGCGCTCAGCGGCGAACTCCTCGATCAGGTCTTCGAACTGCACCTCCGAGTTCGCGAACGAGTCCAGATCGACTCCCCGCACCCGGGCCAGTAGTTCGGTGACCGTCATCGCCGGATCGACGGCCGTGCGCAACACCAGGGTGTTGACGAACATTCCGACGAGCTCGTCGAGCGCCCGGTCGCCGCGTCCCGCGATCGGCGAGCCGATCACCACGTCGTCCGTCGCGGCCAACCGGGCGATCACGATCGCCAAGGCCGCGTGCCCGAGCATGAAGCCCGTCACTCCGGCGCGTCGGGCGAGCGATTCGAAACGCGCCGCGAAGTCGTCGTCGAAGTCCACCAAGACAGTGCCGCCGGACTGATCCTGAACCTGCGGCCGAGGACGATCCATCGGCAGGTCCGTGACTGCGGGGAGGTCGACGAGCTGCTCGCGCCAATAGGCCAACTGCCGGGAGAGCGGAGCATTCGTATCGTCGTGCCCGCCGAGGACCTCCCGCTGCCAGATGGCGTAGTCCGCGTACTGCACCTCCGGCGTCGGCGACGCCGGGACAGAAGGATCGATGCGATGCAGGTACGCCGCGAGCAGGTCGCGCAGGAACACCGACGTCGACTCGCCGTCGAACGCGATGTGATGGATGACGACGACGACGTCGATCACCCCCGGTTCGACGACCCGGAATCGACCGCGCACCGGAAGCTCCGAAGCCACGTCGAACCCTGCCGTCGCCACGTCGAGGATATCCCCTTCGCTGTCGGCCTGCGACCAGTCGAAGAGTTCGACGGCGTCGCGCGCAGCGAGAATCTCCTGGTGAGGACCGGCGGCGTCCGACGGGTATCTCGTCCGCAGCACTTCGTGGCGAGCAACGACGTCGGCGAAGGCCGCAGTGAGCGACGCTACGTCGATCTCACCTTTCAACCGCATCCCGGCAGGGATGTTGTAGGCCGGTGAGGTGATGTCGAACTGGTTGATGAACCACATGCGTTGCTGAGCGAACGACAACGGGATCCGCTCAGGACGCGGCACCACCGCAGTGATCGGCGCCA
>JASGFV010000214.1:0-6141 GCA_047605365.1 Gordonia sp. (in: high G+C Gram-positive bacteria)
CCGCCGTGCCACGCCTTCTTCCAGTTCTATGTGGCCGACGGCAACGCCATCTGCGGGATCTCGCCCACGTTCCACGCCGAGACGATGTTCCGGCGCGAATCGGGGTTCGTCTTCAGCATGTCCAGCGCCGCCACGATCTGGTCGACGTGCTCGCCCGACGGCGTCGGCCAGGAGCGCCACTGCACGCCGTAGACCGGACCGAGGTCTCCGTTCTCGTCGGCCCACTCGTCCCAGATCGACACGCCGTGTTCCTGCAGCCAGCGGACGTTGGAGTCGCCCCGCAGAAACCACAGCAGTTCGTAGACGATCGACTTGAGATGCACCTTCTTGGTGGTGATCAACGGGAAGCCCTGCGAGAGGTCGTACCGCAGCTGCGCGCCGAAGACGCTGCGCGTTCCGGTGCCGGTGCGGTCGGCCTTCGGGGCGCCGGACTCCATGACCTGACGCAGCAGGTCCTCGTACGGAGTGGGGATCGGCTCGCTCATCTTCCTCAGTCTACTGACGCGCCGGGCGCGCGAGCGCTCACGGGGAGCGAGTGTCGAAGTCGAAGAATTCGAGTAGTGCGCTACTCGATACGCCGCAACGACACGGCCCCAGACTCGGAATCGACCGCAGTTCCACACCTGCGACAGGAAGCCGCCGTGAACGCACTCGACTCGATTCCCGCCCACACCGTCGTCCCGCCGCTGCTGTCGGCGTTGCTGCACGATGTCGTGCTCACCCCGAACGGAGCGTCGCCGTCGGGCACGGCGAGGTTCCCGAAAGCCGGCATCTCGTGCCTGCTCGGCGCGTCCCTGCCCAAAGGAGTCGCCGTCGACTACACCCTCCGCACGCTCCCGGACTTCGCCCTCGACTTCGACCTGCCCGGCGTGACGGTCACTGCGCCGTCCGTCGTGCGCGGCGGCACGGGCAAACCCGGGGGAAGTGCGACGTCGCCGCGCACCGTCGTCACACCGTCGGCGGCGCCGCTGACCTTCACCGCGACCGGCTCGCTGAAGGTGACCGTGTCGGCAGGGAGTGCACGCCTGTCCGCGCTCTCCCTCACCCTGAAGGCCTCGTCGGACTACCTGGTGCTTCCCGGCGACTTCGCCCTGCACGTACCCCGTCCGATCACCATCCACGACGACCACATCGACTTCGGCAATACCGCCCTGGTGCTGCCGCCCACGCTTCCGTTCCTCGGCGGACTGGCCCTCCCGGTGTCGATCTCCGGCGACCTGTCCGGGCTGTCCGTGGACGCCACCGTCGACGGGCCCGCGATCGGCCTCACCGGGATCACCGCGACCATCGGATGGCGGGTGCCCGGGCCGATGTCGCTGGCCGATCTGGTGCCCACGTCCCTCGAGGTCGCCTATACGACGACGCCCGGCACGGTTCCCGGAGGCCCGGTCTCCGATCGGCCGCTCACGCTCCGGCTGACCGGTTCGCGGCCGCCGGACGAGCCCGGAGCTTTCAGCATGTCGCTCTCCGCCGAAGCCACGTCGGCAGGCGGAATCCTCTCCGCGGGACCGTCGAACGATCCGGCCGCCGTCGCCGCGGGAATCGCGACGGTCCTCGCCGTCGGCGTCGCGGCCCTGCCGTCTGCTCAGAGCGGACTCACTCTGGCCGCAGCACTCGCCGGCGGCGCGGGACTCGCCGGCATGGCTTCCAAGGGTGGCGTGACCCTGGACCGCATGGCTCTCGACGCGGACACCCGCGCCGGAGGATCGGCAAGCCTGTCCGTCGACGTCACCGGGGCGGTGCACCCGAAGAGGTTCACCGCCGGGCCGGTCGAGATCTCCGTCGACGACGACCGGCCGATGAAGGTCCGCTGGCGCGACGTCCGGGTCACCGTGCCGCTGGAGTCGGGCACGCCCGCCATCGACCTCTCGCATGCCCGGCCGGAGGTGGTCGACGCGGGCGGGTGGCGGGTGAAGTCGCCCGGCAGCCTGCTCGACGTGGTGGGCACGCGTTCCGGATCGGGTTCCACCTGGATCGAAGTGGACCTGGTCTTCGCCCTCGACCTCGGGCCCATCAAGGTCAGCGGAGCCACCATCCGGGCCACCTACCAGAACGGAGGTCTCGACGTCGGGCTCCGCGGCCTCGACGCGTCGATCAACCTGCCCGGGCTGATCACCGGTGAGGGCAAGGTCGCATTGCGGGCGGGAGAGGGCGACGCCCAGGGGCTCGACCTGACGCTGGCGGCCACCGTCGTGCCCCTCAACCTCGGAGCGCTGGCGGTGTTCAGCTCCCATGTCTCGAACGGGGTACGCCAGACCCTGCTCGCGGTCGGCGTCGACCTTCCGGGTCCGCTGCCGCTGGGCCCGAGCGGCCTCGGCCTCTACGGCGTGCTCGGGGCCTTCGGATCGAACGCCGCGATGACGCCTCTGGGCGACGATCCGCTGACCGGGCTTCGTAAATGGAAGCCGTGGGATCCAGAGCAGTTCGACGTCGCTCGGGGCCAGACGACCCTCGGCCTCGGCGTGATCATCGGCACCGTCCCCGACGACGGGTTCACCTTCAGCAGTCGCGGCGTGCTCGGAATGACCGCGCCCGACCTGGCGCTGCGCATCGGCCTCGATGCCACTGTGATGAGCCCCCGGTACCGCTTCGCGAACATCCAGCAGACCGGCACCGGCGACGGCCCGAGCATGTTCGGTGGTCTCTCCGCGGACTCCAACGCACTCGACGTCGGTCTGGCCGCCTCCTACCACCTCCCGTACCTGCTCGACCTGAAGATTCCGGTCGCCGGGCACTTCCCGTCCGAACAGCCGCAGAGGTGGTGGTTCCACGCCGGCAGCGACGACGGCGTCGACGGCTATCACCCGGCGACGCCGCGGCCGCCGGGCCCGTTGCAGGCGACCGTCTTCCCACAGACGCCGCTCGCAACGTCCGGCTGGGCGTTCCTGATGGTGCGCGGGGACGGCCTGGATCAGCTGATGCACTCCGGAGGCCCCAGCTTCGACGGCTTCACCGTCGCCGTCGGCGCGGGCTTCTCCAAGACGTTCGGCGTCGAAGGCGTCCTGTGGGCGAAGGCGAACGCCGGCGTCTGCGCGGCGATCTCCGCCGACCCGCTGTTGTTCTGGGCCAATGCGCACGTCGGCGGCGAACTCGGGCTGGGCCCGTTCTCACTCGGCTTGGACGCAGACCTGACCCTCGAGGTGGGGCCGGGCACCCGGCTCGGCTACCACCTGCGCATGTGCGGGGAGGTCGACCTGTGGCTCACCACCTTGCGCGGATGCATCCAGCTGTCGAATACGGCTGCGGCGCCGGTGATCGAGGACCCGGATCCCTCGAAGTGGCCGTGGCCGCGCGTGCGGCTCGCCGACGGCATGGGCCGATCCCTGGCCACCGCAGCCGACCTGACCGCCGGTCACAACACCAAGGACGCGCCGCTCCAGACCGAAGTCGCGGCCCCGACGCCGCACGAGTGGTCGACCGCGCCCACCGCGTGGCCCGACACGATTCCCCTGCTGACCTTCCCGATCGCACCGAAGTGCCTGTCGTCCGATCTGAACAACAGTGCGCTCAGCAACACCGGACTCACCAGCAGCGGACGCATCAGCTACGAATGGCAACTGGTGTCCGTGGTACTCGAACGCTGCGACGTGGATCCACCCGAACCCGTCGTCGGGGTGCGCACCTGGCAGCCGCCGGCCGAAGTGAGTTCGACGGCCGCGTCCACGTCGACCCTCCGGCAGCTTGCACTGCTGTCACCGTCGACCACCACCAGCACCGCCCACTACGACGACGCCGACGATCTAACGATCCCGGAGCGGGTCGGCAGGCTGTGCGCGCTGCGTCCGACCCCAGGGCGCGGATGGGCGCTCGGACGGGACGCCACCCGGGCCCGCAAGGACTGGCACGTTCCTCGCGAACGGGATCTGGGGTCTCCGCGGGTCATCCAATCATTCAGCGGCGGCACCGGATTCACCGTCTCCACCAGTCTCGACCAGGCCGCCGAGCTACCGGGCGTCGGCATCGCCGAAGGCCCGTGCCGCATCGCTCGAACGGTCGCCGACGGCCGCGAACTCGACGACGCCCTGCAGCTGCGGGGGTACGCCGAGCTGCCGTTCCTCGGAGAGTTCTCCGCGGTGTTCAGGTACACCGTCAAGTTCGACGAACCGATCGCCGAGGGGACGCTGTTCGTGCAGGTCACCAAGTGCCGAGGCGGGGACGAAGCCCTCTACGGCCGCGGCGTCCACTATACGATCCACCGAAAGTCGAGAGACGAATCCGATTCCGTGAGCATGGACGACGGCGTGTGGATCGCGCCGATCGAAGTGACGGACACCGGCGATCCCGCCTTGGCGATCTCCCTGACCTGCGCGGCGGGCTTCAGTATCGCCGTCGTCGGACTGCACGCGATGACGGAGGCCGACCGAGACGCGGCCGACGCCGCCGGCAAGAAGGCCGCCGCGACCGCGGCGGCCGAAGTCACGGGAGACCGCACCGTCCTGGCCGCCGGCGCCCGCTATCGGATCAGTGCGCGAATGTCGTTCGCACGCACGGTGACCGACGCGCAGACCCAGCAGCCGACCGTCACCCAGGGCCCCGAGGAGACCCGGTACTGGTACTTCCAGACCGCCCGCGAGACGTCGATCCCGTCGCCTGTCTTGTGGAAGAAGAGCGCCGCGATCGATGTGCTGGCCGCGGCGAGCACGATCAACACGTTCGACGCGTCGTACCTGAACCGGTACCTGCGCGAGTACCGCCCCGGCGACCGCACCGACCACTGGTTCACCGACGACCTGCCGTCCGCCGTCTTCCGCGTCGACCACCTGGACAAGCTGCTCGGCGCCTACGGGCGCGAGACGGCCGTGATGGCGCGCCGCACCGACCGCCCGCGCTCATCGGCGACGGTCTCCCACACGGTGGCGCCGGTCCGGATCTACTCCGCCGGCACGCCGTTCGAGGCCAAGGCGGCCGCCGCGGCGGACGAGGCGCACTGCGATCGGCGGCCCACCGGCTCCCAGGTCACCTGGCCGAAGAAGCTCGCGCCGAACGCGAAATACGAACTGACCGTGGCCTTCCCGAAATCGGGGAAGCCGGCCACCGACGCGTCGCCCCAGCTCGACGGAATCAGCTTCGGCACCTCGCGCTATGCCAATCCGAGCAGGCTGCTCAACGCCATGGGCTTCGTCTCATCGGGCACGACGTCGACCGCCGCGGTTCACGACCTGCGGGTGATCGTGCCGGCCCCGGGAGTGCGCAACGCCGGACGCCGGCGGGGCGACGCGTCGCTCGAATCGGCGCTCGACGCACTCGAACTGCCGCCGCCGGCACCGGTCGAGGAGCCCGTGACCGCCGTGCTCTGGGTGTTCGCCGGGGCGTCGTGGCGGATCGCCGGGGTCCTGCTCGCCTCGCCGGAACCCCTGATCCGCGACGACCGCATGGATCTCGGCCCGCTGACCGCCGCGGGTTCGACGAGCACCGCTCAGTACATCGGCGACGCCGGCACCCGCGTCCTCTGGCTGTTCCCGAACCCGATCGCCGTCGCCGGCAAGTCCGGCAGCATCCGCGTCGACCTGGCCGACCGCAAGGTGGCCAAACCCCGCCGACTCCGCACCTCTGCACTCCCGGCTTTCGCCGCGGGAGCCTTCGCCACCGGGAGCATCTGATGACCGAATTCACCGACAGCACAGTGGCCTTCGGCCAGACCGCGTTCCTCACCGACGAGGACGCCGACCCGCGGCTTCCAGAAGCGGCGTATTGGCGGGTCACTCTGCCCGGTGATGCACTCCCCGCCGGGCCCCTGCTGGTGTACCGATTCGGCGCCGAAGAGTTCGCGCCGTACGACATCGCGCTCGGCCGGACCGAAGTCACTCCGGAAGCGCCGTTGCTGATCGCCGTGCCGCCCTGCCCGGACCGCTTTGAAGTCGCGTCGCTGACGGCCTGGGTCGAGGTCGAGATGAGCGCGGGCAGCGAGGTCCGCGTCGCCGTGGTCCGCAGCGGGGTCGGGGCCGTCGCCCCCAACGGGATGCCGATCGAAGTCGCCGCCCGCAACACTGCTCCCTATGTGTTGGCTGCCACCGACATCAGCGCCGTCCGGATCACCGGTTCTGGCCACGTCGAGCATGTCACCGCATACTGCTTGCCGAACGCCGTCCGTGTGGAGGACTTGCAATTTCCCGGCCTCGTCGACAAGACCTGCTTCCCAGA
>JASGFV010000215.1:0-6074 GCA_047605365.1 Gordonia sp. (in: high G+C Gram-positive bacteria)
GTCAGGGCGGCGACGGCGCGCGCCGCCTCCGCCATTTCCGCGCGGTCCCCCAGGTGCGCGAGCGCCACCGGCGCGGTCCGCATCAGCGCACCGTTCCCGGCGCGGTCGGGCGCGGCCTTCTGCACCGCCAGCGCCGCCTTCCCCAGGGCCGTGCCCGGCGTCGCCGACTCCGCGAGTCCCCGCGTGGACAGCACCGCGCGGGTCTGATTGCCGACGTCCGGCGGGTTCGACGCGAACCAGTCCAGGAAGCCGCGCGCGACGTCGTCGATCGCGGCGCCGTCGGTCAGCGACCGGTGCGCCGCGCCCGCCCGCGCGACCGCGGCGAGCATCGCGGTGTCGTCGCTCCATTCTCCGGGAGCGAAGTCGCCCAGGCCCCCGCCCCGCATCTCCGGAACGTCGGTCGACGACAGCCGGGCGGCGAACTCGTACGGCACCCCGAGAGCGTCGCCGACGGCGGCGCCCACCAGGGCGCCGCGTGCACGGTCGAGCTGTTGTGAACTCAGTGATCCAGTCATGGGCGGAAATCTATCGCCCGCCTACGACAATTTCGGCCTACAAGCGATTTCACCAGGTCAGCGTACCGGAGCAACCGCCACGTCCGGCACGATCAGCTCGGTCAGCTCCAGCCGCACCGGCGTCGCCTCGTGCCGTCGCGGAGCCCTCGTCACGATCTCTTCGCACCGCCGGGCCAGACTCCGGCGATCCGGCGTCGGGAGTTCCAGCGGATGCACCGTCAGCTGCACGGTCATCGAACGCTGCCGCAGCACCCTGCCCAGGGTGTCGCCGATCTCGTCGTCGCCGATGAACGACGCCGAGGTGCACGTCCGGCCGTCGACGGAGTAGGCGACCGTGATCGGCTGCACCGGCACGCCGGCGTCGATCGCGGCCTGGAAGAACGCGGGCCGGAACGGCTCGTTGCCCGAGGCGCCGCAGCGGGTGGTGCCCTCCGGGAACACCGCGACGGCCCGCCCGCGGTCCAGCAGCCGTTCGGCACGCGCCACGTCGCCGCGCAGCGTCCGCAACTGCTCCCGCGGATGCGCCAGCAGTCCGAATGAGAAGCCCGCCAGGCGGGTCGGCCCCGTCGCCATCGCTTCCCGCTTGATCACGAACCGCGCCGGGCAGACCGCCGCGACCGCGATCCCGTCGAGGAAGGAGATGTGGTTGGCCACCACCAGCACCCCGCGCTGACGGCGCGTCGACCGCGGCCGCCGGTCGTCGATCCGCACCCGGATCCCGAACGACCGCAGCACCCCGCGCGCAACGATCTGCCAGCATCGATGCCGCCCCCGACGGTTCAGCAGCAGTGTCCACGGGCCCAGCAGCAGCACCAGCACCAGCATCGACGTCAGTGCCACGGCCCGCAGCACGATCCGTCCCGTTCCGGCCGGCCCGCGATCGGCCGGCAGGCAGGCGGCGCCGCACGGGCTCGTCGGGTGCCAGCCGTGCAAGACGGTCATGCGATCCGGGCCTCCGAGGCTCCGGCGTCCAGCCGTGTCACCGAGTCCTGCAGCCGCTGCAGGTAGCGCTCGTGGCCCTGGGTCCGGTCCAGCACCGTCAGCAGGTCGCCGACGTCGAAGATCGGATCGAAGGCGGGCTCGCCGCAGACCCGGGCGCCGAGCCGGACGTACCCGCGCAGCAGCGGCGGCAGCGCCGGCCGCGACGGCGGCTCGACGGCGTCGAGGCCCTGACCGTCGACGACGACCTCGCGGTACGGCCGCACCGTCCACGGCGCGCGATGCCGCTCGAGTGCGACGTCGCGCACTCCCCGCAGCTCCCGGCCGCGCCCCTCCGGAGACGGCAGCGGCACCGACACGCAGCCCATCAGATAGCGGTACTCGCCCTCCTCCAGGTAGGCCAGCAGCGCCGCCCACAGCATTCCGGTGACCGAGCCGCTGCGGTGTTCGGGATGCACCACGGCGCGCCCCATCTCGACAGTGTCGCCGCGGATCCCGGCCAGCTCGCTCAGGTCGAACTCGTCGGCCGAGTACCAGCCGCCCGCGGTGATGGCCCGCGGCGGGGGCAGCAGCCGGGCGCAGCCGACCAGGGCGCCGGTCGGCGCGTGCCGGACGAGCAGGTGTTCGCAATGCACGTCGAAGTGGTCGGCGTCCAGGCCGGATGCGTCGTCGCCGATGTCGGCGCTGTATCCGGGTTCGGCGCGGAAGACGTCGAACCGGAGTCGCTGGGCGGCCTCCACGTCGTCGGCGTGTTCGGAGATCAGGACTTCGTAGTCGCCGCCGACCAGCAACTTTCGGCGTCGGCCACTGTGCGGGCGCCGGCCCGTCGGGGTCGTCGATGCGGTGGACGCTGCGGTGAGGATCGAGTTGACCGTCATGCCTCGCAGTCAACGGACCCCGGTTTGCCGGGGGGCCACGCACAGGTGTCGTGCCGCCGAAGCCTTCGACAAGCTCAGGCGTCGAGAACAGACGAACCGCCCCGCCGCACGAGGTGCGACGGGGCGGTTCGGGTGAAGCGGTGAGCGCTTACTTGCGCTTGTTGACCTCTTCGGTCAGCTGCGGGGCGACGTCGAACAGGTCGCCGACCACACCGAAGTCGCTGATCTCGAAGATCGGGGCCTCTTCGTCCTTGTTGACGGCCACGATGGTCTTCGAGGTCTGCATGCCGGCGCGGTGCTGGATGGCGCCGGAGATGCCCAGCGCGATGTACAGCTGCGGCGACACGGTCTTACCGGTCTGACCGACCTGGAACTGGCCCGGGTAGTAACCCGAGTCGACGGCTGCACGCGACGCACCGACGGCTGCGCCGAGCGAGTCCGCGAGCGCCTCGACGACCGAGAACTTCTCGGCCGAGCCGACGCCGCGGCCGCCCGAGACGACGATCGACGCCTCGGTCAGCTCGGGACGGTCGCCGCCCACGTTCGGTTCGAAGCCGGTGATCTTGACGGCGTTCTCGGCCTGCTCCGGCACGGCGACGTCGACGCGCTCACCCGCACCGGCGGCCGGGGCGGCCTCGACGGCGCCCGGACGAACGGTGATGACCGGGGTGTCGCCGCCGGCCTGGGCGTCGACGGTGAAGGCGCCGCCGCGGATCGACAGCACCGCGGCACCGCCGTCCTTGACCTCGATGACGTCGGTCAGCAGACCCGAGCCGAGACGCACGGCCACGCGGCCGGCGATCTCCTTGCCGTCGGCGGTCGCAGCCAGGATGACGCCGGCGGCGCCGTTCTCCTCGGCCAGCGACGCCAGGACGTCGACCTTCGGGGTCACCAGGTAATTGGCGACGTCGTCCGACTCGGCGACGTAGATCTTCTCGGCGCCGGCCTCGGTCAGTCCGCCGATCAGCGCGTCGGCGCTGCCCGGCTTGGCGACCACGACGGCCGACGGTGCGCCGAGCGCACGCGCGGCGGTGATCAGTTCGTTGGTGACCTTCTTCAGCCCACCCTCGGCATCCTGCTCGACGAGCACGAGTACTTCAGCCATGTTCTTTCTCCTACAGAGTCTTTGGTTCGCGAGTGATGAGGGTGGGGATCAGATGATCTTCTGGCCGACCAGGTACTCGACGACCTTGGTGCCGCCGTCGCCTTCGTCGGCGATCCGCTCACCCGCGGTACGCGGGGGCTTCGGGGTGACGCCGGTGACGCTGCTGGCCGCGTTGGCCAGACCGACGACGCCGTCCTCGATGCCCAGGTCGGCGACGGTGAGGACCTCGGGGGTCTTCTTCTTCGCGGCCATGATGCCCTTGAAGGACGGGAAGCGCGGCTCGTAGATCTTCTCGTTCACCGAGACGATGGCCGGCAGGGTGCCCTCGACGGTGAAGATGCCGTCGTCGGTCTCACGCTCACCCTTGAGGGTCTCGCCGTCGACCTCCAGCTTGCGCAGGTGGGTCAGGTGCGGGAGCTCCAGGTACTCGGCGATCATGGCCGGCACGGCACCGCCGCGGCCGTCGGTGGCCTCGTTGCCGGCGATGACCAGTTCGACGCCCTCGACGGTGCCCAGGGCGGTCGCCAGCAGGTAGGCGGTCTGGATGGCGTCGGAGCCGTGGATGGCCTCGTCCTCGATGTGGATCGCCTTGTCGGCACCCATCGACAGGGCCTTGCGGATCGCGTCGGCGGCCTTGGCCGGACCGGCGGTCAGCACGGTGACCTCGCCGCCGTTGGCTTCCTTGATCTGCAGCGCCGTCTCGACCGCACGCTCGTTGATCTCGTCGATCAGACCGTCGACGGCGTCGCGCTCGACGGTGTAATCGTCGTCCGAGAGCTTCCACTCGGCGGCGTAATCGGGCACATGCTTGATGAGAACAACAATGTTCGTCATGGGTCTTGTTCGACCTCCTGCATCGGGTTCGGCAACTTACCGGCCGGTAAGGCCATGGGTCAGAATTATTCTAGCCGCTTGTATCGATACCACCGATAGCGCCCTGACCAGACCCTCGGGTCAGCCAAGTCACAGCTCGCGGACGGCAAGACGACCGCCGGTTTGCCCGCGTGTCCGACCCATGCCCTACCCTCATCCAAATGAGCGATCCTCAGGACGTACTGGCCCTGACCGGCGAACGCACCGTCCCCGGCATCCCCGCCGAGAACTACTGGTTCCGCAGGCACGAGGTGGCCTATCGCTTCATCGCGCAGCAGTGCGCCGGGCGCGATGTGCTCGAAGCCGGATCCGGCGAGGGTTACGGTGCGGCGATGATCGCCGAGCAGGCCGCCTCGGTCACCTGTGTCGACTACGACGAGCAAGCCGTCGCCCACACACGTCGGCGCTACCCGAATCTCGTTGTGCACCAGGGGAACCTGGTCGACCTCCCGCTCGACGCGGACTCCGTCGACACGGTTGTGAACTTCCAGGTGATCGAGCACCTGTGGGATCAGCCGGCCTTCGTGACCGAGTGCTTCCGGGTGCTGCGCCCGTCCGGAATCCTGCTGATGAGCACCCCCAACCGGATCACCTTCTCCCCCGGCCGGGACACCCCGCTGAATCCGTTCCACACGCGTGAGCTGAATGCCGCGGAGATGACCGAACTGCTGACCGAGGGCGGGTTCGACGTCACCGGCATGCTGGGCGTCTTCCACGGCCCGCGCCTGCGCGAGCTCGACGAGAAGTGGGGCGGTTCGCTGATCGACGCCCAGATCGAACGATCCCTGGCCGGCGAGGAGTGGCCCGCCGAGCTCGCCGACGACGTCGCGGGCGTGACGGTCGCCGACTTCGAGATCGTCGACTCCCGCGAACGCGACATCGACGAGAGCCTCGACCTGTTGGCCGTCGCCGGCGCCCGACTCGAGGTCCCCGCGGGAGCCACCCGCACCTCATGATCTCCACGCGAGAAGTTCCGGGCCGGTTCACGCTGGTCCTGCACTCGCACCTGCCCTGGCTGCCGAATCACGGCCGGTGGCCGGTCGGCGAGGAGTGGCTCTACCAGTCGTGGGCCGCCTGCTATCAGCCGATCTTCGGGGTGTTGCGACGGCTCGCGGCCGACGGTTTCACCGACCAGCTCTCCCTCGGAATCACCCCGGTGCTCGCCGCCCAGCTCGACGACCCGCACGCCACCGCCGCCGCCTACGAGTGGCTCGCCGACTGGCAGCTCCGGGCCATGGAGGCCGCAGTCGCGGCCGCCCCCGCCCGCCGCGCAGCCGGGCATCGCGAATACCGCGCCGCGGCCTGCGCCCTCGCCGACTTCGAACAGCACTGGCGCCACGGCGGCAGCCCGCAGATCCGGTCGCTGCTGTCGACCGGCGTCGTCGAACTTCTCGGCGGACCGCTTGCCCATCCGTTCCAGCCGCTGCTCGACGACCGGCTGCGCCGCCTCTCGCTGCGCGAAGGACTGGCCGACGCGCAACTCCGCTGGGGCCGGGCCCCCACCGGGATCTGGGCCCCGGAGTGCGCGTACACGCCGGGCATGGAACACGAGTACGCGGCGGCCGGAGTCGAGCACTTCATGGTCGACGGCCCGACCCTGCACGGCGACACCGCGCTCGGCCGTCCGGTCGGCGACTCCGACGTGGTCGCGTTCGGGCGCGATCTGACGGTCAGTTACCGCGTGTGGTCGCCCAAGTCGGGCTATCCCGGTCAAGACTTCACGGATTCCCGCACCGGCAAGGCCTACAAGCTCGGCGCCAATCC
>JASGFV010000216.1:0-6015 GCA_047605365.1 Gordonia sp. (in: high G+C Gram-positive bacteria)
AGCTCGTCGAGGTCGTTCTCGACGGGGGTGCCGGTGAGGGCGAGGCGCGACGACGCGCGGAGCGTGCGGGCTGCCCGCGACACCTGCGTGCGACTGTTCTTCAGTGCTTGCGCCTCGTCGAAAACTATTGTTGCCCAGTCGAACTCGGAGAGGTCCGGGAAGTGGCGGCGCAGGGTGGGGTAGCCGGCGACCACCACGGTGCCGGGTCCGATCCCGGGCAGCGGTCCGCCGCGATAGTCGACGGCACGCAGCCTTCCCGGCGCCCAGCGGGCGATCTCGCGAAGCCAGTTGGTGACCAGGCCGGTGGGGCACACGACCAGTGCGGGGACGCGGCCGCTGTGCGCGAGATGCGCGATGGCCTGCAGGGTCTTGCCGAGGCCCATCTCGTCGGCCAGCACGCCGCCGCCGTCGGCCGCGGCCTCCTCGAGCCAGGTGACGCCGCGCAGCTGGTAGTCGCGCAGGTCCGCGGTGACCAGATCGCGCAGCTGGTGTTGTGCGGCACGCGTGCGCAGAAACGTCGCTCGTGCGTATTCGGCGGACACGACCGCGTCGCCGACCCGATTGCACACGGCGTGAGCGGCCGCCGGAAGCGGTGCCGTGGAGGCGGGGTCGTCGGCCAGGGCGCGCCAGGCGTCGATCGACGACGATCCTGACTCGGGGAGCTCGTCGACGTCGACGATCCGGCAGGCCAAGCGCGACCTGACCAAGGTGCGCGAGCGGCCGAATCCCTCGATCTGGGGCACGTCGACGCCGGGGGCGTCGGGCGGAGCGACCACACCGGGCTCCCACAGGGCGAAGGCGTGGCGATCGGGAAGGTAGGTGGCGTGCTGGGTGCGTACGGCAGAGATGGGGGTTGCTCCTCGGGACGACCGACCGACAACGTATGCTGTACGGAATTAACACCGTACGCCGCACGGAGAGGTTTGTCGACATGACCGAGGGGGAGCAGGACGCTCGACGCATCGTCGACTTGCTGTGGGGTTCGGGAGCGGAGCCGCGGCCGGGGCCGCGTCAGCGGACCAGCGTCGCCGAGGTGGTCGACGCTGCGATCGCTCTGGCCGACGCGGACGGTCTGGCCGGGGTGTCGATGCGCGCGCTGGCGACGGCGGTCGGGCTGCGGCCGATGGGCCTCTACACCTACGTTCCCAACCGGGAGGTGCTGATCGCCCTGATGGTCGACGCGGTCGCCGCGCGGGACGACGACTTCCCCGTCGGCCTGGAGCTGGCCGACTGCCTGCGTGCGGTCGCCGGTCGCTATCGCGCCGACGTGCTCGAACATCCGTGGCTGCTCGACGTCCCGGCCTGGCGGCCGGTGCCCGGTCCGGGCTCGACGCGCCGCTTCGAGCAGCACCTGATCGCCATTTCCGAGGCGGCGGAACGACGTGGCTGCACGCTCGGCGACGTCGAACTGGACGCGGTGGTGGCCGTGCTGCGCGACTTCGCGATCGGCAACGCCCGCTCCCGCGTCGACCAGCTGGCCACCTATGCCGAGTCGGGTATGACCGACGCGCAGTGGTGGGAGGTGGTGGGACCCGCGCTCGCTGAGGCGATGCCCGAGGGGCGGTACCCGGTGTCGTCGCGCGTCGGGAACGCCGTCGGCGAACTGTTCGAGGGGCCGGGCAACGCCGACCACGCCTACGAATACGGCCTGGACCGCCTGGTCGCCGGAATACTGGCGGACCTTGCCGTCATGGACGATCGAGCCAGGTGAGGCGTTCGCCGACCTGCTCGTCCAGCCAGTCCTGAACATTGGGCAGTCGCGCGGCGCCGGTGAGCGCGCGCACGGAGATCTCGGTGGCCTCGGTGGCCTCGGCGGTGGTCATCAGGCCGGCGGCGTGTGCCTCGAACAGTTCGTCGACGTCGATCAGCTCGAGCTGCTTGCCTGGGTGGTCCACCAGATCGAGGTACCAGTCGGTGGCGTGCCACCGGCCGTCGGCGTCGGGCCCGCGGAAGCGTCCGACGTCGAGGTAGAGGCGCTGGCCGACGTGCGGCACCAGGCGGTCGGTGATCGGCGGCTGATCGGGCCGCAGGTGAAAGATGTTGGCGCGTAGGCCGAGCGAGGGCAGCAGCCAGGACTCCAGGTGAAAGAAGCGGGCATGGTCGGCGGTTCGCGACATGTACAGCCCGTACGGTGTCTCGCGGTACTCCTCGACGGCCCGCACGAAGCCCTTGTTGTCGGTGTTGGTCATCGACGGGACGTCGAACACCTCTTGCTTCGGTGGATGGGGGGTCATTTCTCGACCTTAGGCGAGCGCCCCCGCATCGGCCGGATTCATGCACGTATGCGTTGTTGACAATAATTTTCAGCAAAGTGTTCACTGGCGCGCATGCGAAATGTATCGAAAATGATGTTCATTACTTCTGTCGTGATTCTCGGGTTGACCGCGTGCTCGTCCAGTGACGACTCGGCCGCGAAGAGTGCCGCGCCCGTCGAGGAGAGCAGCGCGCAGACGCGCCTGGCGTACAGCCACGACGGCGGCGTCGCGGTGGTCGACGGCAAGACGCTGAAGAAGGTCGCCGACTTCGACTACGACGGCTTCGTCCGGGTCAACTCCGCGGGCGACGGCCGGCACGTCTTCGTCTCGACGTCGAAGGGCTTCGAACTGCTCGACCTGGGCGTCTGGCGCGAAGCGCACGGCGACCACGCCCACTACTACTCGGCCGAGCCCAAGCGCACCGACATCAGCTACGACGGCGCGAAGCCGGGCCACGTCGTGGTTCACGACGGACGCACCACGCTGTTCAACGACGGAACCGGTCAGGTGCGGGTGCTCGACACCGCGAAGATCGGCAAGAAGGATGCGGTGATCGAGGAGTTCAAGGTGCCTGCGCACCACGGCGTCGCGGTGGCGCGCGCCGACGGCTCGGTCGTGATCTCGGTGGGCGACACCGAAAAGCGCACCGGCCTCGCGATCCGCGATGACAAGGGTGCGACGGTCGCCGAGAACAAGGATTGCCCGGGACTGCACGGCGAGGCCGCAGCGGCCGGCGGCGTGCTGAGCTTCGGCTGCGAGGACGGCACCCTCATCGTCCGCGGCAACGAGATCACCAAGATCAAGGCCGCCGACCCGTACGCCCGGCTCGGCAACCAGATCGGAACCGACGAGTCGCCGATCGTGCTGGCCGACTACAAGACCGAGAAGGACAACGAGCATGAGCATCCCCGTCGCTTCTCGCTGATCGACACCGACGCCCGCGCCATCAAGGTGGTGGGCATCGAAAGCAGCTACGCCTACAAGTCGCTCGGTCGCGGTCAGGCGGGCGAGGCCGTCATCCTCGGCACCGACGGCGCCCTGCACGTCTTCGACCCGGCGACCGGCACGCGTACGGCGCACTACCCGGTGATCGGCGCCTGGACCGAGCCGGAGGACTGGCAGGAGGCGTTCCCGGGTCTGCGCGTGGTCGGCAACACCGCCTACGTCAACGATCCGGCGAAGAATTCGATCGTGGCGGTGAGCCTGCTCGACGGCAAGCAGGTCGCTCTGGGCTCCACGGAGAAGCCCGCGATCGAGATGGCCGTCGTCAAGGGCTGAGAGAGGTCGCCGGCGAGCCGGCTGCGGTGGGCAGGAATCAAATCGGAACATGAAGCGGCGAGTTCGTGAAATCCCCGGATCGGCGAATCTCTCGCTGATAATCTGACGATCGGGGGAGATCGTCGTTGCTATGCGACGATTCCGAATTTGATTCTGAAGGGGGGGCTTATGCCCACGCCAACTACTCGTCACAATGCCGGATCGGGAATCGGAGACAGTGAGGCGCTGACGCTGAATCCGATTTTCGAACGGCCCGGGGAAGCGACGACCGTCGCGAAGGACAAGCTTCCGGCTGGCGAGATGGACCCGACCACAGCGTTCCAGATCGTGCGGGACGAGGCGATGCTCGACGGCAACAACCGTCAGAATCTCGCCACCTTCACCGGTACCTGGATGGACGAGTACGCCGACGAGATCTACAAGATCGCGTTCGACCGGAACATCGCCGAAAAGGACGAGCATCCGCAGAGCACCGCCATCGACTTGCGGTGCACCGTGATGATGGCCGACCTGTGGAACGCCCCGGACCCCTCGACGACGACGGGCACGTCGACCGTGGGTTCGTCCGAGGCGTGCATGCTCGGCGGTCTGGCGTTCAAGCGCCGCTGGCAGCTGGCTCGCAAGGCGGCCGGCAAGTCGGCCGAGAAGCCGAACTTCGTGATGTCGTCGGCCGTGCAGGTGTGCTGGGAGAAGTTCTGCAACTACTTCGACATCGAGCCGCGGTACGTGCCGATCTCGGAGGACCACAAGGTGCTCGACGGCTACAAGCTCGAGGACTACGTCGACGAGAACACCATCGGCGTCGTCGCGATCATGGGCGTGACCTACACTGGCATGTACGAGCCGGTGAAGGAGATCGCGGCGAAGCTCGACGAGATCCAGGAGAAGACTGGACTGGACATCCCGATCCACGTCGACGGCGCCTCGGCCGGCATGATCACGCCGTTCGTCTACCCGGACCTCGAGTGGGACTTCCGGATCGAGCGGGTCAAGTCGATCAACACCTCGGGTCACAAGTTCGGCCTGGTGTACCCGGGTCTCGGCTGGGTCATCTGGCGTACCAAGGAGGACTGCCCTGAAGATCTGATCTTCAGCGTCAGCTACCTCGGCGGTTCGGTTCCCACCCTCGGCCTGAACTTCTCGCGGCCCGGTGCGCAGGTGCTTCTGCAGTACTACCTGTTCCTGCGTCTGGGCTTCGACGGCTACCGCCGGGTTCAGCAGGGTCTGCTGGACACTGCTCAGTACCTGTCGTCGGAGATCGCCAAGATGCCCGACTTCGTGCTCTGGAACGACGGTTCGGAGATTCCGGTCTTCGCGTGGCACCTCAAGGACGGGGCGTCTAAGAACTGGACGCTGTACGACCTCAGCGACCGCCTGAAGATGAAGGGCTGGCAGTGTCCGGCCTATCCGATGCCCGCCGACCTGCCGGACCTCGTCGTCCAGCGAATAGTGGTGCGCAACGGGCTGAGCCGCGATCTCGCGGAAGGACTCCTCGCTGACATCAAGGACGCGGTCGCGTACTTGGACAGCCTGGACGGACCTCTTCCGAAGGTCGGGCCGGCGCCCTCGGCGCCGCACGGTGGGCGTAGCTGAACGACGACTGACTTGAGGCGACTGTGCCGTACCGGGCGTCAGACATGGCTCCGGGTACGGCACAGTTTTCGTCGGTATGACGGAATGGTGAAGGAAGCCCGCTCGAGGCATTGCGGGAGGTCTTCTTCTATCGGTTTTCGTTCGCATGGGAGCCCTTTGGGGCCACTGGTCTCGTCAGCGATCGTGGCAGCGGTTCCGGGATCTGCGCCGCTCGTTCAAGAGTGCGGCGAATAGGACGATTCCCGGAGGCCGGCCACGTCTCGTCGCGCGGCCTCCGGGACTGTTCCAGTGACAGGTGGACCAGATGGTGAAAGCGCCGCGATTGCTCTTCGCCCGGCCCTCTTCGAGGACCAGGAGAATGTTGTCGTCGTCGCCGACCAGAACGCCGATCTCCCAGGGGCGACGGGTCATCCTAGGGCGGGGTGACGGGTCATCCGAGAGAGGGTCGACAGGTCATGCGCAGGAGGGGTGACCGTCACGGCACGCAGAATGTCGGTACCGGTGTCTACCCTGGTGTCATGGCATTCGCAGCAGAGCAGCCGATCGTCGCGCACTCCGAATTCCGCCCGATCGGCGAGGTGGAGCGCAGTGACGCGCGGTTCGAGGTGGTCAGCGAGTACGAGCCGGCGGGCGATCAGCCCGCCGCCATCGACGATCTCGAATCGCGGCTCCGGCGGGGCGAGAAAGACATCGTCCTCCTGGGCGCCACCGGCACCGGCAAGTCGGCCACCACTGCCTGGCTGATCGAGCGCGTGCAGCGTCCCACGCTGGTCCTCGCACCGAACAAGACCCTGGCCGCGCAGCTCGCCAACGAGCTGCGAGAGATGCTGCCGAACAACGCCGTCGAGTACTTCGTGTCGTACTACGACTACTACCAGCCCGAGGCGTA
>JASGFV010000217.1:0-6011 GCA_047605365.1 Gordonia sp. (in: high G+C Gram-positive bacteria)
GTCAAGGTCATCGAGGGCTCCAAGGAGCGCATTCAGGTGTTCAAGGGCGCCGTGATCCGTCGCCAGGGCGGCGGCGTTCGCGAGACTTTCACCGTCCGCAAGGTGTCGTTCGGCGTCGGCGTGGAGCGTACCTTCCCGGTGCACAGCCCCAACATCGCCAAGATCGACGTCCTCACCCGCGGTGACGTCCGTCGCGCCAAGCTGTACTACCTGCGCGACCTGCGCGGCAAGGCTGCCAAGATCAAGGAAAAGCGCTGAGCTGATCCCGTACGAAGGCCCCGGAGCGTCCCGCTCCGGGGCCTTCGTCGTCGGTGGGCATCGTTCGCTAGGCTGAATCCTCGTGGAAGACATTTCGAAAGACCCGGAGGACTCCGAGCGCGCGAAGCGTCGTGCGCGGGAATTCACCGGCGCCGCGGACGCCGGCGACTCCGACGACGAGAAGTCGACGCGCGGCGGAGGTCTGCTCCGCGAGGTGGCGATCGTCGTCGCCATCGTCCTGGCGCTGATGTTCCTGATCACCCAGTTCGGCTTCCGGCAGTACGTGGTGCCGTCGGAGTCGATGGAGCCGACGCTGCACGGCTGCACCGGCTGCACCAACGACCACATCGTCGTCGACAAGGTGGTCTACCGCTTCTCCGACCCGAAGCCGGGCGACGTCGTGGTGTTCAAGGCTCCGTCCGACTCGTGGGACGGCACGTGGAGCTCGCCCCGGTCCAGCAACCCGGTGGTCCATGCCGTGCAGAACGTGCTGGCGCTGTTCTCGCTGGCCCCGCCGAACGAGAACAACCTCGTCAAGCGCGTGATCGCGGTCGGCGGGCAGACCGTCGAGTGCAAGGCGGCGAACGGCAAGGGCGTCACCGTCGACGGCAAGGCCCTCAAGGAGCCGTACATCGACAAACAGCTGCAGAACCAGGAGAACGGGGCCTCGGACGGCGCGCTGGGCGGCGGCAGCTGCTACGGCGACGACTTCGGCCCGATCAAGGTTCCGGACGGCAACGTGTGGGTGATGGGCGACAACCGCAGCTATTCGGCGGACTCGCGCGCCCACATCGACGACCAGTACCACGGCACGGTACCGGTCTCCGACATCCGCGGCAAGGTCCGCTTCATCATCTACCCGTTCTCGCGTTTCGGCGGAGTGGGCTCGGTCGACCCGCAGTAGCGTTTCTCGTCCGATGAGTTCTTCACCCGCTGCGACGGTGCTGCGCGAGGACGCCGGCCGCTGGCCGCCGCGTTCGCCGGTGCGGCGTGCCGCCAGTCTGCGGACCCTGGAGTTCACGCTGGCGCGGCACGGTCTGGGGCCGGTCGCCGGGGTCGACGAGGCCGGCCGCGGCGCCTGCGCCGGCCCGTTGGTGGTGGCGGCGTGCGTCCTGGCGCCGACACAGCTGAAGTCGCTCGCCGACCTCGACGACTCCAAGAAGCTCAGTGAGGCGACCCGCGAGCGGCTCTACGGCGCGATCGTCCGGCACGCGGTGGCGTGGACCGTCGTGACGATCGGCGCGGCCGAGATCGACCGGATCGGGATTCACGTCGCCAACATCCGCGGCATGCGGCAGGCGGTGGCCGGCCTGGCGGTGCGCCCGGGCTACGTGCTGTCCGACGGATTCCAGGTGCCGGGACTGGCCGCGCCGTCGCTCCCGGTGATCGGCGGCGACGCCAACGCCGCGTGCATCGCCGCCGCGTCGGTGCTGGCCAAGGTGAGTCGGGACCGAGTGATGGCCGGGCTCGACGACGATCTGCCCGGCTACGACTTCGCGATCCACAAGGGCTACAGCACTGCCCACCACATGGCGTGCCTGGACGCGCTGGGGCCGTCGCCGGAGCACCGGCGCTCGTACCGCAACGTGCGCGAGCGGCTCGCTTAGCCGAGCGCGCTAGGTGACCGTCAACTCTGCGCGGCGTCGATCGCGGACTCGATGAACGGTTCGGCGACCGCCAGGAACGATTCCGGGTCCGAAGCGAATGCGACGTGTCCGGTGTCGAGTTCGACGTACCGGCTGCCCGCGATCAGCTGGTTTGCGGTCCGGCCCCAGCTCGCGTCGGCGAGCCGGTCGCGGACGCCCCAGATCACCAGGGTCGGTGCGGTGATCGCCGACGCCCGGGCGCGCAGGTCGTGACTCGGTGCGTTGAAGCTCCGCCAGAGCGAGGTGAAGGTCGGCGTCCCGTCGGCGGTGCGGATTCTTCCGACGACCCGCTCGCCGAGTGCGCGGTCGGACTCGCTGCGCGGCCGCAGGTACGCCGAGACGACGGCGCGCGCGACGGCCCGTGCGACGAGCTTGGTCCCCAGGGTCCGGCAGAAGACGGCGGACTGGGCGTTCTGGGGCGAGAAGCCGCCGGTGTTGACCAGCACCAGGCCCTGCACGAGGCCGGGGTGTTCGATCGCGAGCCGCGCGGCGGCGTACCCGCCGACGGAGTTGCCGACGAACACGGCCGGGCCCACGTCGAGTGCGGCGAGAATCTCGACGAGGACCGTCGCCAGCCCGTCGGCGGTGATCGCCGGAGCCGGCGCGGACTGACCGTGGCCGGGCCAGTCGATCGCGAGGACGCGGTGCCGCGTCGCGAGCACGCCGGCGACCGCGTCGAAGTCGTGGTGGTCGTGGAGGGTGGCGTGCAGCAGCACGACGGGCGGTCCGTCGCCCGTCGACTCGTAGGCGACCTGACCGAAACTCGTGGCGACGTGCTTCATGTTCTCCTCCTGAGCGGTTGACCGACCGGTCGGTCATAGCGTTACATGATCTGTGCGCAAGCACAACAGGTGCCGAGAACACGCGGCGCCAGACGAGAGCGAGGATCGATGAGGCCTGCCGAACCGGGACGCACCGCTCTCCTCGACGCAGGTTCGGCGCTTCTCGCCGAGGCCGACCTGCCGAAGCTGTCGGTCAACGCGGTGGTCGCTCGCGCGGGAATGGCCAAGGGCAGCTTCTACCAGCATTGGCCGGCGCGACGGGACTATCTGGTCGCACTGCACCGGCGATTCCACGACGGTCTCGCCGAGTTCGTCGTCGCCGCGATGGAGGGAGCCGCTCCGGGCCTGCCGCGGATCGAAGCGGGTATGACGGCGTACCTGGACGGCTGCCTGGCGAATCCGGCGACCAAGGGACTGCTGGTGCAGGCCCGCACCGACTCCGACCTGGGTCCGGAAGTCGTGGCGCGCAACAGCGCCTTCGCCGAGATCGCGGTCGACGAGCTCGTCGCGGCGGGGTGGGAGGACCCCGAGCCGATCGCCACGCTGTTCATCGCGATGGTCGCCGAGACCGCTTTGGCCGAGTTGAGCGACGCCGCCGCGCGGCCGGACCTGCGCGCCGCGGTGCTTCGGCTGGTCAGCGTTCGCGCCGGGTGACGCCGGAGCACAGGCAGTCGCGGGCGATCGCACGCGATAGGCTTGTCTGATGAGCGCTGAAGATCTCGAGAAGTACGAAACCGAGATGGAGTTGTCCCTGTACCGCGAGTACAAGGACATCGTCGGCCAGTTCACCTACGTGGTGGAGACCGAGCGCCGCTTCTATCTCGCCAACGGAGTGAACCTGGTGCCGCGCAACGCCGACGGCGAGGTCTACTTCGAGATCCATCTGACCGACGCCTGGGTCTGGGACATGTACCGGCCGGCGCGCTTCGTCAAGCAGGTCCGCGTGGTGACCTTCAAGGACGTCAACATCGAAGAACTGGAGCGCTCGGAGCTGCGGCTTCCCGACGAGCCGTGATCCTGCGCCGCAGGTGAATCTGTGGAGCGATCGGCTCCTGTCCACAGAACGCGGTTCGAGCCGCTCTGAGCCCCGATTTCGCCGGGGCCGGCGCGCATGCTGGTCGCCATGGGGGATCAGGGAGTGCGCCGCGACCGGCGCGGAAAAGTGGGTCGGATCGGTGAGGACCTGGCCGAACGCCATGTGCGCCGGCTGGGGTGGCGGGTGCTGGCCCGCAACTGGCGGACGCGGTACGGCGAGCTCGATCTGATCGCCGCCGACGGCGACACGCTGGTCGTCGTCGAGGTCAAGACCCGCATGTCGACCACCTACGACGACCCGGTCGCCGCGGTCACGGCGCAGAAACTCCGGCGGATGCGCCTGCTGACCCGGCAGTGGCTGGCCGCGCAGCGCGAGTCCGGCACCGCCCAGTGGTGGGATCTGATCCGGTTCGACGTCGTGTCCATCCGGCTGGACATGGAGCACCCCGAGGACGAGCAGTCCGCCACCCTCGCCCATCACCGCGGTCTGGTCGAGTGAGGGACCGGCGATGAGCGATGTGGGAAGCGTCTATTCGGTCGGCCTGAACGTGTTCGTGGCCGAGGTGATCGAGATTCAGGCGAACATCGGGCAGGGCCTGCCGTCGTTCGTCATCAGCGGGAACATCGACGCGTCGCTGCGCGAAGCGAAGGATCGGGTGCGCGCAGCGGTCAACAACAGCGGCGTGCGGTTTCTGGAGAAGAAGGTGACCGTCGCGCTCGCGCCGGCCAACCTGCCCAAGTCGGGGTCGGGGTTCGACCTGCCGATGGCGCTGGCGGTGCTCGCGGCTTCCGAGCAACTGGAACTGACCCGGCTCGCGGGGACGGTGTTCATCGGCGAGTTGTCGCTCGACGGTCAGCTGCGTCCGGTGCGCGGGATGCTGCCGCTGCTGCTGGCGGCCAGACGGGCCGGTTTCAGCCGGGCGGTGGTGCCGCTGGGCAACGTCGCCGAAGCCGCCCTGGTGAACGAACTCGAGATCGGCGGCGCCCGGTCGCTGGCCGAGGTGGTGGGCTGGTGCGCGGGCGTCCAGGTGCTGGAGACCGTCGACGACGCCGAGCCCGGGCCCGCGATGACGATGCCCGACATGGCCGACGTGGTCGGTCAGGCGCAGGCGCGGCACGCGCTGGAGGTGGCGGCGGCCGGCGGGCATCACGTGCTGATGACCGGTCCGCCGGGCATCGGGAAGACCATGCTCGCCAGTCGGCTGCCGGGGATCCTGCCGCGGCTCCGACGCGACGAAGCTCTCGAGGTCACCGCGATCCACTCGGTGGCCGGAACCCTGCCGTTGCGCCGTCCGCTGATCACCGCGCCGCCGTTCGTCGCCCCGCATCACGCCGTCGGAACCACCGCGCTGCTCGGCGGCGGAACCGGGATGGCGCGGCCGGGAGCGGTGTCGCTGGCGCATCGCGGGGTGCTGTTCCTCGACGAGTGCGCCGAGATGGGGCCGAAGGTGCTCGACACCCTGCGGCAGCCGCTGGAGGAGGGCGTCGTGCGGATCACCCGGCGCGACGGCACGGCGACCTATCCCGCGCGCTTCCTGCTGCTTCTCGCGGCCAACCCGTGTCCGTGTGCGCCGGCCAAGGACGTCGACTGCGTCTGCAGTTCGGTGACCCGTCGTCGCTACCTGAGCAGACTGTCGGGCCCGCTGATGGACCGCGTCGACATCCACGTGCAGATGGATCCGCCCGGCAACACCATGCTGATCGCCGAGCAGGGCGAGTCCAGCGCGGTGATGGCCCAGCGCGTGGCCGCGGCCCGCGCCGCCGCGCGCGAACGGTGGAAGGACCGGGGCTGGTCGACCAACTCCGAGGTGCCTGGCGCGGCGTTGCGTCGCACGTTCGCATTGCCGCCCGCGGTGGTGCGTCCGGTGGAGACGTTCCTGCGGGAGGGCCGGATCACTGCGCGCGGAGCCGACCGCGCTCTGCGGCTGGCGTGGACGCTCACCGACCTGCGCGGCGGACAGCGCCCCGAGCTCGACGACGTGGTCCAAGCGCTGATGTACCGGGAGAGGGCGGTCCGATGAGCCCGGCGGAGATGAGCCCGGCGGGCGCCGTCCGGCGCGCGTGGGCGTACCTGGCCGCGGTCGCGGAGCCGCCGTGTGCGCCCGTGATCGCACTGGCCGAGGCGGTCGGTCCGTGCGAGGCCGCGGCGATGGTGGCCGCCCGGCGGGTGCCGGACGGTTATCCCGAGGTGCTGGAGGCGACGCAGGCGCGCTTCGCGGCGGTCGACGCCGCCGCGGATCTGGCGGCGTGGGGCCCCGCCCGCGCCCCCCCCCGACCACCCCCCCCCCAC
>JASGFV010000218.1:0-6004 GCA_047605365.1 Gordonia sp. (in: high G+C Gram-positive bacteria)
CATCCCGAAACCGGGCACCGAAGGCTGGATGCCCCTCTTCGTGGTACTCGCGGACGGCGGTCATCAGTGCGGGCGGGCCGCACAGGAACAGCTGGGCGCCTTCGGCGTCGGCCAGGCCGGCGAGGTGCTCGCCGACGAAGTGGGTGCCGTTCTCGCCGCGGGTGTAGTGGAAGACGACGTCGACGTTGTCGAGCGAGCGGGCCAGTGCTTCGAGCTCGGCGGCGTAGGGAACGTCGTCTGCGGCACGGGCGTAGTGCACCAGAGTGACCGGCGCGGTGTGCCCTTCAGCTACCAGTGTGCGCAGCATTGAGATTACAGGTGTAATTCCGCTGCCGCCGCTGATGAGCACCGTGCGTTCGGGGCGCTGGGCGGGCAGGAGGAACTCGCCCTGCGCGGTCGAGATGCCGAGCACGTCGCCGACGCGGACCTGCTCGCGCAGGTGCTTGGAGATGAACCCGTCGTCGTGCGCGGTGACGGTCAGCTCGATCGGCCCACGGCCGCCCGCGGCATTGGCCGGGGAGAAGAAACGACGGTGGCGGACGCCGTCGACAATGACGCTGACCTCAATGTATTGCCCGGCCTGGTGGCCCTTCCACTGACGCGTGGGGGTCAGGGTCAGGGTGACGGTGCGGTCGGTCTGGCGGGTGATCTCGGTGACCTTGCCACGGGCGTCGCGCCACGTGAGCATCGGGTCGATGAGCTCGAGGTAACGGTCGACGGGATACGGGGTGGCGGTGGCTTCGACGAGGTTTTCGACTAGGCTGGCGATGCGGCTGGCCATGCTGGTCTCCTTCGTGGGGCTGTTCCGCTCACTCAGTGAACGGGTGTACACAAACGAGGATGACACAGACCGCGTGAAGGCCGCAAGCATTCGTGTTGTGACGGCCGTCACGGCTTAGACTTGACGGCGTGACCTCAACATCGGAGTCGGCAGGCGCCGCATCGCGACGACGTCGCGGCCGGGGCGCGGCCGAAGGAGCCGGGAGCCGCGCGGAGAAGAAGGAACAGACCCGCCAGGCGCTTCTGGACACCACCATCGACCTGGTGGACGAACGGTCGTTCGGCAGCATCTCTCTGCGTGAGGTCGCTCGCGGCGCAGGTATCGTGCCGACGGCCTTCTACCGGCACTTCGCCTCGATGGAGGACCTCGGCGTCACGCTCGTCGAAGACTCCATGCGCGTGCTTCGTCGCGCGCTGCGCGACGGGCGCCGTGACCTGGGCGCCACCGGGATGCCCAGCGCCCGGCATTCGCTGATGATCTTGCTGCGCCACGTGCACTCGGACGAGGCCAAGTTCCGGTTCCTGGTCCGTGAACAGCACGGCGGCGTTCTCGAAGTGCGTCGCGCCATCAACACCGAGTTGCGGCTGTTCTCCCGCGAACTGGCGATCGACCTGGCCAGGATCCCCGGACTTTCGCTCTGGGACGCCGAAGACCTCGAGGTGGCCGCGGATCTGATCGTCGGCATCATGATCTCTGCGGTCGCGGATCTGGTCGACGGAGACGGCCGCAACTCGTCGGAGAAGGTCATCATGGAGCGGGCTGAAAAGCAGCTGGTGATGGTGGTGCTCGGCATGGGGCAGTGGAAGCCGAGAGATTGAACGGGTGAATTCGGCGGCCCGAGTCCGAGGGCATTGACCGAATTGTCGGTGGCATAGGGCAGGATCATCGACATGGCAGAAACTCGGGTCGGAACACAGTTCGGGCCGTATCGGATCGACGCGTTGCTCGGCCGTGGCGGCATGGGCGAGGTGTACCGGGCGTACGACACCGGACGGGATCGCGAAGTCGCGCTGAAAGTCCTGCTCGACAGGTTCGGCGACGACGAGAACTTCCAGGAGCGCTTCCGTCGGGAATGCCAGGCGGTCGCCAAACTCGGTGAGCCGCACATCATTCCGATCCACGACTTCGGCGAGATCGACGGCGCGCTCTACCTCGACATGCGGCTGGTGGACGGCGAGAACCTCCGCCAGGTGCTGCGCAAGCGCGGACCGCTGTCGCCCGAGTTGTCGGTGTCGATCGTCGAGCAGGTGGCCGCGGCGCTTGACGCCGCTCACAAGGTCGATCTGGTCCACCGCGATGTGAAGCCGGAGAACGTCCTGCTGACCGACACCAACTTTGCGTACCTCGTCGACTTCGGCGTGGCCCATCAGGGCGACGACGAGCACCTGACCAAGACCGGCACCGCGATCGGCTCGCTGGCGTACATGGCGCCCGAGCAGTTCGACAACGTGCCGGTCACTCCGGCTTCGGACGAGTACTCGCTGGCCGCGGTGCTGTTCGAGTTGCTGACCGGCCGCCAGCCGTACGCGGGGGACACGGTCAGCGCGGTGGTGAAGGCCACCGTGCTCAACGAGGCGCCGGCCGCGTCGTCGTTCAACTCCGCGGTGCCGCCCGCGCTGGACGCGGTGATCGCCCGCGGTCTGGCGAAGGAGCCGGCCAACCGCTTCGGCTCGGCGGGGGAGCTGGGGGCGGCTGCTCACGCGGCTCTGTCCGGCCAGTTCCCGGCGTCGCCGAATGCGGCCACCCAGGTGGTGGCGCCGCCGACAGTCGGAGGGACCACGCCGTACGGCGCGACGATGGTGGGACAGATATCTCCTAGCGGCCCGCAGCGGTACCCGTCCGCACCTGTGACGCAGTACAGCGGTCCGCAGGCCGTCGGGCCCCAGTACGCTCCGCAGTACAGCGGGCCGGTCGTGTACGCCCAGCCGCCGGGCGGCGGTGACGGCCGCGCCGCGCAGATCGTGCTGGCCGGTATCATCGGCCTGCTGGTCGCGGCGCTGATCGGTCTGGCCGTCTACTGGTTCGGCTTCCGGTCCGCCGACGATCTCGACGCGGCTCCAACGTCGACCACCACCCTCACCAGCACGCTGGCGTCGACGGCCCCGACCGTCGCCGCGCCGCCGCCGGACTCCAGTCCCTGCGACTCGACGGTCGGTGTCGGCTCCGGCGTCACCAGCTGCCCGTTCGCGCAGAGCGTCCGCACGGCGTATCTGGCGGCCGGCCCGAAGGGGGAGGCCCGTACGGTCACCGCGTTCAGCCCGGTCACCGGAATGTCGTACGCGATGTCGTGCAACCCCGAGTCCGGGATCATCGTCTGCCGCGGCGGCAACAACGCCGTGGTCCACATCTACTGACAGGCAACCGCGAGAGATGAAGCCGACTCAACGTCGTACGCACCGAACCGTTCTGGCTGCCGTCGCCGCCGCACTCGCGATCACGACGGTCGCGGCCTGCGGTGACGACAAGGGCAAGGGGCCGGAGGTCACGGAGACGGTCTTCGTGACCGGGAAGCAGTCGAACTCGACGTCGTCGGCACCCGTCACCAGCGAGGCTCCGGTGACGGGTTCGGGCGCCGACGCGCTGAAGAAGGGCTTCGCGGCGGTGAAGGGCACGTTCGGCGCGCCCGTCGGCATCGCCGTCGCGCCGGTCGGCGGCGGCCCGGTGATCACCCTCGGCGACCAGTCGCCGCAGGTCGCGTGGTCGACGATCAAGGTGCCGCTGGCCCTGGCCGCCGAGCGCAAGAACGGTCCGAGCGCCAGCGAGACCGCCGCGATCGTCAACTCCGACAACGCCGGTGCGGAGTCGCTGTGGGCGTCGCTCGGCACGCCCGAGGAGGCGTCCGCGGCGGTCACCGCGGTGCTTCGCGAGGGCGGGGACCAGCAGAGCGTGGTGCCGTCGGTGCGTCAGCGCCCGGAGTACACGATCTTCGGGCAGACGGTGTGGACGCTGAAGAATGCGGCGACGTTCACGTCGAATCTTCCGTGTCTGCCGGGGAGCAAGCGTGTCGTCTCGCTGATGGGGCAGGTCGCCGGAAATCAGCAGTGGGGCGTCGAGAGCATCCAGGGCTACACCACAGCAGTCAAGGGCGGCTGGGGACCGAGCGTCCAGGGCGGCTATGTGGTCCGCCAACTGGCGTTGCTGACGCAGAAGAACGGCAAGCGCACTGCGATCACGATGAGCACCTACGCGCCTGGCGCGACCATGGACAGCGGCATCGCCGCCCTCAACAGGGCCGGCGCCTGGCTGGCCAAGAACGTCGCGAAGCTTCCGAACGGCGACTGCGCGTAGATTGTCCGGTTTCTAGGTCACGGACTCGCAACGGCGGGGTTGCGGCTTCGTTCGCGGCTCGCTGAGGCGAGGGCTCGCCGAATAGTGTTACTCCTGTTGTCAATGTGACTGAAGGGGCTCAAGTGGTGCGAGTTCGGCGGAATGTGGCTGTGTTGTGCGCGACGGCGGCGGTGTGTGGCGCGAGCGTGATCGACGGGACGGGTGCGGCTGCGGCCTTGCCTCTGAATGTGCCGAATGGGAGTCTCGGCACTCCGCTGCCCCAGATCACCGGGCCCGACCTGAACAAGAGCTTCCAGCGGCTGCGCACGTCCATGGCCAAGACGCTGCCCGGGCAGGTGGGCATCGCGATCACGCCGGTCGGCGGCGATGTGCCGACCACGTTCGGGTCGCTGAAGGTCGCGCGGGCGTGGTCGACGCTGAAGGTGCCGGTGTCGATCGCGGCGGAACGGGCCGGCGGAACCAGCACTCGGCCGACCATCGCCAAGGCGATCCGGGCCTCGGACAACGATGCCGCCGCGAGCCTGTGGGATTCGATGGGCAACAGCGCGAACGCGGTCCAGCAGGTGACGGCGGTGCTGCGCGAGGGGCACGATCTGGCCACCCGCGTCTCGTCCGAGCTCGACCGCCCGCGGAGCTACCCCGGCTACACCCCGTGGACCCTCGCCGACCAGTCCGTGTTCGCCGCGCATCTGCCGTGCATGCCGTCGGCGGCGACGGAGCTGCGGTTCATGAACCAGGTCGACGGCAATCAGCAGTGGGGCGTCGCCCGTCCGGCGGACCGCACCGTCACTTCCGCCGTCAAGGGCGGGTGGGGTCCGGCGTCGGACGCGAGCGGCAAGTACGTCGTCCGGCAGCTCGGCGTGATCACCACCGCGCGCGGCCAATACGGCGTCAGTCTGGCGGCGCTGCCGGCGAGCGGATCGTTCGGCGACGGCAAGGCGATGGTCACCCGGCTCGGAAAATGGCTGCTGACTAGTCTGAACAGCCTACAAGCAGGCACTTGCCCGGCGGCACCGGTCGCCGAGCCGGACAAAGCGCCACCTACCATGGCAACTCCATAGCGGAGGAGGGCGTCGGTGGGCGAGACGAACAACGGTCGGTCAGGGCAGGACTTCGGGCCGTATCGGCTCGAACAGTTGCTGGGACGCGGAGGCATGGGCGAGGTCTACCGGGCTCATGACTCGCGCCGCGACCGCGAGGTGGCCCTGAAGCTGCTGAACGCGGAGCTGGCCGAGGATCCGACCTTCCAGGAGCGGTTCCGCCGGGAGTGCCAGACGCTGGCGCGGCTCGACGAGCCGCACATCATTCCGATCCACGACTTCGGTGAGATCGACTCCACCCTCTTCCTGGACATGCGTCTGGTGAAGGGCCGGGACCTGCGGGCGGTCCTTCGTGAGCGGGGCGCGCTGCCGCCGGAGGAGGCCGTCGCCATCGTCGAGCAGGTGGCCGCCGCGCTCGACGCCGCGCACGACGCCGGACTGGTGCACCGCGACGTGAAGCCGGAGAACGTCCTGGTGACGCAGTCGGACTTCGCCTACCTCGTCGACTTCGGTGTCGCGCACGTCGACAACGACACTCACCTCACCAAGACCGGAACGACGATCGGCTCGGTCGCTTACATGGCGCCCGAGCAGTTCGACGAGACGCCGGTGACCGGCGCGGCAGACGTCTACGCGCTGACGGCGGTGCTGTTCGAGCTGCTGACCGGACGGCAGCCGTTCCCGGGCAGCTCTACGTCGACCGTCATGCGCGGCGTGCTGTTCGACGACGCGCCGAAGCCGAGCTCGGTGAACCCCGACGTCGACGCTCCGCTCGACGCGGTGGTCGCCTGGGGCCTGGCGAAGAAGCCGGGCGAACGCTGCCCGAGCGCGGGCGAACTCGCCAAGGCGGCGCGCGCGGCGCTGGCCGGGGCCGTGCCCGCGGCGCCGGAGCAGC
>JASGFV010000219.1:0-5925 GCA_047605365.1 Gordonia sp. (in: high G+C Gram-positive bacteria)
AGCCGGTCGACAAGGACCTCTACGAGCTCCCGCCGGAGGAGGCCAAGGGCATCCCGCAGGCCCCCACCTCGCTGGCCGCGGTCATCGACCGCCTCGAAGAGGATCACGACTACCTGACCACCGGCGGCGTCTTCACCGAGGACCTCATCGACACGTGGATCAGCTACAAGCGTGACAACGAGATCGAGCCGGTGCAGATCCGCCCGCACCCGTACGAGTTCTCGCTGTACTACGACTGCTGATTCGTCTGCGACGAAGCGACTGCTGATTCGTCTGCGACGAAGCGATCGACGAACGAACCCCGGTCCTTTCGGCCGGGGTTCGTTCGCGTTTTGAACACCATCCGGGCAGATCGCCGATTCCGAGACCGCAACTCTCAATGTTAGGCTGAGCTTTTGTGTCGCCATCGGCGGCCCAGTGACGACGGGAGCTGCCCGTCGTCGACGCTGAACAGGCGAGGAAGATCGATGGGCGGAAAGCACCGCGCGGTAGAGGCCCCGGCAGAGCCACCGGTCTCGCCGTCGACGCCGCCGATTCCGTTCACGGCACCGCGTCCGACGGCCCACCGGGCCCCGGCACGTGAGTCCCGCCGGCCGTCACGTCGTGCCTCGCTGCGTCTCGCCCTCGGCGTGTTCGCGGCCGCGGTGATCACCGTCGCCTCAGTCGCTCTGCTCACGAACGACCAGTCCGACGACGAGCCTGTCATGCAAGCCTCCCCGGCACCCGTGTCGGCGGTCGACGCCCGCGCCCAGCTCGGCTCGTCGTTCATCGCACTGGGCCTCGACTCGTCGACCGGCGTGGCGCTGGTCCCGGTCGGTTCGAAAGAGCCGTGGCTGTTCGGCAACCTGACCACCCCTGACGCGTGGTCGACCATCAAGATCCCGCTCGCCCTGGCCGCCGAACGACGCAACGGTGCGAACCACACCGAGACCAAGGCGATCATCGACTCGGACAACAAGTCCGCGCGCAACCTCACCCGATCGCTCGGAACCCCCGCCCAGGCCGTCGACGCGGTGACCGCCGTCCTCCGCGAGGGCGGCGACGAGAACACCGTGGTGACCCCGGCCGACGACGACGGCGAGTGGCCCCACCTCGGGGAGACGGCCTGGTCGCTCCCCGACTCGGCGATCTGGACCGCACACCTGCCCTGTATGGCTGGCAGCGAGCACGTCCTGGACCTCATGCACCACGTCGCCAAGACCCAGGACTGGGGCCTGATGAAACTCGGCGACCGCGACCCCGCGGTCAAAGGCGGCTGGGGCCAGAGCGACACCGACCACGGCTACCTGGTCCGTCAGATCGGGCTGCTCACGCTGCCCGACGGCAAACAGGTCGCCGTCGCCATGAGCACTCACGAACCCAAGATGAAGTTCGAGAGGGGCGTCACCACGCTCAACAAGGTCGCTCACTGGCTCGGTCAGAAGGCCGCTCTGCTGCCCGCCGGCACGTGTCCGGCACCGGTGCCTGCGTCGTCGACTCCCCCTCCTGCACCGTCTCAGTAAAGCGCCAGCGAAGAATGCTAGGTTTCCACGCATGAAACTCATGCCCACCGTCCTGCTGCTGCCCGCCGCCGCGTGCGCGCTCGTTCTCGCCGGTTGCTCGAGCAACGACTCGACACACGCCACGTCGACCACTCCGACCGGCGTCGACTTCTCCACCCCCGCCGCAACGCTCGCCCCGTCGACTTGCCCGACCGAGGCTCCGCCGGCCGGCACCCCCGCGCAGTGGGAGGTCACCGGAACCAGCGGCAAGGTCGCGATCACCGGCCAGACCGACAAGACCGCTCCGCTGATCAAGGCGACTACGCCGTTCACGGTCGACGAGACGCAGGTCAAGACCCTCACCGAGGGCACCGGGCCCGCCGTGACCGACGCGTCGACCGTCAGCGTCTGCTACGTGGGCGTCGACGGCCGCGACGGCCAGACCTTCGACAGTTCCTACGACCGCGGCACCACCGCCGAGTTCCCCGCCACCGGCGTCGTCGCCGGCTTCCGCCAGGCTCTGGTCGGCCAGAAGGTGGGCTCCACCGTCGGCGTCGTGATCCCGTCCAAGGACGGCTACCCGCAGGGCACCCCGGACGGATCGATCAAGGCCGGCGACACCATCGTCTTCGCGCTGAAGATCGTCGCCGCCACGTAACGCCCGCCCACTGCAGGCGGAGGGGACCGTGAAGATTCTCGACGGCATCGATTCGGGAGCGGGCCCACCACGACGCTCTCAGTCGAGGGCTGAGCGCCCCGTCTGGACTGCCTGCGAACCCTTCGACAGGCTCAGGGAACGGCGAGAACTCAGGGAGCGGTCGGAGTCGACGGCCCGCCGCCGAAGACCTCCAGCACTACCGTCTTCGCGCGGCGCGTGACCCGCATGTAGTTCTCCAGGAACTCCACCGAGTCCTCCTGCGGCCAGCCCGCCGCGTAGGCGATGGCGTGTAGCGCACGACCCGGACCGGGCAGCTGGTCGACGGGCTTGCCGCGCACCAGCACCAGCGCGTTGCGGGCGCGTGTGGCGGTCAGCCAGGCCTCCGACAGCATCGCGACCTGATCGGCCGGCAGCAGTTCGGCCTCCTCGATGGCCTCCAGCGTCTCCAGCGTCGAAGTGTTGTGCAGCGACGGATACTCGTGCGCATAGCGCAGCTGCATCAGCTGCACCGTCCATTCGACGTCGGCCAGGCCGCCCCGGCCGAGCTTGGTGTGCGTCGCCGGATCGGCTCCGCGCGGCAGTCGCTCGGAGTCCACGCGCGCCTTGATCCGCCGGATCTCCTTGACCGCGTCGGCCGACACTCCCCCGGCCGGATACCGGATGTCGTCGATCATGAGCAGGAACTCCAGGCCGAGGTCCGCGTCGCCGGCGACGGCGTGCGCGCGCAGCAGCGCCTGCACCTCCCAGGCCTGCGCCCACTCATGGTAGTACGCGCGATAGGACGCCAGACTGCGGACGACCGGCCCGTTCTTGCCCTCCGGCCGCAGGCCCACATCCACCTCGAGAGGCGGATCGGCGCTCGGGCTGCCCAGCAGGGACCGCACGTTGTCGGCGACGGTCGACGCCCAGCGCAATGCTTCGGTCTCGTCGGCGTCACCGATCGGATCGGCGACGAACAGCACGTCGGCGTCTGAGCCATAGCCCAGCTCGCCGCCGCCGAGGCGGCCCATCCCGATCACGGCGATGCGCGCCGGCGCCCCGCCGGCGCGGCCTTCGAGCGAGTCGGAGATCACCTTGTCGAGCGCGGCGTTGATCACCGCCGCCCACACGGTCGACAGTGCACGGCACACCTGTCGAACGTCCATCAGTCCGAGGATGTCCGCCGACGCGATGCGGGCCAGCTCGGCACGACGATGCGACCGCGCGACCTCGATGCCGCGGCGCGGATCGCGCTGACGTCGCACCGACGCCAAGAGTCCCTTGACGACGTCGTCGGACGTCACCTCGATCAGCTTCGGCCGCTCGGAGCCGGTCGAGTACAGCTTGATCACGTCCGGCGAGCGCATCAGCAGATCGGCGATGTACTCGGAGGTCCCGAGCACTCGCATCAGCCGTTCGGCGACGACGCCGTCGTCGCGCAGGAGCCGCAGGAACCATTCGGCCTTGACCAGCTCGTCGCACAGTCGCCGGTAGTTGAGCAGGCCGGCGTCGGGGTCGGGGGTGTCGCTGATGTGCTCCAGCAGGCTGGGCAGGATCAGCATCTGGATCTGCCCGCGCCGCCCGGGAGCCGAGCCGAGCGCCTTGATGTGAGCCAGGGCCCGGTCCGGCTTGGCGTAGCCGAGCGCGGCGAGCTGACGTTCGGCCGCCTTGTTCTGCAAGTACAGCGAGTCTTTGTCGAACCGGGTGACCGCTTCCAGCAGTGGCCGGTAGAAGAGCTTCTCGTGCAGCTGGCGGACCCTCGTGACCTGCCTGCGCAGCTCCTGCCGCAGCACCCGGACGACGTCGTGCCCGCCCTCGGGCTTGATCCGGGCGGCCCGCGCCAGCCAGCGCATCCCGGCGTCGTCGTCCGGTTCGGGAAGCAGATGCGTCCGGCTCATCCGCTGCAGCTGCAGGCGGTGTTCCAGCAGCCGCAGAAACTCGTAGGAGGCGTGCAGGTTGGCGCCGTCGTCGCGGCCCACGTAGCTGCCCTCGGTGAGGGCGTCGAGGGCGTCGAGGGTCGACCGCACACGCAGCTTGGTGGCGACGCGGCCGTGCACCATCTGCATCAGCTGGACGGCGAACTCGATGTCGCGCAGGCCGCCCCGGCCGAGCTTGAGGTTGCGGGCCTTCTCGTCGTCGGGCACCAGCGACTCGACACGGCGGCGCATGGCCTGCACGTCCGGAACGAAGTCTTCGCGTTCGGCGGCCTGCCACACCATCTCGCCGGTGGCGGCGGCGTAGTCGTCGCCGAGGGCTATGTCGCCAGTCATCGGCCGCGCCTTCAGCAGCGCCTGGAACTCCCAGGTCTTGGCCCAGCGCTTGTAGTAGGCGACGTGCGACTCCAGAGTGCGGGTCATCGCGCCGCGCTTGCCTTCCGGGCGCAGCGCCGCGTCGACCTCGAAGAACGCGGCCGAACCGATCCGCATCATCTCGCCGGCGATCCGCGCCGAGACGGAGTCGGCCGGTTCGGCGACGAAGACGACGTCCACATCGCTCACATAATTCAATTCGCGGGCACCGCATTTGCCCATGGCGATCACCGCGATCCGCGTCTCCAAGGGCTTCTCGTCGAGCACCTCGCGGATCGCGACGGCCAGTGCGCCGGTCAGAGCCGCGTCCGCGTAGTCGGCCAGCAGTCCCCCGACCTGCGGCAGGTACAGCACCGGTTCGTCCTCGACGGTCGCGGCCACGTCGTGCGCGGCGAGCCGCAGCACCAGGTTCCGGTAGGTCACCCGCAGCCGGCACACCGCGTCGTGGCCGGTGACGGCCGCGCGGAACAGCAGATTCTCGCCCGCGTCCGGTTCGGGCACGGCCTCCACCGCATCGAGCAGCTCCCGGCGCGCCTGCGCGGCGTCGGGTAGTTCGGACTCGCGCAGCAGACCCCAGGCATCGGTCTCGGCCACCAAATGGTCGCCGAGTGCGTCCGACGCCCCGAGCACCCCGAGAAGGCGTGCCCGGAACGGACGGTCGGTGCGCAGCAGATCGTCGATCACAGACCATCCGGCGGGTCCCTGGGCCTGCTTGATGCGGGTCAGCGCCTTCAGTGCCAGGTCCGGGTCGGCGGCGCGCGACAGCGCCCACAGTACGTCGACGCCGTCGGCGTTGTTCCAGCCGAGCTCGTCGAGGTCATGGCTGGCGGTGGGTTCCAGCAGCCCCAGCCTTCCGGGGCTGGGCACCGTCGATCGTCCACGTGCAGAGGTCACGTCAGATGAGCCTAGTGAAGGCCGCCGTGTTCCGTCAGAGCGTCAGGTAGTTCTGCAGCTCGAACGGCGTGACGCGGGCGCGGTAGTCGCTCCACTCACTCCACTTGTTGCGCAGGAAGTAGTCGAAGACGTGCTCGCCGAGAGTCTCGGCGACCAGCTCGGAACGCTCCATCTCGCCCAGCGCCTCGGCCAGCGAGCTCGGCAGTTCCTTGTAGCCCATCGCACGACGCTCCGCCGTGGTCAGCGCCCACACGTTGTCCTCGGCTTCGTCGGGCACCTCGTACGAGCCCTCGATGCCCTTGAGACCGGCCGCGAGCAGCACCGCGAAGCTCAGGTACGGGTTGCACGCCGAGTCCGGGGTGCGGATCTCCACCCGGCGCGACGACGACTTGTTCGGCGTGAACATCGGCAGGCGGACCATCGCCGAGCGGTTGGCGCCGCCCCAGGTGGCCGCGGTCGGCGCCTCGCCGCCGTGGATCAGGCGGCGGTAGCTGTTGACCCACTGGTTGGTGACGGCGCTGATCTCGTTCGCGTGGTGCAGGATGCCGGCGATGAACTGCTTGCCGGTGTCCGACAACTGCATCGGATCGTCGGGGTTGTGGAA
>JASGFV010000220.1:0-5877 GCA_047605365.1 Gordonia sp. (in: high G+C Gram-positive bacteria)
CGATGAAGAGGTCGAACGTCGACTCGCTCAGCGCCGTCGACAGCGAACCCGGCCGGTACAGGTAGCGGTAGAGCGGTTCGTCGACCAGTGCGACACGGTCGGCCACCAGCGCGAGACGGACGCACGGCGCCATGTCCTCGTACGCCTGGTCCTCCGCCCACGGGCGGTCGCCGAGCAGTTCGCGACGGAAGAGCTTGGTGCACGCGTAGCCTTTGGCACTGCCGCGAAGCAGTTCGCGCGCGTAGTCCGGGCCGGTCAGCACGGGCTCGGCGACAGGGTCCTCGTCGACCTGAAGCTGTCGGCCGTCGAGGTCGACGCGGCTGGTCCGGCACACCGCGAAGTCGGCGTCCGCCGCCTCCAACGCGCTCAGCAGAGCCTCGACGAACGTCGGCTCCACTTGATCGTCGCTGTCGAGGAAGCAGACCAGATCGGTGTCGAGCGCGGCCAGGCCGGTGTTCCTGGCGCGGCCCAGCCCGCCGTTCTCCGGCTGCACCACCAGATCGAACGGCGTGCCCCGCTCGGTCAAAAAGTCGACCGCGACGTCGACCGTCTCGTCTTCGCCGCGGTCGTCGACCAGCACGATCTGGTCGACCGGCCGCGTCTGCGCCAGCACCGATTCCAGGCAGCCGCGCACGTAGTCCGCGCAGCGGTACATCGGGATCACCACCCCCACCGTGACCACGATCGACGCCTAGCCTGCCTGCGCGAGATCGCGCGGGAGCAGCGGGATCACCTGTTCGGCGAAGCGTGCGGCCTCGTCGGCCAGCGGCCAGCCGGACATGATCCACGTGCCGACTCCGGCCTTCTCGGACAGATCGACGATGGTGTCGGCGACGGTCTGCGGACTGCCGACCAGGTAGTTGCCCGACCCCTTGCCGGCGATGTCGAAGGGCGGCTCGCCCGAAGTCCAGGTGGTGAGGCCGGCGGCCAGACCGGGCGCGTACTCCAAGTCCGCGCGGTCCGGGATCCGGCCGTCGCGCAGTGCGTCGATGCGGGCCTGGACCTGCGGATCGTCGCTGGCGATCTCGTCGAGTCCCGGGAAGCCGAACGAGCGCAGATTGCGGTCGGCGAGTTCAGCCATCCGTGCCGGATCGGTCTTCGACAGCTGCCAGGAGAAGTGCTCCCACGCCGCCTCGTCGGTGTCGCGCACCACGACGCTCGCCAGCACGCCGCACGGCAGTTCGCGGCCGCGGGTGGCGGCCGCGGCGCGCGCCGCGTCGAACGTGGCCCGCAGCGAATCGGGCTGCGCCAGGAAGCTGAGATAGACGTCGAGCACGTCGGCGGCGTGCTCCAGCCCGGCGGGCGAGGCGCCCGTGCCCCAGATCTGCAGACGCTCCTGGCGCGGCCCGGCGATCGCCGGCTTGTACTGCGGTCCGGCCCGGAAGTACTCGCCGTGGTAGGCGTCGGTGTCGTCGTGGTACATCCGGCGCACGGTCTCCCAGTATTCGGCCGAGACCCGGTACCGCTCGTTCTTGTCCTCGAAGCGGCCGTAGCGTGCGAGTACCGGGTCGGCCCCGTTGACCTGGTTGATGATCAGCCGGCCGTTCGAGTAGTGGTCGAAGACCTGGGCCTGCTCCGCCATCAGCGCGGGCGGCCTGATGCCGGGGTATTCGGGGATCAGGAAGCGCAGCTTCTCGGTCGCCGAGACCAACGCGATCGGCTCACGCGCGGTGCACAGCACGCCGTAGTAGCCGAGCCGGTCGAGTTCGCGCGCGACTCCGGTCAGATGGTCGAGCGACGGGGTCACCCGATGCTCGGGCTGCCAAGGGACATCGCCGTCGGCGCCGTTGAGGTACCAGAGGAATCGCAGATCAGACACGACTAGTTAGGTTACCCTGCCCTCTTCAGCGCGTCTGTGGCGGTCGACACCGTCCGGCCAACCGATACCGTGACATTCGTGACTGCCTCCGATCTCGCCGACCTGATCGTCGTGGGCGCGGGCCCCGCCGGCCGCGCCCTGGCGCACCGGGCGGTCGCGGCCGGACTGCGCACCGTCGTGGTCGACCCCGCACCGCACACGCCGTGGACCGCGACGATCGGCATGTTCGGCGACGACCTCCCACCCTGGCTCGACTCAGGCGTCGTCGTCGCCCGGTCGGACTGGTTCACGGTGTTCACTCCGCGGCGGCGCACTGTGCCCCGCGGGTACTGCGTACTATCCGCGGCGCGATTGCAACGGGCCCTCTCGCTCGACGGCGCCGACGTCGTCGAGTCCTACGCCGATCAGGTCACCGGCGCCACCGTGCGCCTGTCCGACGGCACGACGCTTCGTGCCCGCTGTGTGATCGACGCGCGCGGCGGGTCTGCCGCTCCCACCGCACCCCGGCAGACCGCATTCGGCGCTTTCTGCCGACTGCCCGACGACGAGGCCGCTCCCGCCCCGGAGATGGTGCTGATGGATTGGCGCGCCTCCCCCGCGGGCTCGCCGTCGTTCAACTACCGGGTGCCGGTCGGCGACGGACTCCTGCTCGTCGAGGAGACATGCCTGGCCGGACGGCCCGCGATCGGCGTCGGCGAACTGCGTGAACGCGCGACGTCGTGGCTGGACCGCAGGCTTCCCGAAGCAGAGGTCTCCGCAGACGTCGAGACCGTCGACTTCCCGCTCGCCGCACCGGGCCGCCCCTGGCGACGCAGTCCCGGGGCCGCGACGCGATTCGGGGCCGCGGGCGGACTGATGCACCCTGCGACCGGCTACAGCATCGCCGAGTCGTTGCGCTCGGTCGACGACGTCGTCGAGGCGCTGCTCGACGGACGCGACCCCGGCTCGGCCCTGTGGCCCCGCCGGGCCCGCATCGCCCACCTTCTGCGCCTTGCCGGGCTGGAGGCGCTGCTCGGCATGGACTCGGCCGCGCTCACTCGGTTCTTCGACTGCTTCTTCACTCTCGACGTCGAGCGCCAGCGCGCCTACCTGTCGCACCGCGACGATCCGGCCGGCATCGCCCGCGCGATGTGGGCCGTGTTCGCCAGGCTGCCTCTGCGGTTGAAGCGACAGGTCGCGGTCGCCAGTGTCGTCGCCGGAAGGCGCCCACTGCAGCGCTGAGCGGGAGCGGTAGCCTCAGCGAGACATGCGGCGCAGTGACGGAAGCGGCCGCCGAGGAGGCCGGTGAGCACTACACCCCGCGCGACGCCATCCGCCCTATGGTCGATCTCCTCTTCGCCGAAGCGAACAGGCGAGGAACATCGCCCGCCGCCGACCGCGCAGCCTCAAGCGGGCAGCTGTTTCAGCAGCTCATACTGTGCCGCCGCCTGCTGCTGGGCGTCCTTCAGGTCCTTGCCGTAGATCTCGCCGACATACTTGCCGACGACGACGAAGCAGGCGCCCCGACCGGACGCCACATAGCAGGGCACGGAGTCCAGATCCTGCGGGCTGTCGGCCTTGCGTCCGTCGTCGCCCATGAAACTGTCCGAAAGATACTTCGCCCACGACTTCGCACCGGCCTGGTCCTCGGCCTCGTAGACCTGCGTCTTGCGCTTGGCCGTGTGCTCGATGCCCGCATCCTTCAGCGCCTGGTAGGCCTGCGGACGGTTGCCATAGTTCTGTGCCTCGCCGCGCTGGTCCCAGACCGTGTTGTAAATGAGCGAGGTGTCGTTGTCTGGATCCTCGATGGTGGCTCGCAGCAGCCCCGCCGGGTCCCGTTCCAGATCATCGTCGACGGGCATCGCATCGAGCATCGATTTCTGCTTCTGGTAAGCGCGCACGATCGACGCGTCCGCCCGGTTGAACGTCGTGTCCTTGACCCAGGTGTAGATCACCTTGTCGCCGACCGGCGTGAACGCCATCTCGGTGACCAGACCGTCTGCGCCGACCGGCGACTGCACGGCCTGCGTCGCCGACGGCATCCCGGCGATCGGGTTCCGGGTCTCCCCCGGATCCTTGGCACTCGCATCGGCGAACTGCTGAGCCGCCGCGGTCGCCGCCTGCGGGTTCGCATACACGAAGACGGCGTGGTTGACCGCACGGTCGTACTTCGGGGGCTCCGAAGCGGTGGTCGAGAATCCGTACTTGAAGCTGGCGTTCGCCGGGATCTTGTCGGCGTCCGGCAGCAGCATGTTGATGTTCTTGGCTCGCACCAGCGCCGACGTCGGCATGCTGAAGTGTGTGAACGAGGAGTCGATGTCCTCGGGGAAGATCACGTTGCCGGCCAGGCGCGTCGCCCGCACGAGCGCGATGTCGTTGTCCGACGTCGCCGTGCCGAACTCCGGAGCGAGCTTGGTGCTGTACTTGCCCGTGTCCAGGACGACGGGACCGCGCTGGGGCGTTCCGTCGACCGTGCACGCCGTCATCGTCACTGCCAGCGCAGCCAGCGCGAAGAACTGAGCTGCCGACTTACCGATCTTCCGCATGCCCGCCATCCTAAGAGGTGGCGGCCCGTTCAGCCCGATCGGCTCACTCCATGGAACTACGCCACATCTGCCCGCCGACCCGCGAACTACCTGTCACCGCAGGTCACAGGTGAATGATGCCGGGACACGCCACAGTCTCGTACGACGTGCCCCGAACCGTCACTGCTGCTTCTGGCTCTCCGCGATCGCCTTCTCGACGTCGAGCGCCTTGAGCTGATCGATCAGCGAATCGAGTGCTTGCGGGGGGAGCGCGCCGGCCTCGTTGTAGACCAGGTGACCTTTCTTGAACGCCATCAGCGTCGGAATGGAGCGGATGCTGGCCGCCGCGGCGAGCTGCTCCTCGGCCTCGGTGTCGACCTTGCCGAATACGATGTCCGCATGCTGCTCCGCCGCCGCCTCGAAGGTGGGGGCGAACTGTCGGCACGGGCCGCACCACGACGCCCAGAAGTCCACCAGCACGATCTCGTTGTCGATCACGGTCTGCTCGAAGCTCTGTCCGGTCAATTCGATTGCACTCATGTCGTCCTCAACGCTCCTCGACGCTCGATTAGTCCCCGCGGGTCGTCCCAACCCTACGGACAATCGTGGAGAGGCCGAAGCCTGGTCCGCGTCGACGTGCAGCGTTCTGACGCGGCATAGGCTCTTGCCTATGACGCAAGACGCTGGCGACGACCTCGACCGGCTGGTCCGCCAGCGGATCCGCGGACTGCGCATCGCCCGCGGCTGGTCGCTGGACTCGCTCGCCGCCCGCTGCGGAGTGAGCCCGTCGACCCTGTCGCGCATCGAAACCGGCAACCGCCGGATCGCGCTGGACCAGCTGGTGCCGATCGCCCACGCCCTTGACATCACGCTCGATCAACTCGTCGATCCACTCGACGACCAGGACGTCGTGATCCGGCCCACCGAGCAGACGCATCCCGGACGCACCTTCTGGATCCTGTCGCGCGATCGCGCACTGAGCGGCGTGACCGTCGCCAAGATGCGCATCGTCGCCGACGAGGTGCAAGACCACGGTCCGCAGGTGCATCCGGGCCACGAATGGTTCACCGTGCTGTCCGGCACCGTCCGACTCACCCTCGGCGAGCGGGTGCTGTACATCGCCGAAGGGCAGGCCGCGGAGTTCTCCACGATGGTCCCCCACGCCATCACCGCCGAACGCGGCACCGCCGAGATCCTCACCATCTTCGACAGCGACGGCCGCCGTGCACATCTGCACGACGGCCGTCGTTGACCCTTCGGCCCTTCGACAGACTCAGGGAGCAGGTAGCCTCTGGCGGGCTAGACGGTGAAGCCCAGGGCCCGCAACTGCTCGCGTCCGTCGTCGGTGATCTTGTCCGGGCCCCACGGCGGCAGCCAGACCCAGTTGATCTCGACGTCGGTGCACAGGCCGCTGGTCACCAGCACACCGCGCGTCTGATCCTCGATCACATCGGTCAGCGGGCAGGCCGGCGACGTCAGCGTCATGTCGAGCTTCACCGACGCGTCGTCCTGCACCTGCATGCCGTAGACCAGACCGAGGTCGACGACGTTGAT
>JASGFV010000221.1:0-5862 GCA_047605365.1 Gordonia sp. (in: high G+C Gram-positive bacteria)
CCCACAGCCATTCGTCGGTGTGCGGGTGGCGGTCGTCGGCCCAGGCCTCCATCGGGAGGGCGAACAGGATGGCCAGCACGATCAGCGGCTGTACGAGCAGGATCGGCCCGAGGCCGAGCGCGGCGGCCTGCGCGGCGAAGCCGAGGAGCGCGATCACCGCGCCGATCCACCACTTCGCGCTGATCGCGCCCGACGTCGCCGACTCGCGTTGGCGGATGACCGTCCCCAGGGCGATGAGGAAAGCGGCGATCACCGCCAGGAGTACCGGGAGCCAGGTATGCACGGTCCGATTATCGCCGACGACCGACCGTCGGCGTCGAGTGGAGGTCGATCAGCCCGAGTACAGCGGCGTGTCCGGGATCGGCGTGCCCGGCCGGGTGAGCGTCGCCTTGAACGTCACGAACTTCTGATCGGGCAGATGCCGCAGCCATTGGTTGTAGCCGACGCCGGTGTACCCGTCGCCCTTGCGCCAGAAGTTGAAGCGCGTGAGGTCCTCGACGGTGTAGCTGCCGCCGCGCTTGGTGGGCGTGATGTCGCGCCACGCGCGCTCGCGGGTGAGGTAAATGCGGTTGCGGCGCACGTACACCGGGTACCGGTGGATCTGCATGCCGTTGTCGTAGAAGCTCGTGAACACGTAGTGCCCCGACGCGATGCGCGCCTGCGCCTGCGGTGCGGTGACCGCCATCGTTCCCGACGCGACGGCCGCCGCTGCCAGAGCCGCTCCGATGATCCGCTTGTGCTGCATGTGTTCTGTTCCCCCACGGGTTCGTCGTACCCGGCAGACGTTACCCCGCGAACCCCGCGGAATGGGACAAACCCAGCACCTGGAGATGCTGGGTTCGTCCTGCGGTATCGGGTTTGCGGTCGGGTCAGCGGGGGAACAGCGAAATGCGGGTGGGACGCATGATCGTGTTGATCGAGCCGTCGTAGCCGTGCGGCGCCTGCCAGAAGCTGAACTTGAGGCCGCCGCTCAGGAAGTAGGCGCCGCGCGGGGTCTGGATCAGCCGGTGGCGCTTGCCGCCGATGTTGATCATATTGCCGCTCACGGCCGCCTGCGTCTTGGTGCCGGAGTTGTTGTGCACGGTGTACCAGTAGTTGCCCGGCGCGACGCGGGCTTGTGCCGGCGCGGCGGTAAGGGCGGTGGTACCCGCGGCGATGGTCAGGGCGATGAGGGCAGACGTCGTTGTCTTCTTCATATCCATGCCATGGATATTACCAAGTCTTTACTTAAAGACAACTTTCCCATTACGCCGCGGGCGAGGCGCCTCCGCGCCCTTGCCCGCCCTACGTCGGCGGCGCCTGGTCCAACCCCCAGCCGGGCAACAGTCGAACCCGGTTCGCGCGGTCCCAGAACGGCTTCTGCGTGCCCGCGTAGCCGTCGCCGGAGCGCCAGAAGGTCGTGCGCACGCCGGCGTTGTCGTACCAGGCGCCGCGCGGCGTCGGGTGGAGCACGTGCGAGATGCCGCGCTTGACGAAGATCCGGTTCCCGATGATCTTGATCTCCTGGCGAATCGTCTGTTCCCCGAAGTGGTTCCAGGTGACATACGTGTACCGGCCCGAGTCGATCTTCGCCTCGGCGGGCGGGCTGAGCGCGGTCAGCGCGCCGACGGCGAGGGTGGAGGCGGCCAGGGTCGTCGCGGCGAGGCGCATCGAGTTTCGCATGCTGTCTTCATACCTGCTCTGCCACCTGTTTGTCTGGTGGACGGCGCGGCGGCGGGAGTTTGTCAGACCTCGGCGCTAGCGTTTGAGCCATGGGATTTTCCGACGAGTTGGAGCGCCTGATGACGTTGAGCCGTCATCAGATCGAGTTGGTCTGCGCCGACGCGACGCAGATCCCGGAGTTCATCGTGATGTGCCGGGAGAGGTTCGACGAGCACCTGGTCGAATACGACGAGGCACGTGAGGACGACGAGGCACAGTTCCACTGGCAAGAAGCGGTCGCGTGGCGGGAAACCTCCGCCATGCTGACGGTCATGCTCGACGGCGACGTCGCCCAACGCCGCAGCGCGTGAGCCGCATCCTGGTCCTGCTCCGACACGGCAAGTCGGGTTACCCGACCGGCGTCATCGACTACGACCGCCCGCTCGCCCCGCGCGGCGAGCGTCAGGCCGCACTCGCCGGGCAGTGGCTGCGCGACGAGGGACTGTCCGTCGACGCCGTCCTCTGCTCCGGGGCGCGTCGCACCCGCGAGACGTTGGCGCGCACCGCGATCACCGCGCCGACCCAGTACCTCGACGATCTCTACGGCGCGTCGGCGTCGTCGATCCTGGAGACCATCCGCGTCCACGCCCCCGCGTCCGCCGAGACGCTGCTCGTCGTCGGGCACGTGCCGGGGATGCCGGCCACCGCGCTGACCCTCGACCCCGACGGCGACGTCCCCGACTTCCCCACGTCGGCCTACGCCGTGCTGTCGGTCGGCCTCCCCTGGGACCGGATCGGGCTCGACGTCGACCCCGACGTGCACCTGCGCGGCGTGCGGGTTCCGCGCTAGTCGGTCGTCGGCAAGAGGTCGAGCCGCACGCCGAGCAGTCGTACCGGGCGGCCCTGTTCGAAGTCGTCGAGGAGTGCGTGCACGGTCGGGGCGATCTCGGCGAGGTCGGTGGTCGGGCGCGTGAGCTTGCGCGACTTGGTCCGCGTGTAGAACGTCTTCGTCCGCACGGTGACGGCGACCCGGAACACCTCGCGCCCCTCGTCGACGACTTGGCCCAGTACCTCGGCAGTGAGCTCGTCGACGGCGGCGTGCAGGTCGTCGTGCTCGGTGAGATCGGTCGGAAAGGTGCGCGAGTGCGAGTGCGACTTCGCCTCCCACGGCTCCTCGGTGATCGTCGCGTCTCCCCCGCCGCGGCACAGCACGTAGAGCCAGGTGCCCTGGTGCGGCCCGAAGGCGGCGATGAGTTCGTCTTTGGGTGTCGCGACGAGCTCGTCGACGGTCCTGATGCCGAGGTCGGTCAGCTTGGCGGCGGTCTTCGGCCCCACGCTCCACAGCTCCCGGGTCGGCTGCCCGCCCATCAGCTCGCCCCAGTTGTCGGCGTCGAGGGTGAAGACGCGCGGTCCGTCGTCGGGCGAGTGGCGCTTGGCGAAGTTGGTCGCCATCTTGGCACGCTGCTTGTTGTCGCTGATCCCGATCGAGGCGGGCAGTCCGGTGCGCTCGGCGATCGTCGCGATGACGTCGGCCGCCAGGACTGCCGCCCGATCGTCATCGAGGTCGCCGGCGCCGAGGTAGGCCTCGTCCCAGCCCCACACCTCGACCGGGCCGAAGGTCCGCAGGGTACCCATGACCTGCGCCGATGCGTCGTCGTAGGCGTCGGTGTCGAGCGGGAGGTAGACCGCGTCGGGCATTTTCCGATGAGCCGCGCGCAACGGCATGCCGGCCCGCACCCCCTGCGCTCGGGCCTCGTAGGACGCACACGTCACGACCTTGCGCGCCTCCGTCGGGTCACCGTTGCCGCCGACGATGACCGGCACGCCGACGAGTTCGGGACTGCGCAGTCGCTCCACCGACACCTGGAACTGGTCCAGGTCGACGTGCAGGATGCGGTTGGTGCCCACGCGGTCCAGCGTAGGCGGCGTGCCCGCGGTGCTACTTCACCTTCCAGGTGTACAGCGGCGTATCAGCGGTGATCGCCCCGCTCTCAAAGCTCTTCACCGCGACGGCCAGCAGCGATTCGCCCTTGGTGACCGAGATCGGCGTGCAGAAGTCCTTGCCGCCGTCCTTCGACTCGTCCTTGCACGGCTTGAAGTCGCCGAAGAAGGTGAGGATCTGGGCTGGCGTGTCATCGGTCGGGCTGATCAGATACTGCGGGTCGAACGTCGAGGACACCATGCTCGACGCCTTCGCCTTCTCATCCGCGGGTCGCAACTGCGCTCGGATGTAGAGCATCGTGCCGATCTTCTCGCGCAGCTCGGGCTTGATCCGGCGCAGGTCCGAACCCTTCGCCTCGTCGATCGCTGTGATCGTGAACGTGTACTTACCGGTTTCGCCGCCGTAGGTCTTCGCCTCGATGGTCACCGACTGGCCGACCTTCACCTCTGCACCCGGCGGAGTCACCACCACCGGCGCCGCCGCCTTGCTGCTCGTCGGTGCCGACGGCGTCGTCGACGATGCGGCCGTCGGGGCCGCCGGACCACTCACCGCTTGGGGCAGGGTGCCGGACGCCACGACCTCCTCAAGGCTTTGGTAGACCGACTCGCTGCCCATCGCCCCGGCGCACACGGACTCGTAGTCCTTGAGGATCGGCCGGGAGGCGACGATGGCCTTGTCCCGAGCAGCGTTGTCCTTCTTGGCCAGCGCTTCGTTGAACGCCTTGCCGTTGGCGAAGCCGCGCTTGGCGATCTCGGTGAGCTTGGGGTCCTTGACCAGGCTCAGCATGGAGTCGTTCAGCGAAGCGTCACTGATCGGCAGCTTGTTCACGTCGCCGAGCGAGCGATAGGAAACCAGCTGGCCGGGGACCGCAGTCGCCGGTCCGTAGGCGATGGCGCAGCTCGACTTCAGGTCGCCGCCGGCACCCGCGTCGGCACCCTTGTCGCTGCTGCCACAGCCCGTCGCCGTAAGCCCGATCGCCAGCAGTCCCACTCCGATTGCGCGTGTCCGTTGCATCATGGGGCCGACCCTATCAACTCCCGCAAACCCGACTCTGCGTGACAAGACCCGACATGGATACGGGTCGGGTCTTGCTACGCAGAGTCGGGTTTAGACGAGTCGGAGGCGACGGAGGGCACCGGAAACGCGTGGTGCCACCCGACCGGCGCGCAGGTCGGCCCAGTTCCACCGGACCACGGCGATCCCCAGGTCCTGCAGCATGCTCTCCCGCTCTTTCTCCCGGCGGAGGACATCTTGTGGCGTCTCGCCGCGCCGGGTGTGGTCGACGTACTTGCTCAGCCCGTCGAATTCACCGGCAAGGCGCACCTGACCCTCATCGTCGTCCCACGCATAGTCCAGGCGGGCGACGACGAGTCCGTATTCGTCGAGGACCTCGTGCTGCAAGACCGGTGCCCGGACACCCCCGGCGATCAGTTGCGCTCGTCCCCACGACTCCCCGGGATTCTCCGACAGCGGATCGGCCCACCGGATCGCGTTGCGCGCCGTGGCGACGCCAGCCTGTCGTCGCAGGCAAAGCGTCTCGATGACCCGACGATCCGCGCCACCGCGCAACGCGGAATCGAAGACCGACAGCGCACCGGCAAACCCGATGCGCGACGACCGCGCGACGTCGTATGCGGTGCGCTCGAGCGTTGTCGCGCGGATACCGCCCACTTGACCGATCTCGGCACCGGCAAGGGGACCGGGGTGCACGTGGCGTGTCCGCCGTCGATAGCCGCGATCGCTTCCCACCGTCGTCAGGTGGAGCCTGGAAAGGTCGGGCTGAAGCATCGACAGTCGGTGGAGCACCGCTGCGGAGGTATGGCTCACCACCTCGTCGGCGGTGATGCGCGCCGCAAGAACTTCGAGGCGGTGAACACTCTCGGGCCTGCGCTCGGACGGCAGGGCATACACGCCGCGCGCGACGCCCATGACGCGCCCTTGCCGCTCGGCATCATAGACACGACGCGGATCAACTCCCAGCGTCTGCGCGTCGGAGACTCGAAGCAGTCCGTCGGGGTCCCAGGGAAACGGTTCCATACAACTTGGACGCGATCAGCGTGCCAGCGGTTCCCGCTCCCTCCCCGGCAGCATGCCCCGCTGCGGCAAACCCGACTTTGCGCTACAAGACCCGACTCGGATCCACGTCGGGTCTTGTCACGCAGGGTCGGGCTTGCGGGAAAACGGAACGCGCCCCGTACCAAAGGCACGGGGCGCGTCTCGTTGTTGGCTCAGCGCTGGTAGTCGCCGAAACCGTAGTCGTCGAGCGGAACCGCAGCGCC
>JASGFV010000222.1:0-5853 GCA_047605365.1 Gordonia sp. (in: high G+C Gram-positive bacteria)
CTGTCGAGCACCCGCAAGGACGAGCTGCTGCTGTCGCCGGAAGAGTTCGCGATCGTGCACAAGCTGCGTCGCCTGCTCTCCGGTCTCGACTCGCAGGCCGCCATCGACCTGCTGATGTCGCAGCTGAAGAAGACGCGCTCGAACGTCGAGTTCTTGATGCAGGTTCAGAAGGGCGCGCCTGTCTCGTTGGACCAGGACTGATTGTCTTCTCTGCTCTCGGGCCGGCCCGTCTGCGTTTGTGGGATCAGTCTTGGGCCACTGAACGCTCTGTGGCGCGGGGCGTTTAGGCGTCGCGTGCAGCATGGGGGTGGGCGTGAATGCTGTATGTGGCAGGCATCGGATGACTGTCGTGGACGGCGAAGGCGCGTCACCGGTCGTGTTCCCGCTCCTGGTCTGCGTTCCCGCGGCACCTTTGCGTTCCCGCTCTTGGCTCGTCCAAGAGCGGGAATCAAGACCTGGAGCGGGAGTCGGGGTCGGCTGGCACTATAGGCCCGGGTGGGGTCAGGCCTCCGCCAGAGTCTCCTTGGCAAGGTCGACGAGTGTGGCCGCGCGGCGCAAGTAGGAGTCGACGGCTTTCCGGGACAGACGTTTGACGCTGTATTGGACGTCGGTCTTCGCTGAAAGAAGTTCTGACAGTGCGCGTCGTGCATCAGATCTGGCGGGATGTCCAGTCAGCGCGTGATCGAGCTCCCCGACGGCCGCTCGGTGGTCTTTGGCCTTCGACGTCGATCCTGTTCGAGCGACGGCGATCGCAGCCTTCGCTCGTATTCCCGCCAGGATCGCATTGCTGGCCGCCGGCGTCGGAAACGTGTGCCACTCATATAACGTCAGTAGACGTCGCGGAGGTACTTGCCTTCGGCCCGGAGGCGTTCGAGTTCGGCGGCGGCGGCGTCGAGATCCAGGTCGCCGTGTTCGGCGAGGATGCGGGCCAGGGCGGCGTCGACGTCGCCGGCCATTCGGTCGGCGTCGCCGCACACGTACAGCACTGCGCCGTCGCGCAGCCAGCGGTAGATCTCCTCACCGTGGCCGTCCATCAGATGGTGGACGTAGACCTTCTCCTCCTGCTCGCGGGAGAAGGCGACGTCGAGCCGGTGGAGGGTGCCCTCGGAGTGCAGCTCGGCGATCTCGTCGCGGTAGAGGAAGTCGTGGTCGCGGTGACGGGCTCCGTGGAACAGCCAGTTTCGGCCCCCGGCGTCCGCCGCGGCGCGCTCGTGCAGGAAGGCCCGGAACGGGGCGATGCCGGTGCCCGGGCCGATCATGATGATGTCGGTGTCCGGTTCCGGCAGCCGGAACGACTTGTTGGGGGTCAGATAGATGCCGACGGTGTCGCCGGGGACTACGCGGTCAGCCAGATACGCCGACGCCGCGCCGTGCCGGTCGCGGCCGTCGCCCCACTCGTCGGTCGCGCGGTGGCGGACCGTCGCGGGCGTCAGATGAAGCGTGCCCTCGTGCGCAGCGGGCGACGACGAGATCGAATACGTGCGCGCCGCGAGCGGCTTCAGTTCGGCCAGCAGGGCCTCCGGCGTCGGCGACCAGTCCGGTTCCAGCGCCAGCAGATCCAGGACGTCGCGGCCTCGCGACCAGGCGTCGAGCGCGGCGCGGTCGCCGGCCAGCAGTTCCTTGGCGGTTGCGTTGTCCCGGGCGTTCGCCAGATGATCCAGCAGATAGGGTGAGACCGAGGTGATCTCGAAACCGTGCGTCAGCGCCACCTGCAACGACTGCGAACCCTTGCGGTCCTCGATCACGGTGTCGGCGGGCACGCCGAGCCGCTCGATGATCGCGGTCACCAGCGCCGGATCGTTGGCCGGCATCACCGAGACGCCGTCGCCCGGCAGATACTCCAGCCCGGAGTCGGCGATGTCGAGCACCAGGTGCCGCACCTCTTTGTCGGTGTCCGGCGACGTCAGCAGGGTGTTCTGGACGACACGAGCCGGATACGGATTTCGCCTGGACCAGCGGGGCTTCTTGGCTGCGCGGGCTTGCGGGCGTTCGGCGTCGGTCGTCATGGTCGAATACTGCTCCCTGGGTCGAGGCGGGGTCAGTCGTATTCTCCCACGTCGGCCATCAGGTGTTCCCAGCCCTGCCACGTCGATTCGCTGACCGCGCCCGTCACCGTCGCCACGAAGCAGCAGCGGTCGTGCCGGTCGTACAGCTCGACGGCGTGCGTGGGACCCAGGACGCCGTCGGCTCGGGTCAGCCAGCAGGCGGCGACGTCGTCGAAGTCGATCATGGTGCGGGCGCCCGCCGACGCCAGCACCATCGTGCCCGAGTGCTCGCGCACGCCGTCGAGCAGATCGTGACGCATCTGCAGGCATCCGGGCGCGGTGGTGACGGTGGTGACCGGCATCGTCATCAGCGCCGCGTGCGACAGTGCGGCGATCACCTGCCGCGACTCCAGCCGCGCGACCGCGCCGCCGGCGGCCAGGGCCTTGCCGCGGGAGCGTCCGCCGTCGGACAGGATGTGGTCGAACATCGCGATCTGGTCTCTGGGCACGTCCACGCACGACGCTGCGCCCTCGCCGAGCGGGACGCCGTCGAGTCCGGCCGGACCGATCCCGCCCGCGCCCGGCCCGATCAGGGCGAGCGACTCGAAGACCAGCCGGTCCGAATGCTCGGTCAGATAGACGGCGTGGACGGCGGCGCCGTCCCGGTCGAAGAATCTCAGGGTCGGGGGAGTACGGCCGATCGGCTCGGTCGACACCACCGACCCGAGCCGGACCGGATCCACCCGCAGGGAGATCCCGGTCGACGGCGTGCGCAACGGACCGCCGACGCCGACCGGCGCCAGGTGCGTCCCGACGTCGTTGGTGATGACCGGTCCCGCGGCCGTCACGCCCACCACCTGATCCAGCAGGGGCAAAGCGGTCAAGACGGTGTCGACCGGACCGTCGAGCACGGACCCGGCGAAGCCCTGAGCGGTCAGCAGCTGCTCCAGGTCGGTGCCCGCGGCGCGAAGGCGCGGACAGCGACGGCACGGGCAGGGGCCCGTCGGGTCGGAGGTGTGCTCGGTCCCTGCTCTTCGGTCACGCTGTCCGCTCATCGCCGTGGGGTCGTCGCCGTAGGTCGTGTCAGTACACGTCCCGGCTGTACCGCTTGTCCTTCTTGAGGTCGCTCACGTACAGGCCGGCCTTGTCCGGATCCAGGTCGCCGTGCTGCGCGACGATCTCCTGGAGCGCGACGTCGACGTCGTGCGCCATCCGCGTCGCGTCGCCGCACACGTAGACGTGCGCGCCGCGCTCCAGCCAGCGGTACAGCTCCTCGCCGTGCTCGCGCATCCGGTCCTGCACGTAGATCTTGTGCTCCTGATCACGCGAGAACGCGAGGTCCAGGCGCGTCAGCAGGCCGTCGGTGATGAACTGCTCCAGCTCGGCCGAGTACAGGAAGTCCGACTCGCGGTGCTGGTCGCCGAAGAACAGCCAGTTCTCGCCGCGGGCGCCGCGTGCGGACCGCTCGTGCAGGAACGACCGGAACGGGGCGACGCCGGTGCCCGGGCCGATCATGATGACCGGGGCGTCGTCGCCGGGCAGCCGGAACGACTTGTTCGGCGTGATGTACACCTGCACTTCGTCGCCCTCGCCGCGGCGATCCGCGAGGTAGGTGGAGCAGACGCCGCCGCGCTCGCGGTCGTCGGAGGTGTACCGGACCGTCGCCATGGTGATGTGCACCGTTCCGTTGTGCGCGCGGGGCGACGACGAGATGGAGTACACGCGCGGGGTCAGCGGCCGCAGCTCGCCGATCAGCTCCTCCGGGGTCAGCGTCAGCGCCGGATCGACGTTCAGCACGTCGAGCACGTCCGGCCCCGGCCAGGCGTCGAGCGCTTCGGGGTCCATGGCCGAATGGGTGAGCTCGGCGTCGCCGGTCCTCGAGGCGACGTAGTCGATGAGGTACTTCGACGGCGTCGAGATCTCGTAGTGGCTGGTGAGCGCCTCGCGCAGGGTGCGCTGGGTCTTGCGGTCGGTGATCAGCTCCTCGCCGCTGGCGCCGATGCGGTTCAGCAGGCGGTTGACCAGCGTGTCGTCGTTGACGGGCACGATGCTGATGCCGTCGCCGGGGGCGTACTCCAGGCCGCTGTCGCCGAGCGAGATCACCAGGTGACGGACCTCCTTGCTCGAGGCCGGGCCGGACAGCACCGTGTTCGCCAGCAGCGTCGCCGGGTACGGGTTCTTGCGGCCGTACTTGGGCTTGCCTGCCGTCGGCGTGGCGGCCGGCTGCTCCGCCGGAACGGCGACGGCCGTGGTCGACGCGGCGGCCAGCGCCTGCAGGGCCCTCGGCAGCCAGGTGTCGGCCGGCTTCTGGAAGTCGACGTCGCACTCGGCGCGCTCGACGACCCGTTCGGCACCGAGTTCGGCGAGACGGCCGTCGAAGTTCTTGGCGGCCTGGCAGAAGCCGTCGTAGGCGGAGTCGCCGAGTCCGAAGACCGCGTAGCTCAGGCCCTCTAGACGCGGGGCGTCGTCGGCGGCGAGCGCTTCCCACAGGTCCTCGGCGTTGTCGGGCATGTCGCCCTCGCCGTACGTGGAGACCACGACGAGCAGCCGGCCCGCCGCAGCGACCTGGGCGGCCGTCACGTCGCTCATGTCCGCGAGCACGGCCTGCAGGCCGAGTTCGGCGGCCGAGTCCTTGGCCTGCTCGGCGACCATCTCGGCGTTGCCGGTCTGGGTGCCGTAGACGATCAGCAGACCTGCGGCGCCGAGGGCCTGCTGGCCGGTTCCGGCCAGAGCGGCGGCCTGCTGGCCGTCGAACCCGGCGGGCATCGCCATGCGGCTGTTGAGGCCGGCCAGGAAGCCTGCGAACCAGGCCTTCTGCTCACCGGTGAACGGGACGTCGCTGGGGATGTAGGGGAGTTCCATGGTTTAACCGGCCTTCGTGGTCGTGGCGTTGAGGGCTTTGGCGACATCGGGCACCGCGCGGGCGGCGAACAGCGCGGCGAAGCTGGTCAGCTCGCCGAGCACGTCGCGGTTGCGGGCGTCCTGCAGCAGCAGCCAGCCGTAGGTCGCCGGAGCGTCCATCGACCGCACGTTGCGCAGTGCCAGCGCCTGCTTGTAGTCGGCGACGCGCTTGGCGCCGATCAGGGCTGCGAGGTGCTCGTCGGGGTAGTCGCCGAGGATGTCGCGGGCGTACCGGGCGACGCGTCCGAGAAGCTCGAAGTCCTCGGTGAGCACCAGGTTGCGGGCCGCATGCGCGACGGTCTTCTCACTGACCGGCAACCGGCTGCCGTGCCGGGCCTTGCGGAGCCGGGCGGCGGCCGTCTCGCGGGCGAGCTCGAAGACGGTGAAGGCGTTCAGCAGAGCGAACGTCTCCTCGTCGTCGGTGTGCCCGAACGCCGGGACCGCGCCGTCGAGCACCGGCCTCGTGGTGCGCGAGCTGCGCTTGAGAGTGCGGACCTGGTCGACGGCGATCGCCGACGACAGCTCGTCGAGCAGGGTCCGGCGGTCCAGCGCGGCCATGATCGTCGCCGAGTCCTGGTGCGCCAGCAGCGCCCGGGGCATCGCGTAGACGAAGTAGTGGCGTTCGGTCTCCCAGTTCTGCAGCAGGCGGGTCGCCAGCGCCGAGCCGGTGGCCTCGGCGTGCCAGGTCAGCATGCGCAGTGCGGCGTCGTGGTGCAGTGCGGCGAACGGGTCGTCGACGCCGGTGATGCTGCCCAGGATCACCGAGTCGGCGCTGACGCTGGACGCGATCGCGCACGCCGGGTCGTACTGGTACAGGAATCCGCCGCTCATGCCGTTGGCCAGGCCGTTGCCGTAGCCGCCGATGTTCAGCACGGCGCCGTTGGTCATGTACTCGCAGCCGTACTCGCCGAGGCCTTCGACGACGGCGGTGGCGCCCGAGTTGCGGACCGCGAAGCGGTCGCCGGCC
>JASGFV010000223.1:0-5835 GCA_047605365.1 Gordonia sp. (in: high G+C Gram-positive bacteria)
CTGTCGCGCGCGACCTCGTCGCACGCGGCGTCACCACCACGGCGCAGCTGGCCGCACAGGGCGGCTCCAACGGCGGCCTGTTGATGGGCGTCATGCTGACCAGCTACCCGGAGCTCTTCGGCGCGCTGGTCTGCCAGGTGCCGCTGATCGACATGCGCCGCTATCACCTGCTGCTGGCCGGGGCTTCGTGGATGGCCGAGTACGGCGACCCCGACGACCCCGAGCAGTGGAAGTACATCAGCGAATACTCGCCGTACCAGCGCGTCCGGGCCGACGCGCAGTATCCGATGCTGCTGGTCACGACGTCGACCCGCGACGACCGAGTGCACCCCGGCCACGCCCGCAAACTGGTGGCCGCGCTCGAGGAGGCCGGGCACCGGGTGGAGTACTACGAGAACATCGAGGGCGGGCACGGCGGCGCCGCGGACAACAAGCAGTCGGCGTTCAAGTCGGCACTGGCCTACGAGTTCCTGTGGCGCACGATCGGCGCGGACGAGCCCGCGTGACGCCCGAGCTCACCGACGTCCTCGACGAGCTCGGCGGGCTGACCCCGTACTTCGCGTTGCCGCGCGAGGCGCCCGCGGGATCGCCGGCGCGGCCGACCCGGCTGCTGCTCGACGACGACGTCGCCGCCGAACTGTTCGCCGGCGCGCTGGAGACCCTGTCGACGACGGAGCTGCGGGTCGCAGTGTCGTGGGTGTTCTTCGACTACGCCGCGCACCTGTGGTCGGTGGCGCTGGGCGCCGCGGCCGCCGGGGTGTGCGTCGGCCTGGATCCCGACGAGATCTGCTGGAGCGTCGTGCCCGGCGGGCTGGTGCTCAGCGTCGACGATCCGCGGCCCGGTGACGATCCCGTCGTCGAGGTGCTCGACCGCCAGCTGACGCCCCTCGTCGACTCGTGGCGACGGTGGGTGTCGGCCGGACTGCTGTGGGGCAACGCGGCGTCGGCCGCGCGCAGTTCCGGAAACATCCTCGGCGAGCGCGCCGCCGCCCTGACCGACCGGGTGCTCGACGACCCGCGGCTCCGCGGCCGGCTGCGGCCCGGCGACGACCGGCGGCTCAGCTGCTGCCTGTACTACCGGACCGCCGCGGGCGGGTACTGCGGCGACTGCGCGCTGACGCCCGCGCAGTGAGAGCGCCGGGTCTCGATGCACTCGCTCGCCTGGCAACTCACGAAGAAGCGAGCCTCCTCGCTGGTCGAGCCCGCTTGCCAGTCGAAGTCGCGGGGCCTTCTCTGACAGATCTCAGCCGTTCGAGTACGCCCGCGCGGCGACCCGCGGGTCCCAGTCCGTCCGGCGCCACGGCTTGCCGAGGGTCAGCGGGTAGCAGCAGAAGCCGAGGATCAGGGCCGACAGGTGGCCGACGGCGGTGAAGCTGGGGTCGTCGGTGAGCACCACCGGACCGGCGAAGAAGGCCAGTGCGCCCAGCGCCCACACCCACCGCCAGGGGCGGGCGATCCGGTACGCCGACACGCCGACGATCGCGGCCGCGAAGTAGCTGACCCCGACGTCGATCGCGTAGAGCATCGACGCCGACTCCTGTTCGGTCCGGATCCACTCCGCCAGAATGCTGACGCTGATCAGTGTGGCGAACACATGCCCGATCAGGCCGGTCGCCACCATGCGCCACGAGCCGAGCCAATGCTCGACGACGGCCACCGTCACCGTGAAGCCGAACAGGTACGGCAGCCACACCGCGCCGTCGATCCACAGCAGGCTCGCGATCATCACGCGGAACGGGTGATGCTGGAGGTTGTGCAGGTTGGTCGACTCGCGGCCGAGCAGCGTGTGCAGGCGCTGCGGGCTCAGGACCCGCTGAAGGATCGTGGTGACCAGCAGCAGCGCCAGCCAGCCGTACGTGACCGGCGCGCGACGCACCCAGTCGGCCACCGCCGCTCGCACGGCCGACACCCGACGTCGCCAGCCGGCCCCCGCCGTCATGGCCGGCGGGTCCGCCCGGGGCGCAGTACCGCGATCACGATGCCGAGCACGGTCACCGCCACCGCGACGCCGGCGACGATCAGCGACGTGTCGCTGAGGCCGGCCGTCACGTCGTCGACCACCACGGTCACCACCTGCTGGGCGCTCTGGTCGGCGGAGGCGACGGCGTCGCCTGTCACCTGCTGGATGTAGGAGGCCAGGAGCCAGCCGCCCGCGCCGCCGAGGATTCCGCCGACTCCCAGCCAGGCCAGCACCGCCCCGCGGTTGCGGCCCGACACCAGTGCCGCGACGCCGGCGACGATCGCACCGATCAGCGACGCCCAGGCCAGCATCGAGATCTGGTTGCCGGTGCTCTCGAAGGAACCCGCGGTCAGGCGGTTCTGGTCGATCGGGACGTCGATCTCGTGGTCGACGGTCAGCTTCACCGGACTGGATGCGAGCACGTGGTTGATCATCGGCGTGATGTTCAGATTCATCACGTGCTTGCTCTGCCCGGCCTCCGGCGCGGTGAACAGCCACGTGTGCTGCTGCCGGGCGAGCTCGGTGAAGTCCTGCACGAACTGCGGCGTGCGCGTGTACGACTGCGCGATCGGCTTGACCACCGGCCCGGCCAGCGAGATGTCGGTCGACGCGGTCACCTCGTCGGCGATCTTGTCAGCGAAGTAGTCCTGCACCTCGCTGTTGTGGGCGGCCTCGGTCGCGGCCGACGCGAACCCGTCCGCCGAGACCAGGTTTCGGTCGGTCCACACAGCGGGAACTGCGATGATCGTGCAGACCATCGCGATGAGGGTCAGGACGCCGGTGAGGAAGGTTCGCACCGAAACCAGACTACTACTCGCCGATGGTGTCGGCCGCTCGGCTGACGATCAGCGGATCCGGCTCGCCGACGAGGTCGGCGTCCTTGCCGTCGTAGTCGTGCAGACTCAGCACATGGCGCATCGCGTTGATGCGGGCGCGCTTCTTGTCGTTGCTCTTGACCACGGTCCACGGCGCGTAGTCGGTGTCGGTGGCGGCGAACATCGACTCCTTGGCGTCGGTGTAGCTGTTCCACCGGTCCAGCGAAGCCAGGTCCATCGGCGAGAGCTTCCACTGGCGGACCGGGTCGATCTGCCGGATCGCGAATCGGGTGCGCTGCTCCAGCGGGGTCACCGAGAACCAGAACTTCACCAGGTTGATGCCGTCGTCGACGAGCATCTTCTCGAACGCGGGAGCCTGCTGCAGGAACTGCTGGTACTGCTCGGGCGTGCAGAAGTTCATCACGCGCTCGACGCCGGCCCGGTTGTACCAGGAACGGTCGAAGAAGATGATCTCGCCGGCCGCCGGGAGGTGGCGCACGTAGCGCTGGAAGTACCACTCGGTGGACTCGCGCTCGGTCGGCTTCTCCAGGGCGATGGTGTGCGCGCCGCGCGGATTCAGGTGCTCGTTGAAACGCTTGATGGTGCCGCCCTTGCCGGCGGCGTCGCGGCCTTCGAAGACCAGCAGATGGCGCTTGCCGTTCTGCTTGGACCACTTCTGCAGCTTCAGCAACTCCACCTGGAGGCGGCGCTTGGTGACCTCGTATTCGCGGCGACTCATCCGCTCGTCGTAAGGGTAGTCCTCACGCCAGGTGTCGACGACGTTGCGCTGCGGGAGGGTCAACAGGATCGGGTCGTCGTCATCGTCGTCGACGACGACGAAACCGTCGGTGTTGCGCAGATCGACGATCTGCTGGAGGGCTTCGCGGCCGGAGACCAGAGACAGGTCCGGACCGATTTCTAGCTGCTCTTCAGGCGAGAGGAATTCGTCCACGAGGCATAGCGTAACCCGCAGTCGGCGCTTGGGGCGCACTCGCCGACAACCTTCGGGACTTTCGATGTGGACGGGTCCCGAACTGCGGGTTTCCCACAAGCGGCGGTGGGGTGGCGGCGCGTTGAACGACCGCAGATCACCCGTCGTCGAGCGGGAGTTCCCGGCGGCCGAGCGAAATGAGTCACGCTCGGCCGACGGGACCGGTTCTCAGGCCTTGGCGCGCTTCTCAGCCTCAGCGGTCAGGCCCTTCTTGGCCGTCTCGACGGCGGCCTTCTGGCCGCGCTTGATCAGCAGGCCCGGGAGCTTGATCTTCAGGTCGATCTCCAGCTCGAAGACGACGTGCGCCACGTCGTCGCTCTTCGCGGTGACCGTGTACTTGCCGGTCTGCTGGGCGAGCTGCGAGCTGGAGATCAGGTTCCAGGCGCAGGACTCGTCGGTCCAGGTGTACTCGAGTTCCTGCTCGTCGTTGATGCCCATCATTCCGACGGCCACCTTGACGCGGTCCGGGGTGCCGTCGTCGTGCGTGGAGAGCACCTCGGCCGACTTGTGCGCGCTGGACCAGTCGGGCAGCGAGTCGATGTCGAGGAGCACCTCCATCACGACGGAAGCAGGTGCATTGATGTCGAATTCAGCATTTGCGGAAACACTCATGAGTGAGAACCTACCCTCTCCGATCGCCGGTTCAGACGATCATCGCGTTCTTTCGTCAGGTGAGTGGACCCATAGCGGTACGCCGACGCCGCACGGCACGTGGCGGCGCTCGGACAGACCGTCCTTGCTGCGCACGACATCGACGTCAGTGTCGCTCAAGAAGCCCCCGGGCGACGACAACGCGGTGGTCGTCGCCTTCTCGGCGGTCTTCACATCCGATCAGCCCGCCAGGTAGCGGTCGCGCAGCACCTGTTGCTCGGCGTGATCGATCCCGAGACTCTTCGCGAAATAGTCCTCCACTGTCCCGTACGACTCCTCGAGCTGCGCGAACGCGGCGTCGAGGTAGGTGCGGTCCACGCCGAGCAGCGGGCGCAGCGCGGCCGGGTCGCCGCCGGCGGCCGCGAACTTGTCGAACACCGGCGCCAGAGCGGGCAGCAGGCGGCTGTTGGTGAGCAGGTAGTCGTCGTAGACGTCGGTCCGGCTCACGCCCATCAACGACAGGAACGACGCCGCGGCCCAGCCCGTGCGGTCCTTGCCGGTGGTGCAGTGGAACAGGGCCGGGGTCTGCTTCTCGCCGAGCAGCCCGCGGTAGAAGCTCCGGTACGACGACGTCGCGCTGCCCAGCGTGATGAAGCCGCGGTAGGTGCCCTCGATCAGCTCCGGGCCCTTCTCGCTCAGCTCGTGACTGACCTCGGCGACGGTCTCCGGGTCGGTCAGGAACTTGTCGAGGTTGCCGGGGATCGCGGTCTTCTCGTCGGCCAGGACGTCGAGCGAGACGTCGGCCACGCCCTGCAGCTTCGGATCCGGCGTGGCGCTGCGTTCGGCGGCCGACCGCAGGTCGTAGATGGTGCGCAGACCCAACGGCGAGAGCGCGGACTCGGCGTCGGCGGCCACCGAGCGGAAGTCGGTTGACCGGAACAGCAGACCGTACTTGACCACCCGGCCGTCGGCCCCGATCCAGCCGCCGAGATCGCGGAGGTTGGGAAGTGCGGCGATGGGACTCGGTGCGCCGGGCGCGGCCGGCGTCGTCGATGTGTCAGTCACGGACCCCAGTATGACCAGGCGGACACCGCTCCACAGGGGGTTCGCGACACCTGCCGGCCGGACACGCGACAGGTGCGTACCCGCAGACGACACGACAGCCCCGGCATTCGAGCCGGCCCGACTACGCGCTCGGCCTCGACGCCGGGCGCATCGTCCCCTACCCGGCCGATCTGCGCACACGCCGAAGGCCGGCCACCCGCGAGGGTGACCGGCCTTCGGTATTGCCTTGCTCGAAGCGAGCAGCAGGTTTCTGATCAGATCAGAAGCCCATGCCGCCCATCTCGTCGCCGCCCGGCACGGCCGGGGCAGCGTTCTTCTCGGGCTTGTCGGCGACGACGGCCTCGGTGGTGAGGAACAAGGCCGCGATCGACGCAGCGTTCTGCAGCGCCGAGCGGGTGACCTTCACCGGGTCG
>JASGFV010000224.1:0-5787 GCA_047605365.1 Gordonia sp. (in: high G+C Gram-positive bacteria)
TGCCGGCCGCCCCGAGAGGGACGGCCGGCTTTCGTCGTGCTCAGGGGTGCTTCAGCGCAGACGCGGCGGCAGGTACTTCGGGGCCGGGTTCTTGCTGTGTGCCCGGTCGTAGCGCGGGAAGTAGAACTTGTGCCATCCGCGGGACAGGATGAAGGCCCGGTTGGTGCTGGCGCAGGCGACGACGTTGCGGCGCGGCACCGCGCACGTGGTGTTCGCGAACGTGATGCGCTGGCCCACCTTCAGCACCGGCGCGCGGAAGCCGGTGACGGAGCCGAAGCGGAACGTCGTGCCCGGGGCGACCCACCAGGGGCCCTGCTGGTCGCCGACGATCGAGACGCCGACGGTGTTCGGCGGGGCCGTCGCCGGGCGGCCCTTGCAGGCCACCGAGCCGGGCTGTGCGCCCAGCTGGCAGCGCCACTGACCGGCGACGAAGAAGACGCGACCGTTGTCGTCGTAGCGCAGTGACTGGAAGCGGTGCGCGTCGACCGCCTGGTACTTGGCGAAGTCCAGCTCGGCTGCAGATGTGCGCGGCGTGGCCGAGGCGTCCGGCGCCAGCGCGGCGGTGAGGGCTCCGGCCAGCATGGCGATGAGCAGCAGGATCGCAGAACGCGCCGACGCGCGGGAGAGGTGGCTCACATCATGTATTGCACCACGAAGTGGTCCTCTACGGAACCGTTCATCCGATCGCACCACGGCCCGGGGCTGCTGGAAGAGACGAATCGACGCGCCGGTCTCGACCCGCGCTAGACACCGGCCCGGGCGCGGCGCAACGCAACACGCCGTGAATGTTGAAAGTCGTCCGGATGAATTCGGTCCACACCCTCTGACGTGCACCGATACCCGACTCTCCAGAACAACTCCACAATCTGTCCACAAACCTGTGAACACAGCTACCTGCCGGTATGGGATTCATCCACAACTGGTCCACAGTGTTGTGCACAGGCATGCGTTTGGTCTTGTCGTACCTCAGCCATAACCTCTCGTAGGTACTTGGTTCGACATGCGTCCGACTGTGATCGACGTCCGGCGGGGTCGGCCACGAAGGGTTCGGGAGGTTTGATGACGGCGACGCGCGATTCGGCAGATGCGCTCGACATCCCGGACGGTCCGCCGGCCGAAGAGGCGCTGCGGCAGCCGCCGCAGGACATGGCCGCCGAGCAGTCGGTGCTCGGCGGAATGCTGCTGTCCAAGGACGCCATCGCCGACGTGCTGGAGCGCATCAAACCCGAAGACTTCTACAAGCCCGCGCATCAGGCCGTCTACGACGCGATCCTGGAGCTGTACGGGCGCGGCGAGCCCGCCGACGCGGTCACCGTCTCGGCAGAGCTCGAGAAGATGGGCGAGCTGCGCAAGATCGGCGGCGCCCCGTACCTGCACACGCTGATCTCCACGGTGCCCACCGCCGCCAACGCCGGCTTCTACGCCGAGATCGTCGCCGACAAGGCCGTGCTGCGCCGTCTGGTGCAGGCCGGCACGCGCATCGTTCAGTACGGCTACGCCGGAGCCGACGGCCAGGACGTGGCCGAGGTGGTGGACCGCGCGCAGGCCGAGATCTACGACGTCACCGAGCGCCGTCAGACCGAGGACTACGTGATCCTCGACGAGTTGCTGCAGCCGACGATGGACGAGCTCGACTCCATCGCCTCGCGCGGCGGCCTGTCGATGGGTGTGCCGACCGGCTTCGCCGACCTCGACAAGCTGACCAACGGGCTGCATCCGGGCCAGATGATCATCGTCGCCGCCCGCCCGGGTGTCGGCAAGGCCCTCGCGCTCGACACCCCGCTGCCCACGCCCACCGGCTGGACCCGCATGGGCAAGGTCGCCGCGGGCGACCGCCTGATCGGCGCCGACGGCCGGCCGACGACCGTCGTCGAGGTGACCGACGTGCTGACCGATCGCCCGTGCTTCCAGGTGGAGTTCGACGACGGCGCGATGCTCGTCGCCGACCAGCAGCACCAGTGGGTGGTCGACGTCGAAGAACGACGCCGCACCGTCACCACCGAGGAGCTGCGATCCCTGGTCGGCGAGGCGTCCGTGCCCCGGGCCGCGCCGATCGAGCGTCCCGAGAGGGGCTTCGCGTACGGCCCGTACACGGTGGCGGCACTGGCCGGGATGGCGTTCGACGATCCGGAGATCGGCGTCCGCATCGACGCCGAGGGCCCGGTCGACGTCATCACCCTGATGGCCGACCTGGCCGGGCAGATCCCCGGCGAGTACCTGCGCGGCTCGATCCGGCAGCGTCGCGCGCTGCTGGCCGGCGTGCTGGACGCCCGCGCCCGCGTCGACGACGACGGGTGGATCACCGTGCCCTGCGCGACCACGCAGATGAGCGAGGTCCTCACCGACCTGATCGCCGGCCTCGGCTTCCTCTACCGCCGGGAGAACACGGGCTGGATCCGGATGGCCGCCGACGAGGACGTCTTCACCGTCCATCACAAGCAGGTCCGGCACAAGGAGTTGCGCGGCGCCCTCGGCGGACGCCGGGTGATCGCGGTGCGTCCGGTGCCGAGCGTGCCGGTGCGGTGCGTGCAGGTCGACAATCGGGACCACCTGTACCTGGCCGGCGAGGCGATGGTGCCGACGCACAACTCGACGCTGGCGATGGACTGGCTGCGCTCGGCGTCGATCCACCACGGCCTCACCGCCGCCATGTTCTCGCTGGAGATGAGCAAGACTGAGATCGTCATGCGCCTGCTGTCCGCGGAGGCGCGCGTGAAGCTCGGCGACATGCGTTCGGGCAACATGAGCGACGACGACTGGAGCCGCCTGGCCCGCCGAATGGGCGAGATCACCGACGCGCCACTCTACATCGACGACTCGCCGAACCTGACGATGATGGAGATCCGCGCCAAGGCGCGGCGACTCAAGCAGAAGCACGACCTGAAGCTGGTGGTCATCGACTACATGCAGCTGATGACCTCGGGCAAGAAGGTCGAGTCCCGTCAGCAGGAGGTCTCGGAGTTCTCCCGTTCGATCAAGCTGCTGGCCAAGGAGCTCGAAGTTCCGGTGGTCGCGATCAGTCAGCTGAACCGTGGTCCCGAGCAGCGCACGGACAAGCGCCCGCAGGTCTCTGACCTGCGTGAATCGGGCTGTCTGCCGGCGAGCGCTCGTATCCTGCGCGCCGACAACGGTGCTGAGGTGACGTTCGGCGAACTGATGGCGAGCGGCGAGCAGCCGCTGGTGTGGTCGCTGGACGAGCGGATGCGTATGGTCGCGCGTCCGATGGTGAAGGTCTTCCCGTCGGGACACAAGGAAGTCTTCCGGCTGCGCATGGCGTCGGGTCGTGTCGTCGAGGCGACGGGGAACCACCCGCTGCTGACGGTCGACGGCTGGATCGCTCTGGAAGAACTGGCGGTCGGCGATCGAGTGGCCGCGCCCCGGTCGGTGCCGGAGCCGGTGCAGACGGTTGAGATGTCCGAGCACGAGATCGTGATGCTGGCACACATGATCGGCGACGGATCGTGCGTGAAGCGTCAGCCGATTCGATACGCGAGCGTCGACGAGGCGAACCTTGCCGCGGTCGGCGCCGCCGCCTCCGACGGCTTCGGAATCACGCCGGTTCGTGACGAGTATCCAGCAGCGCGAGTGATCACGCTGCGGCTCCCGGCTCCGTACCGGTTGACGCACGGCAAGCGGAATCCGATCGCTGCATGGCTAGACGAGCTGGGTCTGTTCGGCCTGCGAAGCTATGAGAAGTTCATCCCCGCGAAGGTGTTCGGGCTTTCCGACCAGCAGGTCGCCTTGTTCATCCATCACCTTTGGGCAACAGATGGTTCGGTCCAGTGGAACGCTTCGAAGCGGCACGCGTCGATCTACTACGCGACGACCTCGCGCAGCCTGGCCGACGACCTGGCTCAGCTACTGCTGAGATTCGGCGTGTACGCCCGCATCTCTCCGGCGCGCAAGCCCGGGTACCGGGTGTGCTGGCACGTCCACGTCAACGGGGTCGAGAACCAGACACGGTTCCTTGCCGAGATCGGCGTGCACGGGGAGCGCGGGGTAAAGGCCGTCGAAGCTCTTGCGGGATTGGCCGCGGTTCATGCGAACACGAATGCCGACACCGTGCCGGCTGAGGTCTGGACCAAGGTGCGGGCGTTGCTCGCCGAGAAGGGCATGACTCATCGCGAGTTCTCAGCGGCGATGAACTCGCGCTTCTGCGGCTCGACGATGTGGAAGCACTCGCCCAGCCGGGGCCGACTGGCGCGTGTGGCTCAGGTGCTCGACGACGCGGACATCGAGATGCTCGCGACCAACGACGTGTTCTGGGACAAGATCGTCGAAGTCGAGAGCCTGGGCGAGCAGGACGTGTTCGACGGCACCGTGCCGGGCACCCACAACTTCGTCGCTAACGGCGTCTCCGTGCACAACAGCCTCGAGCAGGATGCGGATATGGTCATCCTGCTGCACCGGCCCGACTCCATCGAGCGCGACGACCCGCGAGCGGGTGAAGCAGACATCATCGTCGGCAAGCACCGTAACGGTCCGACGGCGACGATCACTGTCGCGCATCAGTTGCATCTGTCGAAGTTCGTCGACATGGCGCGGGGTTAACTAGCAGCAGCACTCGCTGTTGTGTGGGAATCTGCTGTTCCCGGTGCAGTCCCAGGCGCTTTGGTACTGCGGGCGAGGCCCCTGCCCAGCGGGCGGTAGACCGCGTAGGTGACATTCCTGAACGGGTAAGAGCGTTCGGCGTCCAAAGTCTGAGGAGTACTCAGTTGCTGAGTCGGCCTAGGCGCATCGAGGAGGGAAGCTCACCGTCGAGAAGCTGAACGACAGCGCTATCCTTGGAGTTCGCCTCTAGTCCGACCAGCGTGCCGACTGCGACGACTTCGCCGGATTCGGTGACGGCGAAGACCGCGCCGCCGGAGTCGCGGTGGAGTGTGGGCGATTCGAATACGGCCTCGGTGCGATTGCTTCGGACGTGGCTGAACACGCCGCAGTGCAGTCCGGACTTCTGGCCGATGATGCACAGGTCGGGGCGGGCATGTTCCAGTTCGCTGGTCGTCATGATCTGGCTTGGGGCCTTGAGGCCAGGTACTGCGTCGCTGACAGGCACTTCGGGGTTCACGCGGACGGCAGCCAGGTCCGGTCCGTCGCCACCGGAGGCGTCAGTCAGTTCGGAAAGGGCTATTTCGCCAAGCGGGCGGAATTGGCCTCCGATGTACGCTGAGTCTCCCCGGTTGGCGCAGTGGCCAGCAGTGACGGCGTAGTTCGAGGTTCCGTCGTTCATGATCCAGCCGATCGAGCAGGCGTTCTGTTGCTGGGGTGTCCACCACAGTGCGCCAGGCATGGCGGTCAGGCTGGTACGCTGGTTGATCCCGGCGACGACGCCGTCGCCGGAGGCCGAGGCTGGGGCTGCGCCCAGAATCGATCCGGCTGCAATGACCAGCAGGCCGAGGATTGTCATTCCGATTCGTCGCATCGTTCGCATCTCTGTTCCGCGGCCCCTCGCAGGGCGGGAGCCCCCCGATCAATCTTCGTACACACCGATATATACGATTCCTATTCGAATGCCAAACGGCTTCTGCTCGCTATAGGGGAAGTGGAGGACACCGATGGCCGCCAGCGCGTCCGAACGGCGCCGCAACCTGATCCTGATGCTGATCACGGTGATCGTCATCGTCGCGATCGCCGGGTTCGTCGTTGTCCGCAATCACAGCGGTTCCGGTACCGCCACCACCGACTACGCGACCGCCGAAAACCTCGACGCACACGGTGCGGACATGCTGCGAGACCGGTGGCGTCAGGCTCGCGAGAATTGCGATCTGACCGAGATGCAGTCGGTCG
>JASGFV010000225.1:0-5776 GCA_047605365.1 Gordonia sp. (in: high G+C Gram-positive bacteria)
AAACGTGGTCAGTTGCCAGCTGGACAAACTGGCTTCATCGATATCATCAAAACCCACCACCGCCATAAAACGGTTGCCTGCATGCTCTTTAAGCGCCGTCAATGCGCCGAGTGCCAAAATGTCATTCTCGCAAAACAGGGCGTCAACCCGCTGCTGAGGGGCGTGCGCGTTGAGATAATCACTCAGCACTTCATAACTCCGCTCACGAGAGTACTCGCCTGCAGTGAGCAGTAATTCCAGCGTCAATCCAGCCTCCTGGAGTGCCAGGTTTAGGCCATCCAGGCGCTGGGTATGATGGCTGCTGGTTTCCGGTCCCATCATATAGCCGATACGGGTGTAGCCCTGTGCCAGCAACAGTTCGCCCAGCTGTTTACCCGCGCGTAAACCGTCAACGTTCACCACATCGATATCGGGCTCGTCATTGTTTCGGCACACCTGCACCAGCGGAATCTGATGCATCTCGCGCGCCACGCTAATCAGTTCGTCGGCGCCGTGCTCGGCCTGTGCGCCGAGCGGGGCGCGGCGTCGTTGGTGATCGCCGGCGAGTTCGCCGCACGTCCGCCCGGCCGCGGGGCGTCGCTCGTCGAGACGGCGGGTTCGCGGGAGCGGGCGGTCGCCGATCCGCTGCGCTGGGCGCAGGAGGCGGCGTACCGCCAGGCCGCTCAGTGGACGCCGAGCGCCTTCATCCGCGCGTAGAGGGTGGTCCGGCTGATGCCGAGGCTTTTGGCCGCGTGGCTCTTGTTGCCCTTCGCCGTGGCGAGCGCCTCGACGATGGCGGTGCGCTCGGCCTGCTCCAGGCCGAGCAGGCGCGACGCGCGCGACGTGGTGCGATAGCCCGCGGGCAGGTCCGATGCCAGCACGGTGCGGCCGCCCCGGGCCTGCGCGGTCTCTGCGGCCTCGGCGAGCACCATCGCCAGTTCGCTCAGATTTCCCGGCCACTCCTGTGAGGCGAGCGCGTCCGCCGCGCCGGCGCCGAGGTCCATCCGGGGCGTCCGGCCGGCGAGCAGGTCGTGGCCGAGCGCGGCGATCTCAGTGGTGCGCTTGCGCAGGGGCGGCAGCACCAGTCGTCGACGACATCGAGCGATCAGCGCGCAGACGTTGGGCGGCAGCGAATCCGCGGATCCGGTCACCACGACGATCGGCGGCTCTGACGCGGTGCGCTGGGCGATCGCGGCCCGCAGGAGCTGTACCTGCTGCTCGTCGAGCAGCTCCGCACCGTCCACCACGACGCCGCGGCCGGCTTCCCGGGCTTCACGCAGCAGGGCGGGGAGGTCGACCGTCGTCCCCGCGAGCAGGGCCGCCGCGACGTCGACCACCACGGCTTCTTCCCGCGGAATCACGGTGAACGCCTGGCTGGTGCGGCCGGTGCCCGGTTCGCCGGAGATGGCGACGCTGGGCGAGGTCGCGGGGTCGGCCCGCGGCGTCGCCCGCGGCGGCGGCGCAAGCCGGCGCAGGTTCGGGCGCAGCCGGAACACCGCGGCGTGCCGAACCGACGGGACCCGATCTGCGGTGATCAGCACCTCGACGCCGGAGGTCAGCGTGATCGAGGGCGGCAGGGCCGACTCCTCGACGAGCAGCCGCAGCGTCCCGAGGTCCGCCGTCGACAGCAGTTGTGAGGCGAGTGAATTGGTCAGCTGCAGATCGTCGCCGATGGCCGCGACGGCGACGTCGCGCCGGTCGGCTGCCAGTTCGAAAGCCGCGATCACCATCCGGTGGTCGGAGTGACTGCGTGCGAGGAGTCGTTCGCCGATGTCGTCGGCGATGCCGCGAACCAGCGGCTTGGAGAGCGTATTGACCTGTGCGGCGGCCTCGGTCATGCAGAGGATCCCGGCCATTCGGCGGGTGCCCGGATGGAGGATGGGGCGGCCGAAGCAGCTCAGCGAACGGAATTGCTCCAGGTAGTGCTCGGAACTGTTGATCACCACGTCGCCGCGCACTTCGGCGGTGGTGCCGAGCGCGTTGGTGCCCATCGAGGACTCGCTGAACTCGGCGCCGGTCACCAGGCCGGCTCCGGTGAGACTGCGTTCCAGTGCCCCGTCGGCGGTCACCCGCGCGAGCATCCGGCTGCGGGTGTCGACCAGTAGCAGGGCGGTCGGCGTGCCGTGCAGCAGGTCGCGGGCCCGCTCCAGGATCGGGCGCGCGGCGTCGAGCAGTGGGTCTGCTTCGCCGATGTCGTGCAGCTCGGGGTCCGGCCGGGCGTCTTGTTGCAGGCCGGTCGACAGGACGCGTTGCCAGGAGGCGGCGATGACCGGTCGTTCCGGCAGCAGAGACTCCATGGGTCCACTGTGGCACGAGTTACACCGGCGCGGCAGGGAGAACGGAATTGGAACAAGCCCACCGCCTGACGGGGGGCAGGCGGTGGGCTTGCAGACACTTCGACGCACGCGAGCGGAGCAGCGCAGCGAAGTGCAGTTCGCGGACGCGAAGGCGGGATCGCCGTCCTTCGCGTCCCTTCGACTCTGACATGTCTGCGGCGTCGCCGGCTGTTCAGGATCTGGACAACTCTCGGCTGCCGCCGGGTCAGTCGGCGTCGCTGGTCGACGCGTGCTCGACGAGCTGATCCTCCAGGTATCGCGGCTGGCAGATCACCCACCCGCCGGCCAGCATCAGCACCAGAGCGCCGGTGAGGAAGCCGAACGGCACCGTCCAGCCGTGGGTCACATCGTGCAGCACGCCGAACAGCAGCGGACCGGCGCAGGCGACGAGGTAGCCGACGCCCTGCGCGAACCCCGACAGCGACGACGACCCGGCGCTGGTGCGCGTCCGCACGTTGATCAGCGTCAACGCCAGGGGGAACGACGTCGCGCCGATGCCGGTCAGCACCGCCCACAGCATCGGCGCGGTCAACGGCGCCCACAGCAGGCCGGCGAAACCGCTGATCATGCACGCCCCGAAGAACACGACCGCCGGATACGGGTTGGCGAACCGGGTGGCCGCCCACGGCGCGACGAACGTGCCGAGGAAGCCGACGCCGGAGAAGACGGCGACGCTCAGACCGCCCAGCGACTCGCTGCCGCCCGCGTCCTGCAGCACCTCGGGCAGCCACGTGAACAGCGAATAGGTCATCAGCGACGTCATGCCGAACAGCAAGGTCATGCCCCAGGCCATCGGAGTGCGCCACACCGGCAGCCGGGGCGGCGTCTGCTCGGCGTCACCGCCGGCCACTTCGTGGGCGCGCGAGCGCGCGACCGAGATCCAAGGGCCGAGCGCGATGAGCGGCAGGATCGCCCAGACGGCGAGCGACCAGCGCCAGCCGGCGGCGTCGGCCGACGGCACCGCGACGGCGGCCGGAACGGTGGTGCCCAGTTGAACGGCCAGGATGTACAGCGTGCTGATCGACGCGATGCGGTCGCTGAAATAGCGCTTCACCAGCGGTGGAATCAGGATGTTGCCGACGCCCATGCCGAACAGGGCGACCACCGACAGCAGCACGAGAAGCCAGGTGTCGTGGGCCAGCGACCGGGTCGCGATGCCGACACCGGTCAGCACCACTGCGGCCAGAGTGACGTTCTCCAGGCCGAAGCGGCGGCCGAGCGCCGGGGCGATGACCCCGGCGAGGCCGAACATCAGCGTCGGAAGCATGCCGATCAGTCCGCTGACGGAGTGGCCGAAGTCCATGTCGGCGGAGATCCGGCCGAGCAGCGGTGTGATCGAGGTGACGGCGGTGCGCAGGCTCAGCGAGAACACGACGATAGCCACGAGCACCACCACGCGGCCGCGGAGGCGGCGGTCGGCGGGCATTCGGGTCTGCGTCGTCGTCGTCGTCGTGGTCACGTCGTCATGGTCGCAGCCGGGCCCGCGCCGGGCCAAGCCGATATCGAGCCCTCAGGCCCGAGATCCGAAGACTCTCTCATCGGCGCCCATCCGGCCGGGCGTCGACTCCGAATACCGGATGTGACGGCATTCGAAGAGGTTTCGCCCAGCCTGCCGCCGGGTTCGCCGGTGGCCGTTGTCGGGAGCGGAGTGGCGGGACTCACCGCCGCACATCTGCTGGCCCGGCGGCACCCGGTGACGTTGTTCGAGGCCGACGGCCGGCTCGGCGGCCACGCGCACACGCACGACGTTCCGCTGCCCGACGGCCGCGTGGTCCCGGTCGACACCGGCTTCATCGTGCACAACGACCGCACCTATCCCACCTTGCTGCGACTGTTCGGCGAGCTCGGGGTCGCGACCCGTGAGACCGACATGTCGATGTCGGTGCGGTCGGAGATCACCGGGCTGGAGTACGCGGGCGCCCTGGGCCTGCGCGGACTGTTCCCGCAGTGGCGGACGCTGCGCCACCCGCGTTACGTCCGGATGCTCGGCGAGGTGGTGCGGTTCCACCGGCTCGCCCGGGAGCTGCTGGCCTCGGAGGGCGACGACGAGCCGCTCGCCGGCTTCGTCGCCCGCGCGGGCCTGTCGGACTACCTCGTCGACAACTTCCTGCTGCCGCTGGTGGCGGCCGTGTGGTCGTGCGACGCCGACGTCGCGGCACGCTATCCGGCCCGGTACCTGTTCACGTTCCTCGATCACCACGGCATGCTGACGGTCTTCGGCTCGCCGTCGTGGCGTACGGTGGCCGGCGGCTCGCGGACGTACGTCGAGGCGGTGGCGGCGGGCGTCGTCGCCGCCGGCGGCGAGGTGCGGACGAGTGCGCCGGTCACGCGGCTCGTCGAGCACGACGACGGCGTCACGGTGCAGTCGCGCCGAGGTCCGGAGCGGTTCGCCGCAGCGGTGCTGGCGACGCATCCGCACCAGGCTCTCGACATGCTCGACGCGCCCGGCGAGCAGACGCGTCGGGTGCTCTCGGACCTCGGCTACGTCGCGAAAGACGCCGTCCTGCACACCGACGTCTCCCTGCTTCCGCGGGCCGTGCGGGCCCGAGCGTCGTGGAACTACCAGATCCGCGACGACGGCGGCGAGGTCGCCGTCACCTACGACCTGACGCGACTGATGCGGATCGCGGGTCCGGGCCCGCGGCTGCTGGTCACGATGGGACGCACCGACCTCGTCGATCCCCGCGCCGTGCTCTCCCGGATGCGGTACGAGCACCCCGTGTACGACGTCACGTCGGTCGCCGCCCAGCGTTCGCTGGCCCGGATCGACACCGCCCGGATCGGGTTCGCCGGGGCGTATCACGGCTGGGGCTTTCACGAGGACGGCGCGGCCGCCGGAGCCCGCGCCGCACTGCGATTCGGCGGCTCCTGGCTGACCAGCCGGACGGGCACCGGGGCCACCGAGCTCAGCGAGGTCCGGCGATGACCTCCGCCCAGCTCGTCGACGTCACCGTTGCCCACGTGCGCCGGTCACCCGTCGACTACCGGTTCACCCACTCCGGGCTGCTGTGGCTGATCGACGTCGCGGCGCCGCCGGACCTGCCCCGGGGACTGCGCTGGCTGGCACGCTTCCGCCCGAGCGACCACTTCGCCGGTCCGGCGCTCCCGGGCGAGACGCTGGCGAGCCGACTGCACGACACGCTGCGGGCGGCCGGCGAACCGGTGCCGGCCGGGCCGGCCGTCGCACTCCTGTCGCCGCGGGTGGCGGGGTACGTGTTCAACCCGCTCAGCGTGTTCTGGTGCCACCACGCCGACGGCTCGCTCGCGTGCGTCGTCGCCGAAGTCCACAACACCTACGGCGGGCGGCACAGTTACGTGCTGCATCCGGACTCCGACGGCCGCGCCGAGACGGCGAAGGAGTTCTACGTCTCGCCGTTCAACGACGTCACCGGCCGCTACCGGATCCACGTGCCGCCGCCCGCGGACCGGCGGGTCGCGGTGGCGGTGACGTGGCAGCGGCC
>JASGFV010000226.1:0-5755 GCA_047605365.1 Gordonia sp. (in: high G+C Gram-positive bacteria)
AGAAGTTGCGGCCGATCCGGCCGAATCCGTTGACGCCTACCCGAACAGTCACTGTTGTGCTCCTTAGCCGTGTGAGTTGAGCCGGCGGATGTGGACCGACCCGTCCCCTTCAGCCTAAACGTCCGGCTCGATCGTCTCAGCAGAAGGTGTCATCATCCACAGTCGACGTCCAGGACTCGAACTCACGCGTCGTCGAGGAGGTCGGCGGTGACCGCCGACTCGGTGTCCGGAATGCCGTCGTTGCGAGCCTTTTTATCAGCCATCGACAGCAGGCGGCGGATCCGTCCGGCGACCGCGTCCTTGGTCATCGGCGGGTCGGCCAGCTGGCCCAGCTCTTCCAGCGAAGCCTGCCTGTGTTCGACGCGCAGCCGGCCTGCGGCCAGCAGATGGTCAGGAACCTCGTCGCCGAGGATGTCCAGCGCCCGCTCGACGCGGGCGGCGGCGGCCACCGCGGCGCGGGCCGACCGGCGCAGGTTCGCGTCGTCGAAATTGGCGAGCCGGTTCGCCGTCGCCCGGACCTCGCGCCGCATGCGGCGCTCCTCCCACACCAGCCGGGTGTCGTGGGCGCCCATCCGGGTCAGCAGCGCGCCGATGGCCTCGCCGTCGCGGATCACCACGCGGTCGCCGCCGCGGACTTCGCGGGCCTTGGCCGAGACGCCGAGCCGGCGAGCGGCGCCGACCAGCGCGAGCGCGGCCTCCGGGCCGGGACAGCTGACTTCCAGCGCCGACGAGCGACCGGGCTCGGTCAGCGAACCGTGTGCCAGGAAGGCGCCGCGCCACGCGGCCTCGGCGTCGGCGACGGTGCCTCCCACCACCTGGGCCGGCAGACCGCGCACCGGACGTCCGCGCAGGTCGAGCAGGCCGGTCTGGCGAGCGAGAGCCTCACCGTCCTTGACCACTCGCACGATGTAGCGGGCGCTCTTGCGGACCCCGCCGGATCGCAGCACGTGGACTTCCGAGGCGTAACCGAACAGTTCATGGATCTCTTGGCGGAGCCGGCGCGCGACGTTGCCCATGTCGACCTCGGCCTCGACGACGGCCCGGCCGGCCACAATGTGCAGGCCTCCGGCAAACCGCAGAAGCGCCGAGACCTCGGCCTTCCGGCTACTCATCGGCGCACCGGACAGACGGCTCAGCTCGTCTTTGACCGCTCCGGTCATCGCCACGCTGTGATCCCCTCATCGAAAATTTGCATCCGGTCCACCCTAACCCGGTCAGTCACCCGCGATGACCCGTCGGATCGTGTACGCCACCTTGAGCGGATCGTGAGCCGGTGCGCCGTCGGCGGCCAAGTCCGCGACGTGCAGGGTGGCGCCGAGCATCGACGTCGCACGTTCGAGGTGCTCGCGCTCTCGCCCTTCGGGCGCCGACGTCGCGTCGACGACGACGTCGTCGACCATGAACGAGTCGGCGTGCGCGTGCAGCACGTGCAGGTGTCTTTCCAGCGAGAACCCGGGAGTCTCCCCCGGTTCGTTAGCGAGGTTCACGAGCAGGATCTTGCGGCCGCGCGCCGCGCGCAAGGCCGCCAGCTGCTCGGGCACCAGCACGTGCGGAAGGACGCTGGAGAACCACGAGCCCGGCCCGAGCGTGATGACGTCGGCCGCGGCGATCGCCTCCAGACTCTGTGGGCAAGCACTCGGCGACTCCGGGGTGAGACGCACTCGCCGCACGGTGCCCACCGTGGTGGCGACCGCCACCTGGCCGCGGATCACCCGGCTCATCCGCGGATCTTCCTCGAGGCCCGTCACGTCGGCCTCGATCACCAACGACTCGGCCGACATCGGCAGTACTCGGCCGTCGATGCCGAACAGGTCGACCAGCCGATCGAGCGCCTCGACCAGGTCGCCGGACAGTTCGTCGACGCCGGACAGCAGCAGATTGCCGACCGGATGCCCGGCCAGCGCACCACTGCCCTGGAAGCGGTGCTGCAGCACTCGGGCCCAGAAGGCGTGCCGCTGCGCCGAAGCCGGGTCGTCGGCGCGCTCGTCGAGAGCCGCGGGCGCGGCGAGCAGTGCGGCCAGCGCCATCCGGAGGTCTCCGGGCGGAATCAGGCCGAGCTCGTTACGGATCCGGCCCGACGAGCCGCCGTCGTCGGCGACGGTCACCACGGCGGTCACATCGCGCGTCAGGTAACGCAGCGCCGTGAGCGTGTTGAACAGTCCGTGCCCGCCGCCCAGAGCGACCGCGGTGAGGTCCTCGAGCGGCGCCGGAGTGGTCATTCGCGCCCCAGATCGCGATGCGAGACCTGCACCGAGTAGCGCGGTTCGCCCGTCTCGTCGATCTCCGCGGAGAGCCGTCGGGCGAGTTCCTCGGTCATCGCCACGCTCCGGTGCTTGCCACCGGTGCACCCGACGCCGATCGTCATGTAGCCCTTGCCTTCTCGGGCGTAGCCGTGCGCGACGATGTCGACGATCGCCACATACTGCGAAGCGAACGACGGGGCGTCGTCCTGCCCGAGGACGTAGTCGCGCACCGCGGGCTCCTGGCCGGTGTGCTCACGCAGTTCGGGGATCCAGTACGGGTTCGGCAGGAAACGGACGTCGGCCACCATGTCGCAGTCGATGGGCAGCCCGTACTTGAATCCGAACGACTGCACGACGATCGACGGACGACTCGTCAGATCGCTCGGAAAGGCGCTGGCAACCATCGACCGCAGGCGGGTGGAACTGAGATTGGACGTGTCGATCACCACGTCGGCGTCGGCGTGCACCCCGGCCAGCATGGCCCGCTCGGCGGCGATGCCGTCGGCCAGAGTTCCGTTGCCCTGCAACGGATGTCGGCGTCGGACCTGTTCGAACCGACGGATCAGCACGTCGTCGGCGGCGTCGACGAAGAGCATGCGCGTCTCGGTGGCGTGCGAGGTCAGTTCGTCACGCAGGCCGGCGAGGTCGGCGGCGAACGACGGCCCGGTCGGCCGGACCACCATGGCGATCTTGCGGGCGGAGGCCTCCTCGGCCTGCACGCCGTCGACCACCTGGCGGATCACCGAGAACGGAACGTTGTCGGCCACGTACCAGCCCTCGTCCTCCAGGACGTCGGCCACCGAACTCCGGCCGGCGCCGGACATGCCGGTCACGAACAGGACGGTCGCAGAGGCGTTCTCGCCGCCGGCCCCCTCGTTCTGGCCGTCTGCCCGTTCGCCGACTGTCCCCGCGCCGTCTGTCCCCGAGCCCTGTGTCACCGTGTCGTCCTCTCGCTCGCACCCACGCCTACCGATTCTGCCCTGGATGCCGCATCACGCGCGGCCCGGTGCGAAGTCTCGCCCTCAGATTTCTCCTCGGGCCCGGCCGCCTCGGCACGCAATGCCTCGTACACGGTGGTGGCAGTGGTCAATCCGATGCCCGGGACCTCGGCGATCTCGGCGATCTCCGCCTTCGTCAGGTTCGCCACCGATCCGAAGTGCGTCACCAGCGCGGTCCGTCGGGTCGCCCCCAGCCCCGGAATCCCGTCGAGCGCCGAGGCCGTCATCCGCTTGCTGCGCTTGGAGCGGTGGAAGGTGATCGCGAAGCGGTGAGCTTCGTCGCGCACCCGCTGCAGCAGGAACAGCGCCTCGGAGTTGCGCGGCAGGATCACCGGATCGTCGTCGCCGGGGATCCAGACCTCCTCGAGCCGCTTGGCCAGACCGATCACGGTGACGTCGGTGACGCCGAGTTCGTCGAGCACCGCGGCCGCGGCGTGCACCTGGGGCGCGCCGCCGTCGACCACGAACAGGTTGGGCGGGTACGCGAACTTCCGCGGACGCCCGGTCGACGGGTCGATCGAGGCTTCCGGCGCCATCTCTGGCCCATCGGCGTCGACCTCGACCGCGACGTTCGGCGCGGCTGGTGCGTCCAGAGCGTCCACCGCCCGGTGCCGCAGGAACCGGCGCCGGGTGACCTCGGCGATCGACGCGACGTCGTCCGAACGACCGTCCCCGGCCGCCTCCTTGATGGCGTAGTGCCGGTAGTCGGACTTGCGGACCAGCCCGTCCTCGAAGACCACCAGCGACGCCACCACGTCGGTGCCCTGGACGTGCGAGATGTCGATGCACTCGATGCGCAGCGGAGCCTCGTCCATGCCGAGCGCGTCCTGCAGTTCGGTCAGCGCTGCGGAGCGGGTGGTGAGGTCGCCCGCGCGCTTCAGCTTGTGCCGGGTGAGCGCCTCACCGGCATTGCGTTCGACGGTCTCGGCCAGCGATCGCTTGTCGCCGCGCTGCGGCACCCGCACCGAGACCTTGGAGCCGCGACGCTCAGTCAGCCACTCGGTGATCTCCTCGACGTCGTCTGGCAGCGCCGGAACCAGCACTTCGCGCGGGATTCCGGAACTCATCTCCGAGGAGTCGCCGTAGAACTGCAGCAGAAACGTGCCGACCTGCTGGGCGATCGTCGCGTTCTCCTGCACCTCAACCACCCAGCCGCGTTCGCCGCGGACCCGGCCGTCGCGGACGTGGAACACCGCGACCGAGGACTCCAGTTCATCGCCGACCAGGGCGACGACGTCGGCGTCGGTTCCGTCGCCGAGCACCACGGCCTGCTTCTCCATCGCCCGACGCAGAGCGGACACGTCGTCGCGCAACCGCGCGGCCCGCTCGAAGTCGAGATTCTCCGACGCGGTGATCATGTCGCGTTCCAGACCGCGGATCAGGTTGTCGGTGCGGCCGGCGAGGAAGTCGCAGAAGTCGTCGACGATCTCGCGGTGCTCGGCGGCCGAGACCCGCCCGACGCACGGCGCCGAGCACTTGTCGATGTACCCGAGCAGGCACGGCCGGCCCATCTGCTCGGCCCGCCGGAACACGCCCTTGGAGCAGGTGCGGATCGGAAACACCCGGGTCAGCAAGTCGACCGTCTCCCGGATCGCCCACGCGTGAGCGTACGGCCCGAAGTACCGAACGCCCGGCTTCCGCGGCCCGCGGTAGACCATGGTCCGCGGGTACTCCTCGTTCAGCGTCACCGCGAGCATCGGGTAGCTCTTGTCGTCGCGGTAGCGGACGTTGAAGCGGGGATCGAACTCTTTGATCCAGTTGTATTCGAGCTGGAGCGCCTCCACCTCGGTGCCGACCACCGTCCACTCCACCGACGCCGCGGTCGTCACCATCTGACGGGTGCGCGGGTGCAGCGTGGTCAGGTCGGCGAAGTACGACGTCAAGCGCGACCGCAGGCTCTTCGCCTTGCCGACATAGATGACCCGCCCGTGCGCGTCGCGGAATTTGTAGACGCCGGGCTGGGTCGGAATGGCGCCAGGAGCCGGGCGGTAGGTTGTCGGGTCGGCCACGGATTCCAGGTTAGCCGCCGGGTCCGACAGAACGGACCGTCCCCGGTCTCCGTCGCCGCGGCCTCACGCGTCCTGCACGACGCTGGTGCCGTAGACCTTGAGGGCCCGGTAGGCCAGCCGGAAGTGGGCGCGGGTCAGCTCGTCGCCGGCCTCACCGTCGTGCGCCACCTGGATGGGCGTGTCCGACTCGATCAGGAACTCCGGGACCTGCGACTGCTGGAACAGGCGCGAGGCGCGTATCCGGCCGGAGACCAGCGACGCCGCCAAGCGCAGGGTCTCGAACCGGTGGCCGGTGTCCAGGTAGCGGACGTCGATCAGCCCGTCGTCGAGCCGGGTGCGACGGCCCGGGAAGAATCCGGCCGTGCCGTACATCGAGCTACCGATGAAGAAGAACTGGGTGGTCGCCGGGGCCCCGTTCACGGTCACCTTCACCGGCTCGCTGTGCCGCACCACGTGCAGCGCGGCGCGGACCGTGGCGATCGGCCGGCTCAGCGACTTCTGGTAC
>JASGFV010000227.1:0-5745 GCA_047605365.1 Gordonia sp. (in: high G+C Gram-positive bacteria)
CCGCCGACGAGCCCGACGACGATGGCCGCGACCGCGCCGGCCAGGAGCGGCCCCGCCGTGGTCAGGCCCAGACCCGCGGCCACACCCGAACCGACCGCCCCGGCGACGAACGCCGCGGGCAGCGCCCGCCTTTCGGCATAGCTGCCCAGCGCGAACCCCAAGGCCGCGATGGCGCCGCCGAACACTCGGGCGGGCAGGTCCGAGGCTCCGAACGTCGTGGACGTGGTCAGCGCTGGAAGGGTGATGTCGAAGGCCTGGATGGCACGCAGCCCGAGGGCGACGCCGACCAGGATTCCGCCGGTCATCACCACCACTTCGGTGAACCGCGCGGTGCCGGTGATCGGCGCGCCGGTGATCGCGTCCTGCACCGAACCGACCAGCGACAATCCGGACAACAGCACGACGATGCCCGAAGCGATGATCTGCGAGGGACGGACCGTGCCGTCGTGCGACGACGCCCACGCGAACAGCACCGCCGCCGGTATCACCGCGATGAAGCCGCCGGCCATCTGCTGGAAGAACGGCGGCGTGCCCATCCGGTTGAGTCGCCGGTTCACCGCGACGATGACCAGCGACGTCAAGAACGCGATGGCCGAGATCACGGCGGTGCCGCCGAGGTAGAACGAGATGCCGAACGCCAGCACGCCCCAGCCCAAGCCGGCCACCCAGTGCGGGTACGGGTGAGGGGCGGCGATGATGTCGTCGACGATGCGGTGCGCCGTCGCCGGTGTGATGGCCAGTCGGCGGACCCTGCGGATCAGCCGGTCGATCTCGGCGAGCCGGGTGAAGTCCATCGACCGGTAGTGCACGGTCCGGATGGTCGTGACCGGCGGCATGGCGCGGCCGCGCTGCGCGCTCAGGTAGATGGTGTTGAACGTGACGTCGACGTCGACGTCGTCGAGGCCGTAAATCCCGGCGATCAACTCCATCTGGACGCGGGTGTCGATCGCGCCGGTGCCGGAGTCGAGAAGCACGGCGCCGACCTTGCCGGCCAGATCGAGGACCTCGGTGATCGCCGCCTCGTCGGTCAGATCGATCGGCTTGCGCGGCGCGACGACGATGCTCCCGGGCTCGATCGTGTCGACCGTGGCGGAGGCGGTCCCCAGTACGCGGTTCATCGCCCGGCGGATATACTCACGCACGCACTTGCCTCCTTAGCTCAGTGGTAGAGCAACGCTCTTGTAAAGCGTAGGTCGTCGGTTCAAACCCGACAGGGGGCTCAACCGGCGCCTTGAGCGCGCGACCCCGGGTCAGTACAGCACCAGCAGATCGGTGCGCAGATCCTCTTGCTCGGTGACCGACGGATCGGTCACGTAGATCTCGGCGATGGCGCTCGGCGGCTGACCGCCCCGAGCGAAGTGCGTGGTCATGAGCGATTCCCAGGCCGAGCCCAGGCCGTCGAATCCGCCGATGTGGCTCATCGCCAGTGCGCGTCCGGCCGGGAATTCGGCGTTCTGCACGTCGCCGCCGAACGGGTCGTCGGAGTCGAGCTCGGCGGGCTGCGCCACGGGGAAGCCGATCTCCAGGTCGCACTGGGTGTCCGGGCCCACCTCGCCGCGATAGATCGCGTAGCCGGGGCCGACCGGGCCGTGCTGGGCCAGCGTGCCGAAGGAACTGTCGAAGATGTCGCGCAGATCGTCGAGCCCGACCTCGGGGAACTCCTGGCTGACCACCAGAACACCGCTCGGCACGGTGATCTCGGTGGTGTCGAAGAAGGGGGCCTCACGCAGAACGAGTGGAATGTCGGTGCTCATGGACGCCAAGGTAACAGCCTCTGCCGACAATTCCGCTCGCCTCGGCTTCTCTGGGCGTCAGGGCAGGTCAGAGTGTTGCGGTCCGGCCGGGCCAGCTGCGGTGGCGCCCGTCGCCCACCGAATCAGCAGCGCCGGCCACGCACTCCGCCGCCGTTCGCGGTGAGCAGTCAGGCGACGTCGGCCGCCGACCGGCCCAGATGCTGCTGCACGACGTTGACCGAGTTCACCATCACGATCGCGCCGCCGGCCACGGCGAGGTTCGTGCCCATCACGCCGCGTAGTCGCGGGGTGCGGACGAAGACGCGCATCTGCCCGCGAACAGCCAGTGGAAAGCCTCTACGACTCGCATGTCGCCCAGCTGCTCGACGAAGCCTTCTATCACAGCGACCACCTGCGACTGGGCCTCGCCGAACGCCCGGCACCGGCCGTGACCGGCGCGCATCCGGCAGACTAGAGACCGTGAGCGAGACGCAGAGCGAACGCGACCTGACCGTCGACACCGCCTTCGGCCCGGTGCGCGGCGAACCGGCGGGCGACGTCGACGTCTGGAAGGGCGTCCGCTTCGCCGCACCGCCGACCGGGGAGTGGCGCTGGCGGCACGCGCGCGAACCGGAGGCGCACACCGAAGTGCACGACGCGACGTCGTTCGGCGCCGTCTGCCCGCAGCCCACGATGCCGATCATCGACCTCGGTGCCGGCGTGCGGCTCGACGAGGACTGCCTGTTCCTGAACGTGTTCTCCCCGGGCGGCGCGGCGGCCCGCGGCGACAAGCGCCCGGTGATGGTGTGGGTGCACGGCGGCGCCTACGTCGGGGGCGCCGGATCGCAGCCGCTGTACGACGGATCGTCGCTGGTCCGCCGGTCGGTGGCGAGCGACGTGCCGGTCGTCATAGTGACCGTCAACTATCGGCAGGGCGCGTTCGGCTTCGCCGACCTCACCTCCCTGAGCAGCGGCTCGACGACGTACGACGCCAACTGCGGACTGTCCGACGTGCTCGCCGCGCTGCGCTGGGTGCAGGGCAACATCGAGTGCTTCGGCGGCGACCCCGGCAACGTGACGCTCTTCGGCGAATCGGCCGGCGGCGGCGTCGTGACCACGCTGCTCGCGTCCCCGGCCGCCAAAGGACTGATCCACAAGGCCATCGCGCAGAGCTCACCGGCCACCAGCGTCTACGACCACGCCCGCGCCGAGACCAACGCGACACTCCTGTTGTCGTGCTTGGGATTCGGCAAGACGAACGACGGCGGGTCGCTGCTGCGGCACGTCGACCAGCGTCGCCTGGTCTCGGCGACCACCGCGGTCTTCAACGACGTTCCGGTGCGCTATCCGGGCGTCCTGGGCTTCGCGCCGGTGATCGACGGCGACCTGATCCCCGAGCATCCGGTCGACGCGTTCCGGTCCGGCGACGTGCTCGACGTGCCGCTGATGATCGGCACCAACCGCGACGAGACGTCGATGTTCAAGTGGATGAAGGCGCCGCTGATGCCGGTGACCCAGAACCAGGTGGACGCGATGTTCGAGATGATCGCGCAGGAGCAGCCGGAGCTGGTGATTCCCGAGCCGGACGTCATCGACACCGCGTACGACGGACTCAAAGGCACGGCCAAGAGCATGGGCATCGCCCGCGACCTCGGATTCCGGATGCCCGCGGTGTGGATCGCCGAGGCGCAGAGTCGTCGCGCGCCGGTGCACCTGTACCGATTCGACTGGGCCACACCGCTTTTCCGGGCCATCGGGATCGGCGCGACGCACGCCACCGAACTGCCGTACATCTGGGGCAACCCGCCGTCGACGCGCCGCGACATCTCGTACGCCTTCGGCGGCAAGCGTGCAGGCGCCAAGGTCGGCGCCCGCATGCAGGAACGCTGGGTGCGGTTCGCGGCCACCGGCGACCCGTCGACCGAACATTCCGACGCGACGTGGGAGCCGTACACCTCCCGCGATCAGCATTCGCTGCTGATCGGCGGCCGGGACACCGCGGTCACCGGGCTGGACCGCGAGATTCTTCAGGCGTGGGGCAGCCAGGTGCTGAGCTTCCGGTGAGGCACGTCGACGATGCTGCGCGTCGTGCCCGGCTGCTGCGCCGACAACTGCTCGACGGGGGTGCGGACCGCGGCGTCGAGCAATTGACCGACGCGGTCGTCGGGCTGCACGCCACCACGCCGTCGACGGTGTACCTGTCGGCGTGGGCGCGCGACGACGCATTCGTGACCGACCGGCTCGACGCGGCCATGTACCAGAGCCGCACCCTGATCAAGCAGCTCGCCATGCGCCGCACCCTGTTCGTGATGACCCGGCCGATGCTGGCCTCCGCGGTCGGCGCGATCGGCGCGCGGGTGGCGGCTTCCGAACGCACCAACATGCTGCGGGACCTGCGCAAAGACGGCAGCCTCTCCGATCCTGAGGGCTGGATCGACGCCGCACGGGAAGCGGTGCTCGACGTGCTCGACGGCGTGGAGCTCTCGTCGTCGCAGGTTCGTGAACGCGCAGGCGACTTCGACTTCTCCGTGATGATCAGTCCGGAGAAGTCGTACGGCGGGCCGTCGCCGATGATCCCGCGGGTCATGAACTATCTGGCGGCGCGCGGCGAGATCGTGCGCGGCCCGAACCGGGGCACCTGGCATCAGTCGCGACCGCTGTGGACCACGATGCGGTCGTGGCTCGGCGAGCCCCTGGTACCGACGACCGCCGAGCAGGGGCACGCCGACTTGATCGAGCGCTGGCTGCGCACCTACGGGCCGGGCACCGAGACCGACCTGGTGTGGTGGCTCGGCTCGACGAAGACCGCGGTCCGCAAGGCCCTCGCGACGCTCGATGTGGAGGCAGTGGACCTCGACGGCGGCGGCACCGGCTACCTGATGGCCGACGACTCCGAGCCCGTCGAACCCGTCCCGCCGCGGGCGCTGCTGCTGCCCGGGCTGGACCCGACGACGATGGGCTACAAGGAACGCGGCTTCTACCTGGGCCCGCACGCCGGCCAGCTCTTCGACAACACCGGCAACGGCGGGCAGACAGCCTGGTGGGACGGCCGGATCGTCGGCGGCTGGGTGCAGCGGCCCGCGCACGGCCGGGTCGAGGTGGTGCTGCTGGAGGACGTGCCCGCGGCGGGTCGTCGTGCGCTGGACGAGCGCGCCGAGCAGCTGACGGCGTGGCTGGGCGACGACCGCCCCGTGGTCGGCTTCCCGTCGCCGCTGATGAAGGGGCGTTGAGATCTGTTCGTGTGGAGGCCACTCTCTGTCGTGAGTGGGCCGCCCTATGGCTCCGGTGGCTGGATGGTTGCTTTGAGGTACGAGCTCCGATGTCCAGAGACCGTCTCGCGGCTAGTTGTACCCGACCATCAGGTTGGGTGGTAGGCGGCTGATCGGTGTTTGTCCTCCGAGTGCGCTGTAGCAGCGTTCATTGTTTATAGTACTCCAGCCAGGGTGCAAGGGCGGCTGCGCGTTCGTCGTTGGTGGTGAATATCTGCCGGTAGGGCCGACTCGGTGGTCAGGGTGCGGTTGAGACGCTCGACCTTGCCGTTCTGCCAGGGGCAATGCGGCTTGATGAACTTCTGTGTGATGTCGTGGTCGGCCACACGGCACGCAGCGAGAGCCGGTAGGCCAAGGCGTTGTCGGTCATCAACTGTTCGATACTGGTGATGCCGTGCTCGGTGAAGTAGACGATGGCGCGATCAAGGAACTCGGCGCAGGTCTGGCCCTTCTCGTCGGGCAGGATCTCTGAGTACGCCAGCCGGGAGTGGTCGTCGATCAACGAGTGGACGTAGTCGTAGCCGATCTTGGTCTTGCGGTCACGGTTGCCGCCAGCGCGGCCGTGGGCTATCGACAACTTCGGGCGGGCCCGACCGGCGGGGGTGACGGTCCACAGGAACCTTCCAGGAACTGTCCAGCGGCGATCCAGGGCGGCAGTAGATTGTCTAGTGTCATGACCACTTCCAGCACCGCCGAACGGGCGGCGAAGGTCCTCGTCGTCGACGACGAGGAGAACATCCGCG
>JASGFV010000228.1:0-5733 GCA_047605365.1 Gordonia sp. (in: high G+C Gram-positive bacteria)
TGTGCCGCTCGGTCTCGCCGACGAACTTGTTGAGCAGCTCCGGGCCCTTGATGTTCAAGAAGTACGACTTGGCCTCGGCGGCGTCGTCGCCGCGGGCCTCGGCGATCTTCTTGGCCAGCGAGTTCGCGACCGCCTTGGCGATCAGCGTCTTGCCGCAGCCGGGCGGGCCGTACAGCAGCACGCCCTTCGGCGGCCGCAGCGAGTACTCGTGGAACAGCTCCTTGTGCAGGAACGGCAGCTCCACGGCGTCGCGGATCTGCTCGATCTGCCGGCGCAGACCGCCGATGTCCTCGTAGTCGACGTCCGGGACCTCTTCGAGGACCAGGTCTTCGACCTCGGCCTTGGGGATCCGCTCCAGTGCGAAGCCGGCCTTGGCGTCCACCAGCAGCGAATCGCCGGGACGCAGTTTGCGCGTGGCCGAGCCGCCCTCGTCGACGTGGATCAACGGGTGGGCGAGATTGACCACGCGCTCCTCGTCGGCGTGACCGACCACCAGCACGCGGCGGCTGTCGGCGAGCACCTCGCGCAGCGTGCTGATCTCCCCCACTGAATCGAAGTCGACGGCCTCGACGACCGTCAGCGCTTCGTTGAGTCGCAGGCTCTGGCCACGGCGCAAGGTCTCGGCGTCGATGTTGGGCGACAGCGTCAGACGCATCTTGCGCCCGGAGGTGTAGACGTCGACGGTCTCCCCGCCCTCGCACACCTCGAGCAGTACGCCGAAACCGCTCGGCGGCTGGCCGAGCCGATCCACCTCCTCGCGCAGGGCGATGAGCTGCTGGCGGGCGTCCTTGAGGGTGTCGAGGAGCTTGGCGTTGCGCTCGGTCAGGCTGTCCACGCGGGTCTGCAGTTCCGCGGCCGTGGCGCGCGGGGCGCCGGTGGGACGATTCGACGTGTTGTCGGGCTGAGTCATGATGCGCACCTACTCCTCATGTGGAGGCAATCTGTTAGCTCCACCTTATCCGCGCGTCGGGCGACGCTGCACACGCAGGGTTTGCGTGCCGTCGGCGAGTCGTCGCGCGGTGATCAGGAAGGCGGTGTGTCCCTGCATGCGGTGCTCCGGGCGCACGGCCAGGCCGACGGCGCTCCAGTCGCGGACCATCGACTCCCACGCGTGAGGCTCGGTCCAGCAGGTCTGCTCGCGCAGCGCCTCGACGACGCGTGACAGCTGGGTGACGGTCGCGACGTAGACGATCAGCACGCCGCCCGGGTTCAGGGTCTGGCGGACCACGTCGAGGCATTCCCACGGGGCGACCATATCGAGGATCACCCGGTCGGCCTTCTCTGCCGGATCGTGGTCGGCGAGGTCGCCGAGGCGCAGTTCCCAGTTGGCCGGCCGTCCGCCGAGGAAGGTCTCGACGTTGCGGACGGCGTGCTCGGCGTGGTCCTCGCGGATCTCGTAGGACAGGACGGAACCGGACTCGCCGACCGCGCGCAGCAGCGACAGCGTCAGGGCTCCCGATCCGGCTCCGGCCTCGAGCACCTTGGCGCCGGGGAAGATGTCGCCCTCGGTGACGATCTGGGCCGAGTCCTTCGGGTAGATCACCTGGGCGCCGCGCGGCATCGACACCACGTAATCGGTCAGCAGCGGTCGCAGTGCGAGGTATTCGGTGCCGGAGGTGGCCGAGACGACGCATCCCTCGTCTGCGCCCAGCAGATCGTCGTGCGAGATCGCGCCGCGATGGGTGTGGAAGTTCTTGCCGGGTTCGAGGACGACGGTGAACTTGCGTCCCTTGGCGTCGGTGAGCTGTACGCGGTCGCCTTCGACGAACGGGCCGGAATTCGCCATCTTCAGTGTCGATCCTTCTTCGGGGTGTACCCGCGATCGTCCCGCGGGCGAAAGGTAGTCGTCGTCAACTTTGTCATAGAGTGCGGTGATGGAGTCGAACGAGGTGGAACCGGAATCGGCGGAAGCGACCTGCTACTACGCTCCCGCCGAGTCGCCGGAGGGCGCCGACGGTGACGGCTGGGAGTATTTCGTCCCCACGTCCGCGACGGTCAGCGTCTGGGCGCCCGACATCCAGCACGGCGGACCGCCGACCGGACTTCTGGTGCGTTCGATGGAGCGGCTCGTCGACGACGACGCGCTCGCCTTCTCGCGGGTGACCGCCGACATCCTCGGCGCAGTCGGCCTCGGACTGGGCCGCGTACGTGCGACAGTGACGCGACCCGGCCGACAGATCTCCATGCTGGCTGCGGAGCTGCAGGTCCAAGGCCCGGACGGAAACTTCCGGACCGCGGTGCGCGCCTCGGCGTGGCTGTTGCGCCGCTCGGACGCATCGGCTGTCGAACGGATTCCGCAGCCGCCGCTCCCCGCCCCGGAGTCCTTGCCGCACTCGGTGGGCTTCACCGAGATCGGCGGCGAGGCCGTCGCGTGGGGGCGGATCGGCTTCATCGGGACGCTGTCGGTGGCCGTGGTACCCGGGCGCAACGGGACCACTCCGGCGTTCTGGCTCCGGCCGGAACTGCCGCTGGTCGGCGGCGAGGAGACCACCGAACTGCAGTCGCTGTTCACCGTCGTCGACGTGGCCAACGGGGTCGGATCGGTGCTCAGTCCGATGGAGTGGACGTGGATGAACACCGACACCACCGTCCACCTGGTGGCACCGCCTCGTGGACGCTGGCTGGGCGTCGACTCGGCGATGGCGGCCGGACGCGAGGGATACGGGGCGTCGCTGGCCGACTTGTACACGGTCGACGGGTTCGTCGGGCGGTCCGCGCAGACGGTCCTGCTGACGCACAACGGCTGACCGTGGCCGCCCGGAAAGTCACGCTCGTCACACCGCGAGTCTGGGAATGTCCTGGGAACGAAAGTTAGGGTAGCTTTGCCTTCGCGCTCGACCAGAAACGGGCGTACCCGACATCGCCCCATTCGGTGAGTCCGTCGGGGTCTCCGGTTGCGAAAGGTTGCCAGACCCGATGACCACGTTGATTCAGCGCAGCCGCAGCGCTCTCGTCCGCGGCGTCCTCGGCGAGGATCGCTACCGTCGGCTGACCCGCGAGTACACCCGCCGCAAGCAGCGCCCGAGGATCGGCCGGGTCGACTTCGGAGACTTGCGCGTCACCGAACCCCTCTGCGGCTGGTACGGGCGGGACCGCGGCGGCCCGATCGATCGCTACTACATCGAGAACTTTCTGGACGAGCACCGCGCGCAGGTCTCCGGCCGCGTACTGGAGATCGGCGAACGCACCTACACCGAACGGTTCGGCGCCGGAGTGACACAGGCCGACATGCTCCACGTCGACGACGTCGACGGCGCGACCTACGTCGCCGATCTGGCGGACGCGCCGTCGATCCCCTCCGACGCCTACGACTGCGTCATCATCACGCAGACCCTGCAGATGATCTACGACGTGCGCGCCGCCGTCGCCACCCTGCATCGCATTCTCAAGCCCGGCGGGGTGCTGCTCTGCACCGTCCCGGGCGTCACCCAGCTGGCCGATCCGCGCTGGAACCGGACCTGGTACTGGTCGTTCACGCCGCTCGCGGCCGAACGGCTGATCGGCGACGAGTTCGGCGCCGGCGCGGTCACGGTGGGGATGCACGGCAACGTGCTGGCCGTCACGTCGTTCCTGCAGGGACTGACCCCGGACGACCTGACCACCGACGAGCTCGACGTCGCCGACCCGTCGTACCCGATGATCGTGACGGTCGAGGCTGTCAAGAACGCACAGGCGTGACCGGGCGGTGACGACCGGTGTGTTGCGCGGCCTCTTCGGCAGGCGCCCCACCCGTCCCGGCGTGCTGATGTACCACTGTGTGCGCGAGGCGCACTGCGACCCGTGGGGCATCTGCGTCTCGCCGCAGGCGTTCGACGAGCAGATGGCGGTGCTCGCGCAGACTCGGCGGGTGGCCGACCTCGGGGTGTTCGCCGGGGGCGTGCCGATCGACGGGCCGACCGCGGGCGGGCCGATGGCGGTCACCTTCGACGACGGGTACGCCGACAACGTCACCGCCGCGCTGCCGATTCTGGAGCGCCACGACGTCCCGGCGACCGTGTTCGTCATCGGCACGGCGGTGGGCCGTGCGCGGGAGTTCTGGTGGGACGTACTGGAGCGCGCGGTGCTCGATGCGCCGCAGTTGCCGCCGGAACTCGACTTTCCGTTCGGCAATGGACCGCCGCGGTACGTCGTCGACGATCGGCCCGGCGACCGCGATGCGAACGCCGGCTGGCGGGCCGACGACCATGCGCCCCGGACCCCGCGACAGCGGCTGTTCCGTGACCTGTGGGACGCGATCGTCGTGCTGGAGCCCCCCGCCCAGGACGACGCCGTGGACTGCCTTCTGGACTGGTCCGGCGTGCCGCATCAGCCGGCGGACCCGCGCCGAGCGGTGACGCCGGAGGAGTTCGCCGAGCTGGCCGCCCACCCGTTGATCACGATCGGCGCCCACACCCTGGACCACGTCTCGCTCACCGATCTGAGCCCGCTGCGGCAGTACGAGCAGATCCGGGACGGTCGGGACGCCATCGCTGAACTGACCGGCGGGGCGGTCGAGCGGTTCTCGTTCCCCTACGGCCGCAACAACGTGTCGTCGCGCTGCGCGGTCCGGGATCTGGGCTTCCGGATCGGCTGCACCAGTGCTCCCGATTCGGTCTTTCCGGGCGACGATCCGCTGGCCCTCCCGCGGCCGCAAGCGCTCGACATGGACGGCGACGCCTTCGACCGCTGGCTGCGCGTGGCGCTGCGCTGCTGACTGCGTGTCACCCGTTCGGTGACCGGCCGGAGAGAGGACTACAGTCCTGGGAGTGCGACGCCCTCCGAAGACATCCGGCAGCCTCTCGATGACGGTGCGATCCGCCAGCACGACGGGCGTCATTCCGGCGTCGGTGGTGGTCGACTCCGCGGCCGTGGTTCGCGTCGATCTCGTGGAAGAAGCCGTCGAACTGGACCTGCCCGGCAAATCGGGCGGAGCCGCGTCGGCGCCCCGGCCGGACACCGCGCGGACTCGGCGTGAACCTCCGAAGCGATCGACGGGCCGGACGGTCGCTCCGGCGATGGTGCGCCTCGTCGAGGAAACCGTGGATCTGTCGGCGGCCGCGCCGCCCCGGGAACAGCCCGCGGACGAGAAGACCGACGTCCCCGAGACCGACGACGCCACCGAGGCCGAGGTCTCTGAGGCCGACGACGCCGACACGATCCAGTTCGCGGCCGTCGAGGAGCCCGTGACCGTCGAGTTCGCCGCCGTCGAGGAGCCGGTCGTCCTCGACGAACCCGTCGCCTCGCCCGCTGAGCCCGACCGCAGGCCGGTCACCGTGCCGGCGACCGCGCCCGATCGCAAGCCGCTCGGCGCCGGCCGCCTGCGCAAGGCCCCGGCCCTGGACGGACTGCGCGGCATCGCCGTGCTGGCCGTGGTCGTCTACCACCTGTTCCACGACACCCTGCCGGGCGGCTACCTGGGCGTCGACATCTTCTTCGTGCTGTCCGGCTTCCTCATCACGTCGTTGCTGGTGCGCGAGTACGGCGCACGCGGCGGGATCTCGCTCGGCGGCTTCTGGACGCGGCGGGCCAGACGGATCCTGCCGGCCTCCATCGTCGTGCTGCTGTGCGCAACCGCGGTCGCCGGTCTGGTCGGCGGCGACGTCGACGTCAAACTGGTGCCCCAGTTCTTCAGTTCGCTGTTCTTCGTCAACAACTGGGTGCAGATCGCGGAGTCGCAGAGCTACTTCGCGGACACCACGCCGCGGATCTTCATGCACTACTGGTCGCTGGCGATCGAAGAGCAGTTCTACGTGG
>JASGFV010000229.1:0-5725 GCA_047605365.1 Gordonia sp. (in: high G+C Gram-positive bacteria)
CACCTCGTCGAGCAGCAGCCGCGACGGGTTGGCGACGGTGTAGTCGGCGCCGCAGGTGGCTGCGGTGCGCAGGTCGGTGTCCGAGGTGGACAGCAGAGTGATCACTTTTCGCAACTGCTCCCTGCCGGGATCTCGCGCCCGGCGTCGTTGGTGTGACGGGCGTCGATCGCGCCCGCCGCCCGACGCGGGTCTGGCTCGGACTCCTCAGCCCTCACAGTGGCGCGACCGCGCCGGATTCGCACCGGCTTCCGCGTCGTCAGGTTCGGCTCATACTCTAGATCAGCTGCGTTCCCGGGCGGTCGCCAGCAGCGCGCCGAACGCCACGCCCACGCCGATGCCGACACCGGTCAGCGCGGCCTGACCGAAGTCGGCGGCGCCGGCTTCGCCGAAGACCGTCTTGGCGATGCCCACATAAACGGTGAGGCCCGGCAGGATCGCGCCGGTGATTCCCAGCAGTGCCAGCACGGTGATCGGGTACGAGCTGTGCGTCGACCACACCGCGGACACCAGGCCGAGCACCACGGATGCGCAGATGATGGACCACGACGGCGTGAAGCCCACCACGTGCAGCAGGAACTGATTGACTCCCGCGGTGACCAGGGCGACCACCGTCGCCGGGAACAGCAGGTGCCGGGCACCGCCGTTGGCGAGGGCGTTGGCGATGGCGCCGACCACCGAGAAGAACATGCCGAGCGCGATCGGGAGCGACGGAAGGTCGAACGAACTCGGCGTCGCACCGTCCAGATGCGTGCCCAACGACATCACCGCGAACACGCCGAGCGCCACACCGCCGCCGCCGAGTGCGACGACGAATAGCCGGGCGACGGCGGCCTGCGGATACTCGTTCACGGCGTCGACCACCATGCCGATCAGGATGGGAAGCGGCACCACCAGCAGCCACGGCACGCCGATGGCTGTCGTCGCCTGGAACCAGGTGACGACTCCGATCAGGTGCGCGAGCGCCATGAGCAGGCCGGCGGCGATCGTCTGGGCTCCGCAGAGGAACACCCGCTGCACGGCGTACCTCCCGCCGATCACGCCGAGCGGGGTGACGAAGGCCTGAACCACCGCGATGGTGAGCGACGGGACGACGCCGATGCCCACCTGCAGGCCGATCGCGAAGGCCAGCAACGACATCCCGGCGGTGGTGACCCACCACTGCGGGCCGGGTCTGGCGGCGAGGTCGGCGAGCTCGGAGATCAGTGATTTCGGATCCAGCCGGCCGGCGGCCGCCTCCTTGCCGAGGGCGCTCAGCTGGCGCATGTTCCGGCAGTTCAGTCCGCCGAGCCCGGAAGCCAGGGCGGTCCGCGCGATCACTTCGCCGTCGGCCGTCACCCACTGCACCCCGATGGTGTTGCCGCCGTCGATCAGCAGGGCGTCGCCGATCCCCAGTCCGCGCGCGGCCCGGGTCCCCAGCGCAAAGGCCTCGACCGTCGGATACCCCGAGTCGATCAGTGCGACGATCAGCGAGAGGACGGCTTCCACCCGATCGCGGGCGGCGGGTGACTCGACCGGAGTGGACACTCGTTCAGAGTAGTTCACTCCGGCGGCGCCGAGCGGGGGTGTGAGCCGAATGTGCGCCGACCTCGAGTGCGCGGGAACGACTACCCTGGGCTGCTGTGAGCACACGCGACGATCGGTGTCCGGGCGTCTTCCGGACCCACCAGGCGGCCGACGGTCGGCTGGCGCGCGTGCGACTGCCCGGCGGCCGGATCAGTTCCGAGCAGCTCGAGGCCCTGGCCGCGGCCGCAGACGAGTTCGGCGACGGCTTCCTGGAATTGACGGTGCGCGGGAACCTGCAGGTCCGAGGCATCGGCGACGACGCCGTGGCGGCGTTCGCGTCGCTTCTGGTCGACGCTGGACTGGCCGGTGACGCCGAGCACGACCGCGTGCGCAACATCTCGGTCTCCCCGCTCAGCGGTCGGGTCGGGAGCATCGCCGACCTGTGGCCGCTGGCCGAGTCGCTCGACGACGCGCTGCGGGCCCGGTCGTGGACCTCGGAGCTCTCGGGACGCTTCTGGTTCGGGCTCGACGACGGGCACGGCGACGTGCTGGCCCGCCGGCCCGATCTCGGGGTGGTGGCCGTGGACGCCGACCGGCTCGAACTCGTGGTGGCGGGGGCGCCGACGGGGCGGGTCGTCGTGCGCGACGAGGCGCCGGCCGCACTCCTGGCCGTCGCCGAGGAGTTCCTGAGACGCCGGGACGGGCACTGGAACATCGCGTCGCTCGACGGTGAGGCGTACGCGGCGGTGCGGGCCGCGGCGTCGTCGCTGGGTGAGCCGCTCGGGTCGTCGCCGGACCGGGCGCACGTCCGGACGCCGCTGGTGGGCTGGTTCGGGCAGGACGACGGACGCGTGATGCTCGGCGCGGTGACCGAGTTCGCCCGGCTGTCGTCCCGGCAGGCACAGTTCCTGGCCGCGATCGGTGCGCCGGTGCTGGTCACTGCGGACCGGGAGATCCTGATCGCGGACCTGACCGACGCAGTGGCCGACACGGTTGTCCGGGTGCTGGCCCCGATGGGATTCGTATTCGACGTGAACTCGCCGTGGGTGCGGGTCAGCGCGTGCACCGGGTCGCCCGGGTGCGACAAGTCGCACGCCGACGTGCGCGGCGACCTGCGGGCCGCCCTGGCCGCCGGCCTCGACCCGACGACGCGCGAGCACTGGACCGGTTGCGACCGGGGCTGCGGCTCCCCCGCCGGCGAGCACGTGCGCGTTCAGGCCCAGGCGAGCTCGGACGTCGAGCCCGGCGGTCCGGGGTATCGGCGCTGCTCGGTACCCTGAATCCACCATGAGCGACTACTTGCGCGACGGCGCCGAGATCTATCGCCGATCCTTTGCGACGATCCGCGCCGAATCCGATCTGACCGCATTCCCCGGTGACGTCGAACCCGTCGTCGTGCGAATGATCCACGCCAGCGGGCAGACGGATCTGGCCGCCGACGTGGTCGCGACCCCGGGTGTGGTGGCCGCGGCCCGCGCCGCGCTGGCCGCCGGCGGGCCGATCCTGTGCGACACCAACATGGTGGCTTCTGGCGTGACGCGCCGTCGTCTGCCGGCCGACAACGAGGTGCGCTGCCATCTTCGCGAGCCCGGGATCGCGGAGCTGGCCGAGCGGCTCGGCAACACCAGAACTGCGGCGGCCCTGCACTATTGGCGCGACGATCTGGAGCGTTCGGTGGTCGCCGTCGGCAACGCGCCTACCGCGCTGTTCGCGCTGCTCGACCTGATCGACGAGGGCTGGCCCCGGCCGGCCGCGATCGTCGGCGCACCAGTCGGATTCATCGGCGCCGCGGAGTCGTGCGAGGCGCTGGCCGCCCGCGACGACCTCGAGTTCATCACCGTCCGCGGGCGACGCGGCGGATCGGCGATCACCGCCGCCGCGCTCAACGCCCTGGCCAGCCCGGAGGAGTGAGTGCAGTGACTGCAAGCGCAGAGTCCGCCAGCACAGGGACCGGCAAGCTCTGGGGTATCGGCCTGGGCCCGGGCGACCCCGAACTGGTGACCGTCAAGGCCGCCCGCATCATCTCGGCCGCCGACGTCGTCGCCTATCACTGTGCGCGGCACGGCAATTCGATCGCGCGATCGGTCGCCGAGCCGTACCTGCGCGACGGTCAGACCGAAGAGCGGCTGATGTATCCGCTGACCGTGGAAACCACCGATCATCCAGGCGGCTACGCCGGCGCCATGAACGACTTCTACACCGAGAGCGCCGAACTGCTGGCCGGACATCTGGCCGCCGGGCGCGACGTGGTCTTGCTGGCCGAGGGCGATCCGCTGTTCTTCAGCTCGTACATGCACATGCACAAGCGGCTGGCCGACCGGTTCGAGGCCGAGATCGTGCCGGGCGTGACGTCGGTGTCGGCGGCATCGGCGGCGCTGGGGATTCCGCTGGTCGAGGGCGAAGAGACGCTGATGGTGCTGCCCGGCACGGCTGAGCCGGGCGAACTGGTGGCCCACTTCCGCTCCGGCGAGGCGCTGGCGGTCATGAAGCTCGGCCGCACCTTCGGCAAGGTCCGCCAGGCGCTCGACGACGCGGGCCGGCTCGACGAGGCGTGGTACGTGGAACGGGCGTCGACCGGTCGCCAGAGGGTGGCGCGCGTCGTCGACGTCGATCCGGAGTCGGTGCCGTACTTCTCGCTGATCGTGGTGCCCGGGCGACGGAACAATCCGCTGCTGGCGCAGGGTGCGTCCGGGGAATCGGCTGCTGGCGCCGGCGAAGTGGTGGTCGTCGGGCTCGGTCCCGGACCCGTCGACCAGACGACACCGCAGGTCAGCGCCGAACTGGCCGCGGCGACCGACCTGGTCGGCTACACGACGTACCTGCGACGGATCGTCGCGCGTCCCGGGCAGCGGGTGCACGCCACCGACAATCGCGTGGAGGCCGAGCGGGCCGAGTTCGCTCTCGATCTCGCTTCGCGCGGTGCTCGCGTCGCGGTGGTCTCCTCCGGTGATCCGGGCGTGTTCGCGATGGCCGCGGCCGTCACCGAGGTGGCGTCCGAGGAGCGCTGGGCGGACGTGCCGGTCCGGGTGACGCCCGGGGTCAGTGCCTCGCAGGCCGTCGCCGCGGCGGTCGGCGCGCCGCTGGGCCACGACTTCGCGACGATCTCGCTCTCGGATCTGCTAGCCCTGGGGTGATTGAAGACCGGATCCGGAAGGCGATCGAGGCCGACCTCGTCTTCGCGGTCTACAACCCGGCCTCAACGCAGCGCACCGAACAGATCCGCCGATTCGCCGCGCTGCTCGGCGAGCTGGTGCCGGCCGATCGGGTCCTGGTGCAGGGCCGCGATGTCGGCGGTGACGGACGCGTGACGATCACCTCGGTGGCCGGTTCGACCCGTCGACCGTGGACATGCGCACCCTGCTGATCGTGGGCCGTCGAGACGACGGTGGTGCGCCGGCCGGCCGGTGATCTGGTCTTCACTCCTCGCCGCTACGAGTAGCGGGACACCCATTCCCGGCGGCCTCGACGTCGCCGACGGTCTCCGCTCCCTCGGGTTCGGCCGGCCGTTGCACCATCACGACCTCGATGCCGGCCTCGGCGGCGGCCTGGATCTTGGCCCGGGTCATGTCTCCCCCGCTGTTCTTGGTGACCACCAGGCTGATGTCGTGGTCGCGGATCAGGGCGCGTTCCGCCTCTACCTCGTAGGGGCCGCGGGAGGTCAGGAGCAGACGGTTCGGCGGAAGGTCACCGGTCGGCGGGTCCACCACCCGGATCAGGAACCAGGCGTCAGCGATCCCGGCGAACGCGTCGACGTCCTGACGTCCGGTGGTCAGGGAGATGCGCCCCGCGTTCGGCGACCGTGATGCCGCAGCCGTGATGTCGGGGACGTCGATCCACCGGTCGTCCTCACCCGCTGTCCAGGCGGGCCGAACCAGTCGCAAATGCGGTACGCCGGCCCGGGTGCGGCATACGCGTTGGCGGTGACCGGGAACGAACGGATGCGTCGCATCGACCACGGCCGCACGTCGTGGTCGGCCAGCCACGAGGTGAGCCCGTCGACACCGCCGAATCCCCCGACGCGCACGGCACCTTGCGGGAGCCGCGGATTCTGTACGCGGCCGGCGAGGGAGCTGATCACGTCGACCCCGTCCCCGGTCAGGACCGACGCGAGTCGTCGTGCTTCGCCGGTTCCGCCGAGGATCAGAACGTCAGCCATGGCGCAGCTTGCTGATCCGTGCCTGCGAATAGAGGTAGCTGTCGGTGATCGACGCCTGATCGGGAC
>JASGFV010000230.1:0-5689 GCA_047605365.1 Gordonia sp. (in: high G+C Gram-positive bacteria)
GTGGCCACCGGTATCGCCGACGGTGTCGACGTGGTGCTCATCGACACCGCCGGCCGCCTGCACACCAAGACCGGCCTGATGGACGAGCTCGGCAAGGTCAAGCGCGTCGTGGAGAAGAAGACGCCCGTCGACGAGGTGCTCCTGGTGCTCGACGCCACCGTCGGCCAGAACGGCCTCACTCAGGCGAAGGTGTTCGCCGAGGTCGTCGACCTCACCGGCGTGGTCCTGACCAAACTCGACGGCACCGCCAAAGGCGGCATCGTCTTCCGGATCCAGAACGAGCTCGGCGTGCCGGTGAAGCTGGTCGGTCTCGGCGAAGGCACCGACGACCTCGCTCCGTTCGAGCCGGGCGCGTTCGTCGACGCTCTTCTCTAGAAGCCGGCAGGCCGTACCGCTCCCTGAGCTCGTCGAAGGGTCTGGCGGTGCGGCGACGCCGGCGAGCCGACTGCCGGAAACGAGGGGTTAACCGGCCCCCGGCCTGTGTCATGCGCCTGAAACATTCGTGCCCCCGCAGCGAAATCTCCTCAGGTCAGAGTTGCCTCACGTGTAATGCACGACGACTTCAGGAGGTTCTATCGTGACCGTCGCCTTGCCGGAAAGTACTTTCGGCTCATTCGATACCGGTGACACCGCGTGGGTGATCATGAGCGCCGCGCTGGTGCTGCTGATGACCCCCGGACTGGCGTTCTTCTACGGGGGACTGGCGCGCGGCAAGGCCGTGCTCAACATGATGATGATGTCGTTCGCGTCCATCGCGACGATCTCCGTCGTCTACGTCCTCTGGGGCTTCTCGATGTCCTTCGGCAATTCGCTGACCGGAGACGACGACATCGCGGGCATCTTCTCCAACCCCTTCTCCCTGTGGGGTTCGGATCAGCTCACGCAGACCGTGGAGGCCGGCGAGGACACGCACGTCGTGCTGTGGGGCTCCACCGGCATCCCGGCCATCGTGTTCCTGGCCTTCCAGCTGACCTTCGCGGTGATCACCGTGGCGCTGATCAGCGGCTCGCTGGCCGAGCGCGTCAAGTTCTCCACCTGGTGCGTCTTCAGCGTGGTGTGGGCGACCATCGTCTACTTCCCGCTTTCGCACATGGTGTGGGGCGGCGGAATCATGTCGGGCGCCGAGAAGGGCTTCGCTTCGTGGATGTTCGGCAGCACCGACGGTGCGGCTAACGTGGCGCCGATCGACTTCGCCGGCGGCACCGTGGTTCACATCAACGCCGGTATGGCGGCTCTGGTCCTGGCGTTGATCGTCGGCAAGCGCATCGGCTTCGGCAAGACTCCGTACCGCCCGCACAACATCCCGTGGGTCATGCTGGGCGCCGCTCTGCTGTGGTTCGGCTGGTTCGGCTTCAACGCCGGCTCGGAGCTGGCTGCGGACGCGACCGCCGGTCTGGTCTGGGTCAACACCACCGCCGCCACCGCCGCCGCGATCATCGGCTGGCTGGCCGTGGAGTGGCTGCGCGACGGCAAGCCCACCAGCGTCGGCGCCGCGTCGGGCATCGTCGCGGGTCTGGTCGCCATCACTCCCGCCTGTGGCGCACTGACCCCGGTCGGTTCGCTGGGCCTGGGCGTCGTCGCCGGCATCCTGTCGGCACTGGCCATCGGTCTGAAGTTCAAACTGGGCTTCGACGACTCGCTCGACGTGGTCGGCGTGCACCTGGTCTCCGGTCTGTGGGGCACCATCGGCATCGGCCTGCTGGCCAAGGACACCGGTCTGCTGTACGGCCACAACCCCAAACAGCTGGCGGTCCAGGTGGTCATCGCCCTCTTCGCGCTCGCCTTCACCGGTGTGCTCACCGCGGCCATCGCCTACGCCCTCAAGCCGCTCGGCTGGCGCATCGACCGGGAGGCCGAGGCCACCGGTATCGACTCGGCCGAGCACGCTGAGACCGCGTACGAGCTGGCGTGATCGAGGTCGTTCGATGGCAGAGCTCCGAGCGGACTGCACGGCAGTCACTACGCTGAACATCACTCGACCGAAGACCAAAGAAGGGTCCGCACAATGAAGCTGATCACCGCAATCGTGAAGCCGTTCACTCTGGAAGACGTGAAGGGCGCCCTGGAACAGATCGGCATCGTCGGCATGACGGTGAGCGAGGTCCAGGGGTACGGCCGCCAGAAGGGGCACACCGAGGTCTACCGCGGCGCCGAGTACGCCGTCGACTTCGTGCCCAAGGTTCGCGTCGAGGTCGTCATCGACGACGAGGACGTGGACAAGGTCACCGACGTGATCGTCGAGGCCGCCCGCACCGGCAAGATCGGTGACGGCAAGGTCTGGGTCAGTCCGGTGGAGAAGATCATTCGGGTGCGTACCGGTGAGCGCGGAACCGAAGCTCTCTGAGGCGGATCCGGCGACCACCCCTCCGCCGACCCCGGCGGCGACCCTCGCAGCAGCGCGCAAAGCGCTGCTGCTGGGGTATTCGCCGACGGAATCGAGCGGCGCGGAGTTCCGGGAACGGCTCGGCTCGCTGTACGAGGACTGGCTGACCGAGCGGGCGAGTGAACTCGGGATCGTCGACGGCAGCGGCTTCGCCGTCGTGGCGGTCGGGGCCCTCGGACGGCGCGAGATGGTCGGTTACTCCGACCTCGATCTGGTCCTGGTGCACGACGACCGGTTCCCGGACGACGTCGCCGCCAAGGCCGACGGCCTCTGGTATCCGATCTGGGACTCCGGGGTCGGGCTGGACCACAGCGTCCGGACCGTCCCGGAGGCCCTCCGGGTGGCCCGCACGGATGTCACCGCGGCGCTGGGACTGCTCGACGCCCGGTTCATCGCCGGCGACGAGGATCTCGCCGCCTTGATGATCGCCTCGGTCCGCAACCTGTGGCGGGTGGAGGCCCGGACTCGGCTGCCCGAGGTGGTGGAGCAGGCCCAACAGCGCTGGAAGCGGGCCGGCGACATCGCTCAGCGTGCCGAACCGGACCTGAAGAACGGGCGCGGCGGCCTGCGCGACGTCCAGTTGCTGAACGCGCTGGCGCTCGCTCAGCTCACCGACGGGCTCGGCCGGCTCAGTCCGGAACGGCCCGATTCGCCGGTGTCCGCGGCGTACGAGCGGGTGCTCGACGTCCGGACCCAGCTGCATCTGATCGCCGGTCGGGGGCGTGATCAGGTGCAGGCGCAGGACGCCGACCAGATCGCCGCCGCCTTGCAACTCGGCGACCGGTTCGACCTGGCCCGCGCTCTGAGCGACGCCGCGCGGACCACCCAGTTCGCGGTCGACACGGGTCTGCGGACGGCGACCAACGCGGTCGGACGACGCGGACTGTCGCGCCTGCGGCGGCTGCCGATGCGTCGCCCGCTCGACGAGGGAGTGGTCGAGCACGAGGGCGAGGTGGTGCTGGCACGCAACACCATCCCGAGCCAGGACTCCGGGCTGGTGCTGCGGGTGGCCGCCGCATCGGCGCGCCACGATCTGCCGATCAACGGGCCGGTCCTGGAACGGCTGGCGCAGTACGCGCCGCCGCTGCCGGAGCCGTGGCCGGCCGAACCGCTAGACGACCTGCTGGTGCTGCTGTCGTCGGGGTCGTCGATGGTGGCGCCGATCGAGGCGCTCGACCGGACGGGTCTGTGGGGGGCGATGTTCCCCGAATGGGACCGGGTGCGCGACCTGCCGCCGCGCGATGCGGTGCACACCTGGACCGTCGACCGGCACCTGGTGGAGACGGCCGTCTACGCGTCGGGCCTGACGACGTCGGTGTCCCGGCCGGACCTGTTGTTGCTGGGTGCGCTGATTCACGACCTGGGCAAGGGCTCGGGCCGCGATCACAGCGTGGTCGGGGCCGAGCTGGCGCTGATCGTGGGCAAGCGGCTCGGACTGTGGCCGCAGGACGTGCAGCTGGTGTCGGAGATGGTGCGGCATCACCTGCTGCTCCCGTCGGTGGCCACGCGGCGCGATCCGTCGGATCCGGCGGTGGTGGAGTCGGTGGCCGAGACGCTCGGTCACAGCCGGCAGCTCGTCGAACTGCTCGGCGCGCTCGCCGAAGCGGATTCGCAGGCGACCGGCCCGGGAATGTGGGGCGACTGGAAGGCGTCGCTGATCCGCGGTCTGGTCCGGCGGGTGCTGGACTTGATCGGCGGCCGGCCCGCCGACGAGCCCGATCCGCTCACCGCGGAACAGATCGCGCTCGCCGAGGCCGGCGGGGTGCACGTGCGACTGGAGGCGGGCGAAGGCCCGACGACGTACCTGGCGACCCTGGTGGCGCCGGACCAGCCGGGCCTGCTGTCGAAGATGGCCGGCGTCATCGCGCTGGCCGGACTGCACGCGCACAGCGCCGACGTCCGGTCGCACGGCGGGTCCGCGGTCAACACGTTCACCGTGATGCCCACGTTCGGCGATCCGCCGGACGTCCAGGTGCTGCGGCAGCGGCTGGTCGCCGCGATCGACGGTTCGCTGGACCTGCCGGCCAAGCTGGCCGAGCGGCAGGCGAAGGCGACGGCGTCGGCCGACGACGGGGCGCAGGTGCCGGTGGTGCGTGTGCTGGCTCCGCCGCACGTGCAGTGGATCGACGACGACGCCTCGGGCACGCTGCTGCTCGAAGTGCGCGCCGTCGACCAGCAGGCGCTGCTGGCCCGGGTCTCGGCGGTGCTGGAGCGGGCCGGGGCGGACATCGGCTGGGCCAAGGTGTCGACTCTGGGGTCGACCGTGGTCGACACGTTCTGCGTCGAACTGCCCCGCGACACCCCCGCGGCCCGGGACGAGATCGCCCGCGCGGTGCTGCGGGCGTGTCCCGGCGGCGAGAAGCAGCAAGCGAAGAAGTAGCCAGCGAAGAAGTAGCAAAGGAGCGTGCCGGAACGCCGACCGCCGCCGCGGTCGGTGTTCCGGCCGCCGCTGCTTCCGGCCGAGTGCCCCGGTCCGGGGCCGTCGTGGAAAGATGGAGGTCATGTTCGAATCCCTCTCCGATCGGTTGACCGGTGCGCTGAAAGATCTGCGCGGAAAAGGTCGTCTGACCGACGCCGACATCGACGCGACGGCCCGCGAGATCCGTCTCGCCCTGCTCGACGCCGACGTCTCGCTGCCCGTGGTCCGTGCGTTCATCGCGCGCATCAAGGAGCGGGCCAAGGGGGCCGAGGTTTCCGGGGCCCTCAACCCGGCCCAGCAGATCGTCAAGATCGTCAACGAGGAGCTCGTCGGCATCCTCGGCGGCGAGACCCGTCGCCTGCAGTACGCCAAGCAGCCGCCGACGGTGATCATGCTCGCCGGCCTCCAAGGCGCCGGTAAGACGACGCTGGCCGGCAAGCTCGCGCACTGGCTGCGCGATCAGGGCCACACGCCGATCCTGGTGGCCTGCGACCTGCAGCGTCCGGGAGCGGTGCAGCAGTTGCAGATCGTCGGCGAGCGTGCCGGCGTGCCGGTCTTCGCTCCCGAGCCGGGCACCTCCGTCGGCGGTGAGGGCGCACTCGGCGTCAGCGCAGGCGATCCGGTCGCCGTCGCCCGCGCCGGCGTCCAGGAGGCGCGCGACCGCCACCACGACGTCGTCGTCATCGACACCGCCGGCCGTCTCGGCATCGACGAGACGCTGATGCAGCAGGCGTCGGACATCCGCGACGCCACCGACCCCGACGAAGTCCTGTTCGTGCTCGACGCCATGATCGGTCAGGACGCCGTCACCACCGCGCAGGCCTTCGCCGACGGCGTCGACTTCACCGGCGTGGTGCTCACCAAGCTCGACGGCGACGCCCGCGGCG
>JASGFV010000231.1:0-5570 GCA_047605365.1 Gordonia sp. (in: high G+C Gram-positive bacteria)
CGACCGCCATCGGCATCGGCGGCGACCCGGTCATCGGCACCACGCACATCGACGCCATCGAGGCCTTCGAACAGGACCCGGAGACCAAGCTGATCGTGATGATCGGTGAGATCGGCGGCGACGCCGAGGAGCGGGCCGCCGACTACATCCAGGCCAACGTGAGCAAGCCGGTCGTCGGTTACGTCGCCGGTTTCACCGCGCCGGAGGGTAAGACGATGGGCCACGCCGGCGCCATCGTGTCCGGCAGCTCGGGCACCGCGCAGGCCAAGAAGGAGGCCCTCGAGGCCGCGGGTGTGAAGGTCGGCAAGACGCCGAGCGAGACCGCCCGACTGGCGCGTGAGCTGTTCGAGGCCCTGTAAGAACGTCAGTCTGACCGCCCCTGGCGGTCGCGCGGATTGCATCGACGCCCCGGCGTCGCCCTGGCGGCGAGCCGGGGCGTCGTGCGTGGGTGCATACTTGACCGATGAACTTCCCTGCTCCGCCGCTGATCGGCGGCCTTGTGGGCGGTCTCGCAAACAGCACGCGGGCGGTGGCCGGAGCCGCGGTCGACGCGGTGATCGCGGTGCCCCGCGGGATCCTGCACGCCGTGCTCGACGAGGTCTTCGCCTATCTCCGTCAGGCGGACCTGACGTCGGTGCTGGTCGACGGCGTCGACCTGAACCGGGTCCTCGCGCAGGTCGATCTCGACGCGCTGCTGGCCGGCGTCGACCTGAACGCGCTGTTGTCTGGCGTCGACTTGAACGCGCTGCTGGCCGACGTCGACTTGAACGCGCTGCTGGCCGACGTCGATCTGAACTCGCTGCTCGCTTCGCTCGACCTGAACCCGGCGGTGCTGGCGATCGATCTGGACCGAGTTCTGGAAGGCGTGAACATCGACGCCGTGCTGGATCGCACCGACCTGGTGGGTGTGGCGGGGGAGGTGGTCGACGGCATCGACCTCAACTCGATCGTGCGTGACGCCAGCGCCTCGGTGACCACCGAGATGATCACCGACGTCCGCAGCGGCAGTGAACGGGCCGACGACCGCGTCGACCTGTTCGTCAGCCGGATGCTGCGTCGTCGGCCCGCCGAACAGCCCGGAACCCTCGAGCCGGAAGACGAACGACAGTGAGCACGCGTCCGGTCGAACGCAATGCCGGCATCGTGTCGCGGATGATGGCCGCCGGAGTCGACGTGGCTGCGGTGACCGCGCTGCTGGCGGGGGTGTACCTGGGGGTCGCGTTCGTGATCTTCCTGCTGACGGTGCACGACTTTCAGTTCCCGGTGCTCAACTGGGTCTTCACCACCTCGGGCTTCCTGGTGGCCGCGGTCGTCTACCAGACGGCCTGCTGGACCATGTCGGGGCGGACGGTGGGGCAGTTGCTGATGGGCCTGCGCGTGGAGCGGCAGTCGGGGCGCCGGCTGCGGGCGGTGCAGTCGTTCCTGCGGGCCGGGTTCTGCACGGTCTTCCCGCTCGGCCTGTTCTGGGTGGTGCTCTCACCGAGCCGGCTGTCGCTGCAGGACATCGTGTTGCGCACCCGTGTCGTCTATGCGGATGAACATCACAGTCCGGTCGTACACGGATGATTGAATAGCGACTTATGACGCAACCTCCGAACCCCAATCCGTACGAGAACACCCAGAACATCGGGCCGCAGCCGACCGGCGAGCAGTGGACGCAGCAGAGCGGGTTCGGCCCCGGCGTCCCGAACCAGGGCGGTCCGGTGCAGGGCCCGTATCCGACCGGTCCGCAGCACCAGATGGGCCCCCAGCAGCAGATGGGCGGCCAGTTCGGCCAGCCGTACGCGCCGCCGGCCGGGCCGTCGTACTTCCAGCGCACCCCGCTGCCGAACCTGCTGGCCATCGGTTCTGGCTTCGCCGGCGTCATCACCTTCTTCATGGGCTTCCTGGCCTGGATCAGCATCGACGAGACGATTGACAAAAAGGCTCAGGACTGGGCCGACAGCAACAACGGCGACATCGGCATCCCGGCGTACTACTCGCCGTCGCTGCTGTTCAGCCCGGGCTGGTTCTTCCTCGGACTGGGCGCACTGGGCGTCGCGGCCTTCGGCTTCATCGCGGTGAAGTGGTTCGAGAAGTACCTGGCGCCGGTCGCCTTCGGCGTGGTCTTCTGCTGGCTCGGGCTGCTGGCCTGCGCGCTGGGCCTGCCGTCGTTCGTCAGCCTGGGCGCGGGTGCGATCGTCGCGCTGATCCTGGGCGCGCTGCAGGCCGGTCTGCTGGTGGCGGCCGCCCTCATGAAGGGGCTCAGCGAACAGAAGTGACCGGTCCCGGCAAGCGTGAGCAGGCCAAGGCGGCGCGTCGTGCCGAGTTGCTGGCGGCGGCCGCCGAACTGATGGCGCAGCGGGGATTCGCGGCGGTTCGGCTGGAGGACATCGGGGCGCGCGCCGGCGTCAGCGGGCCTGCGGTGTACCGGCACTTCGACGGCAAGTCCGATCTGCTCGAGGCTTTGCTGGTGGAGATCAGCGAGCGGTTGCTGACCGGCGGCCGCGAAGTCGCGGCGCGGCCCGACGATCCGCGCGACGTGCTGTCGGCCCTGGTGGCCTTCCACATCGAGGTGCTGGTGTCGCGTCCGGACGTCATCATCGTGCACGACCGTGACCTCGCCTCGCTTCCGGACGACGCGAACCGCCGGGTGCGTTCGCTGCAGCGCCAGTACGTCGAACTCTGGGTGCAGGTGCTGTTGCGCGTCGCCGGGCGCGGCGGGGAATCGCAGATCACCGAGGACGAAGCCCGCGTGCGTGTGCACGCGGGCTTCGGCCTTCTCAATTCGTCGTCGCGGCTGCCGGCGTTCGACGCCCGGCTCCTGCGGGTCCTGCTCACCGAGATGGTGCTGGCGGCATTGCTGGTGAAGTCGGACTGACGTCGACGGCGGCCGCGGCGGTCTGATACGCGCGGATTGCCGGAACCGCCCCTGATGGCGTATAGGGGCGATTATTCTTGACCGATGAGCGCAGCCATCTCGTTCTTCTTCGAGAACTTCACCCTCACCTTTGCGCTAGTCGGCCTGATCATCGCAGCGGTGATCTGTGCGGTTCACCGACGCCGCGGCCACGCTGCGTGGGCCACTTTTCTCAACTGGTTTCTGCTCTGTGGGATCGGCATCACCTACGCGTGGAACGGCGTGGTGCACACGGTGTTCGGCGACCTGGCCGCCGAGCGGATCGGCTGGGAGAACAACGGCTTTCAGGCCGAAGTCGGATTCGCCAGCCTCGGCGTCGGCCTGGTCGGCGTCTACGCCTTCAGTCGACGTGCTCCGTTCAGTCTCAAGCTGGCCGCCCTGATCGCACCGGCCAGCTTTCTGTGGGGCGCGGCCGGCACGCACATCGCCGACATCGTCGAGACCGGAAACATGTCGCCCGACAATGCAGGCGTGGTGCTCTACACGGACATTTTTGTGCCCGTGGTCGGATTCGTCCTGTGGGGAATCGCCTATGTCACGCGGACCCGGGTCGCCACCGTCGACGCCGGCTTCTTCACTGCGACCGAGGTGCTCGACAACCGCAATTAGATTCCTGCGGGAAGTCTGGGCGTGGCGGGCCTTCGCGACGTAGGCTGTCGATCAATGAGTTAATGGTCGATAACTGAAAGTGGACGATGTCGAGCAACGCGGAATCGCACCGCGCGAATGTGCGGGTGCTGAAAGAGCGGCTGAGCGTCGTCGCCGAGGGCGGTGGGCCCAAGGCCCGGCAGCGCCACCTGGACCGCGGCAAGCTGCTGCCGCGGGACCGGGTCGACACGCTGCTCGACCCCGGATCGCCGTTCCTGGAGATCGCGCCGCTGGCGGCCTGGGACATGTACGGCGGCAAGGCCCCGGCGGCGGGCGTGGTGGCCGGGGTCGGCCGGGTCCGCGGTCGCGAATGCGTGATTCTCGCCAACGACGCGACGGTCTCCGGCGGCGCCTACCACCCGGTGACGGTCAAGAAGCATCTGCGCGCGCAGGAGATCGCCGCCGCGAACCGGTTGCCGTGCCTCTACCTGGTGGACTCCGGCGGCGCGATGCTGCTCAATCAGGACGAGGTGTTCCCCGACCGCGAGCATTTCGGCCGGATCTTCTTCAACCAGGCCACCATGAGTGCGTCCGGCATCCCGCAGATCTCCGCGGTGCTCGGCTCGTCCACCGCGGGCGGCGCCTACGTCCCGGCGATGAGCGACGAGAACGTGATCGTCGGCGACCAGGGCACCGTCTTCCTGGCCGGCCCGCCGCTGGTCAAGGCCGCCACCGGCGAGGACGTCAGCGCCGAGGACCTCGGCGGCGGAACCATGCACTCGTCGGTCTCCGGCGTCACCGACCACCTGGTCGACGACGACGCCCAGGCCCTGGCCAAGCTCCGTGCGATCGTCGGCACGCTCGGCCCGCGCGAGCCCGCGCAGTGGGACACCGTGCCGACCCGCGCGCCGGCCCGCCCCCAGAGCGACCTCTACGACGCGGTGCCCACCGACCCGCGCACGCCGTACGACGTGCGCGAGGTGCTGGAGATCGTGTCCGACGGCGGCGAATACTCAGAGTTCAAGGCGAACTACGGGACGACGCTGGTCACCGCGTTCGCGAAACTGCACGGACATCCGGTGGGCTTCGTCGCCAACAACGGAGTCCTGTTCAGCGAAGCCGCGCTCAAGGGTGCGCACTTCATCGAGCTCTGCGACCGCCGGCGGATTCCGCTGATCTTTCTGCAGAACATCACCGGGTTCATGGTGGGCAGGCGCTACGAGGAAGGCGGCATCGCGAAGAACGGCGCGAAGATGGTCGCCGCCGTCGCCTGTGCGCGGGTGCCGAAGCTGACGGTGATGATCGGCGGCTCGTTCGGCGCCGGCAACTACTCGATGTGCGGTCGCGCGTACTCGCCGCGGTTCTTGTGGAGCTGGCCGAACGCGCGGATCGCGGTGATGGGCGGTCCGCAGGCTGCCGACACTCTGGCCACGGTGCGTCGCGGGCGGATCGAGCGCGGCGGCGGACAGTGGTCCGCCGACGACGAGGAGACCTTCAAAGCCCCGATCCGCGAGCAGTTCGAGGAGCAGTCCGACCCGTACTACGGGACCGCGCGGCTCTGGGACGACGGCGTGATCGACCCCGCCGACACCCGCACCGTCCTCGGACTGGCCTTGGAGACCTGCCGGTACGCCCCGCTGAGCGACGTCGGCTACGGCGTCTTCCGGATGTGATCGCATGAGCCCCGCACCTTCCCGCTTCACCACCGTGCTCGTCGCCAACCGCGGGGAGATCGCCTGCCGGGTGATCGATTCGCTGCGCCGCCTGGGCCTGGCCTCGGTCGCGGTGTACTCCGACGCCGACGCCGATGCGCCGCACGTCCGGGCCGCCGACGTCGCGGTGCGACTCGGCCCGGCCCCGGCCGCGCAGAGCTATCTGAACGTCGACGCCGTGGTCGCCGCGGCCCGGGCCACCGGCGCCGAGGCCGTGCATCCCGGCTACGGCTTCCTGTCCGAGAACGCGGCCTTCGCCGCCGCGCTCGACGACGCCGGGATCGTCTTCATCGGCCCGCCCGCGGGCGCCATCGCGACGATGGGCGACAAGATCGCGGCCCGCGCCGCAGTCGCTGCGGGCGACGTGCCGG
>JASGFV010000232.1:0-5536 GCA_047605365.1 Gordonia sp. (in: high G+C Gram-positive bacteria)
AAGTCGGCGAGCGCGGCGTCGCCGCCGTTGGCGGCCAGCGACTCGGGCGCCGACGCGGTGACCACTGTCAGCCAGCCGCGCCACGCCGCGGTGGGCATGGGAAACCACTGCAGGCTCGACTCGCCGTCGAGCATCCGCATTCCGGGAGCCACCGAGCCGGAGCGGATGAAGTGCCTCACCCCGGACAGCAGGTACCGGTAGAAGGCGACGTCGCCGCCGGTCCGGAGATGCTCGCAGCGGTCCAGGAGTTCCACGGCGGTCGGGACGCCGATGCTCGTCGTCGGTCGCAGCTCGCGGGCGCCGAGCGGTCCGCGCAGGTCCACGGTGTGCCGCAGTCTGCGGCGGGCCAGCAGGTCGGCGACCGCACCCGGCAGGTCGACGAGTTCGCTGAGCGGGGGAGGGGCGGAGGCTTCGACAGGCTCGGCCGGCGAACGACGCTCGGCCCGCTCCCTGAGCTTGTCGAAGGGTTCGGCGGGCCACAGCGCCAGACCGAGACCCGGACGCCACAGCGCCCGCAGGGGCAGGCGGTCGGGCACTGTCGCAGTCACCACGCCGGTCTATCAGAAGGTGCCGACAAGAAAAGTATCGACGAGGACGCTATTCGCCGGCCGAGCTGCCGTTGAGCGACGACTTCACGTCGTTGAGCACCAGCCACGCCGCCGCCAGACCGCTGGCGCGGTACCAGACCGCGTCGTCGACCCACAGGACGCGCTTCCACGTCGGGGCGCCCATGTCCTGCCACTCGTCGCCGTCCATCACGCTCTTGGCGCGGTCCAGGCCGGACGGCGAGTCGTAGCTGATGTAGATGAGGTCGGCGTCGGCGTCCTTGAAGTTCGCGTCGGTCACCTTCACCGCGTCCGGGCCGCGCTGCGCCGCCGGGCGTTGCACGCCGATCGCGGAGAGAATGCCCGCGGCGAAGTTGCCGGTGCCCTCCAGCATCTCGGCGGACTTCGTGAAGCGGACCAGCGAAACCTGATTGTGCGGGGCGTCGAGCACGGTGCCGGTGCGCTTGGCCTCGGCGTCGAACTCGTCGAGACGCTGGCGCGCGGCGTCGTTGCGGTTCAGTGCTGCGGCGACTTGGGTGAAAGTGGTGCGCCAGTCGGCGCCGGTGGTGACGTTCACGGTCCGCGCCGATCCGGCGGCCCCGGTGTCGTGGACGGCCGCCGCCGTCGACTCGGTGTCCGGCGTCGACAGGATCAGTGCCGGCTTGGCCTCCGAGACCTGCGCGGCCGACGGATACGTACCGATCGCGGGGACCGCGGTCAACTCCGGACCGAGGTAGGCGGGCACGGAGCCCGGCTCGGCGGCCACCGCCGTCACGTGCGACCCCAGGCCCAGCGCGCACATCGCGTCGAGCAGTGCCGGATCGGTCACCACCACGCGCGCGACGTCGCTCTCGCCCTGATCGGGCACGGTGGGGGCCAGGCAGGTCTTGGAGAAGTCGCGCTCGGGGTTCACGATGTTGACCTGTGCGACGCGCGTGGTGGACGTCGAGATGATCTTGCCGTCCGGGGTGCGCAGCGCGTGGTCCTCGTCGGCGCAGGCAGAGACGCCGCCGACGATCACTCCGGCCATGGCGAACGCCGTCGCCCGAGCCGCCCAGCGGCTCCGCGGCGTGGAAACGGTCATCGGGGGGATTCTGCGCACCCGCTCACGCTAGCAGAGCGCCGACAGGGCTCCCCGGGGTCGCCGCGTCGCCCCGATCGTCCGGCACGACCTGCGGAAACCCGGGGATCAACGCGCCGAATACGACAGATCGTAGGACCCGCTCGGTGTGTCGGCGCAGACTGGTTTAGGATCAGAAATCAACAGCGACGCTGCCCAGGCGACGTGAGTGCTCGAATGGATGAGAGTCCAGGTGCCAGTGGCGCCCCAGGAGGAGGATCTGTGACCGCGGTAGACCAGCCGACGACAGTCGTGGTGCCGGAACGCCCATACCCTGAGCGTTACCAGCCCAAGGGGTCGTTCTTCTACAAGCTCATCACGACGACCGACCACAAGCTGATCGGCCAGATGTACATCGTGACCTGTTTCGCCTTCTTCCTGGTGGGCGGTCTGATGGCCCTGCTGATGCGCGCCGAGCTCGCGCACCCGGGCCTGCAGTTCCTGTCGAACGAGCAGTTCAACCAGCTGTTCACCATGCACGGCACCGTCATGCTGCTGATGTTCGCCACTCCGATCGTCATCGGCTTCGCGAACTTCGTGCTGCCTTTGCAGATCGGCGCGCCCGACGTCGCCTTCCCGCGACTGAACTCGATGGGCTACTGGCTCTTCCTGTTCGGCAACCTGGTGGCCCTGGGCGGCTTCCTCACCCCGGGCGGCGCGGCCGACTTCGGCTGGACCGCCTACACCCCGCTGACCGACGCGGTGCACTCGCCGGGCATCGGCGCCGACCTGTGGATCATGGGTCTGGGCGCGGCCGGTCTGGGCACCATCCTGGGCGCGGTCAACATGATCACCACCGTCGTGTGCCTGCGCGCACCGGGCATGACCATGTTCCGCATGCCGATCTTCACCTGGAACATCCTGGTGACCAGCGTCCTGATCCTGCTGATCTTCCCGCTGCTGACCGCGGCCCTGCTGGGCCTGGAGGTGGACCGCCAGTTCGGTGCGCACCTGTACGATCCGGCCAACGGCGGCGTGATCCTCTGGCAGCACCTGTTCTGGTTCTTCGGGCACCCCGAGGTCTACGTCATCGCCCTGCCGTTCTTCGGCATCGTGTCGGAGGTCTTCCCGGTGTTCGCCCGCAAGCCGCTGTTCGGCTATTCGGGCCTGGTGTACGCCACCCTGTCGATCGCCGCATTGTCGGTGGCCGTCTGGGCGCACCACATGTACGTCACCGGCGCCATCCTGCTGCCGTTCTTCTCGTTCATGACGTTCCTGATCGCGGTCCCGACCGGTGTGAAGTTCTTCAACTGGATCGGCACCATGTGGAAGGGTCGAATGACGTTCGAGACGCCGATGCTCTTCTCGATCGGCTTCATCGTGACCTTCCTCTTCGGCGGTCTGACCGGCGTCCTGCTGGCCGCCCCGCCGATCGACTTCCACGTCTCGGACACCTACTTCGTAGTCGCGCACTTCCACTACGTACTCTTCGGCACCATCGTCTTCGCGACGCTGGCCGGCGTGTACTTCTGGTTCCCGAAGATGACCGGCCGCATGCTCGACGAGACGCTGGGCAAGTGGCACTTCTGGCTGACCTTCATCGGCTTCCACACGACGTTCCTGGTGCAGCACTGGCTGGGCAACGAGGGCATGCCGCGTCGCTACGCCGACTACCTGCCGTCGGACGGCTTCACCGAGCTGAACATGGTGTCGACCGTGGGCGCCTTCATCCTGGGCCTGTCGATGCTGCCGTTCATGTGGAATGTCTTCAAGAGCTACCGCTACGGCGAGGTCGTGACCGTCGACGACCCGTGGGGCTTCGGCAACTCGCTCGAGTGGGCGACCTCCTGCCCGCCGCCGCGTCACAACTTCACCGAGCTGCCGCGCATCCGTTCGGAGCGCCCGGCGTTCGAGCTGCACTATCCGCACATGGTGGAGCGCATGCGCGACGAAGCGCACGTCGGCTGGGGCAGCGACAAGCACAACCATCCGGTCGCGGTGGGCGCCGACGCCGACCCGCAGCAGCGTCCCGACCAGCCGGAGAAGTAAGCCGACTGCGCACTCAGCACAGAACCAGGCCGTCCGAGTCACACTCGGGCGGCCTGGTTTCTTTCTGTCCGCAGGGGCCGTTCATAATTCACTGGTGGACAATTCCGAAGCGAAACAGTCGATCCTCATCACGGTGAGCGGCCCGGACCAGCCGGGCGTCACGTCGTCGCTCATGGGAGTGCTGTCCGAGCGCGGCGTCGATCTGCTCGACGTGGAGCAGGTGGTGATCCACAACCATCTGACGCTCGGCGTGCTGGTGGCCGCGGACTCGGATCTGGGTGACCTGCGCGCGGCCGTCGCCGGCCCGATGGCGCAGCTCGGCATGGACGTCGAGTTCAGCGAGGGCGACGTGCGCGACGGGAACCCGCCGTCGACCCACGCCGTGGTGGTGCTGGGCAGCCCGGTCTCCGCCGCCGCGTTCGCGGCGCTGTCGGCCGAACTGGCCGGGCAGGGCGGCAACATCGACTCGATCCGCGGCGTCGCCGACTACCCGCTGACCGGACTGGAGCTCATGGTGTCGGTGGGGCACGGCCGAGAGGCCGACGTGGCGCTGCGCACCGGCCTGAGCGCGGTGGCTTCGGAATTCGGCGTCGACGTGGCGGTCGAACGGGGCGGGCTGGCGCGGCGGGCCAAGCGGGTCATCGTGTTCGACGTCGACTCGACCCTGGTTCAGGGCGAAGTGATCGAGATGCTGGCCGCCGAGGCCGGCCGGGAGGCCGAGGTGGCCGCGGTCACCGAATCCGCCATGCGGGGCGAGCTGGACTTCGCGGAGTCGCTGCACCAGCGGGTCCGCGCCCTGGAAGGCCTGGACGCCTCGGTGATCGACAAAGTCGCGCAGTCACTGGAGCTGACTCCGGGCGCGCGCACCACCATCCGCACCCTCAACCGGCTCGGCTACCACTGCGGTGTGGTCTCCGGCGGCTTCCGCCAGGTGATCGAACCGCTCGCCGCGGAACTGGAACTGGACTTCGTCCGGGCCAACACGCTCGAAGTGCTCGACGGACGGCTCACCGGCCGGGTGATCGACGAGGTCGTCGACCGCCCGGGCAAGGCGCGGGCGCTGCGCGCGTTCGCCGAGCAGATGGGCGTCCCCATGGAGCAGACCGTGGCCGTCGGCGACGGCGCCAACGACATGGACATGCTGGCCGCGGCCGGCCTGGGCATCGCGTTCAACGCCAAGCCGGCGCTGCGCGAGGTGGCCGACGCGACGCTCGACCACCCGTACCTCGACGCCGTGCTGTACATGCTGGGCGTCACGCGCGACGAGATCGAGGCGGCCGACGCGTTCGACGGCTGCGTGCGGCGTGTGCCGCTGGACTAGCGCTCGGCGTCGACGGCGACGGCCGGCTGCTTCTGCAGGTCGGCCAGCACCTTCGGGTCCTGCAGTTCCAGCCAGGCGACCAGATCCTGGTGCGTCACGCACCGGGTCTCCGGGCGGGAGCAGGTCTCGCGCATGAAGTCGGCCGTCGCCGGGTTGAACGAGTTGCCGTTCCACTCGTTGAAGTGGTTGGCGACCACGATGGGCGCGCGGTTGCCGTGGAAGGCGCGGTCGTACATGTACTCGTAGGTCTGGCGCACGATCCTGCGGAGCTTCGGAGCGGTGCGAGGCTGGTTCTTGGCTCCGTTGAAGCTGTACCAGAAGTTGTAGTCGAGCGCGGTCTGCCGACGGCGCAGCCCCGGCGAGTAGACGTAGGGGATAGCGAACTCCCAGATGCTCTGCTTCTTGGCGGGCCAGAAGATGCCGGGATGGTCGGCGGCCATCGACGAGTCCCAGGTCATGTCGAACGATCGCAGGGCCGGGAACAGGGCGGCGGGCGACCCTTCGAGGCACTGCGTTCGACCGCCCTTGACCACCTCGGGGCCGAAGGCGAGGTCCGGACCG
>JASGFV010000233.1:0-5465 GCA_047605365.1 Gordonia sp. (in: high G+C Gram-positive bacteria)
GATGCAGTCGGTCGCCACCTCCTCGTACCTCGCCGATTTCCGCCGAGACAACGGTGAGGCCACCTCGAACGCTCAGGCGTGTGAGAACAATCAGGCCCACTACCAGTTCAAGTCGGTGACGAGCAGCGAGACAGTCGGAGAACCCGTATTCGCCGCTGGACCTCCCCCGACCCTGACGCTGGAGGTCCGAATCACCACCACGGCAAACCTGCTCGGCGAAGACCCCGAAGTGTCCACCAGTCATCAGGTGATTTCTTATTTGCGCGGAAGCGACGGCTACTGGCGGATCAACAGCGTCGAGTGGGCCGACTGATCTTCCCCTGCGGCTACCGCCCCGGGGCTACCGGGAAGCGATTCTGACACCTTCAGTGCCCCGGCAATGGGGCTGGAGGTCGTGTACTGGTCGACTTGACGCAGGGCCGCGAATGCCGGCCGCGTGACAGGCTGCTCGATCACGGAGACCGCCGAGCGCCTGGGCACGCCCACCGAAGACGATCTCGTGGTACTACTCGAAGTCGCTGATCCGAAGATTCATGCCGGTCAGTTCGCATTCGATCTGTCCTCGAGCGGCACGGCGGACGACGGTCACGCGATGGAGGATGCACAAGCGATCGTTGTCAACTACCTCGCAGGCCTGCTGTGACCTGGACGAACTGGAGAGGAGATTGAGTATGTTCGAGCACTATCTCGACACTGATTCAGAGGGGCGCGACGGCGAGGAGTATGGTCGATGCGCCGCACTACTCGATGACATGGCGAGGGCCCTGACTGAGCTCGGAACCACGGCCGCAACAGATGGGTCGGCGATAGCCGACCTCGACGATGCTTTCTCAGATGCGCCGATCACGGCGTTGCCGTCTGTGTTGCTTCGCAATGCGTTGGACCATGCAGTCCTGAACTTGAAGTATGCTGCGGACGCTGTCACACAGGCTGGTATGGGACTGTCGGTACCTGCACTGATGGCGTGTATCCGGATAGCACTACTCTCCGCATCCCACGCGAGCTACGTTGTGACAGAAACAGACGCCTCCGGAGCTGTGGAGCGGATGGGTAGCATCTACAAGCTCGAGGTTAAGTCCGCAGCCAAGTACATCGACCAGATTGATGTCCACAATGCTCGCGATCACTGTCTGCCGCAGATTGTCCCCGCGAGCGGATCTCCGATAAGGCAGCTAGCAAGGTATCGCAATCCTCATCCTCCGAAAGTGCGTGTCAGTGAATCAGTACTCCTCGACGCCATGAAGCAGAACGTATTTGCCAACGTTCTACGTCGAATGGGCTATGGTCCCGCCCTCAGCGGGATACTGACCGATCAGCTGTTCAACACAACGAGCGGTGCAGCTCATGGGTATGCATGGATTGATCTGGGAGGCGTCACAGCACACTTCGTTCCCCAACTTTCGTTCGCCACGACGGTGACAAACGTCGTATTTAACGACTACCTGTGCGCTGCGGGGCATCGAGACTCCTGGCGGTAGACATACGTCCAGAAGCTGTACGAACGTGGAGGATGAATCGCAGATGACTCGTATTGGCAACGCCGGTGAGTGGATGAGTCCGGCGGCGGCCGCCCGGGTATTGGCGTGCGCTGTCCATCCGGGTCGTTCGCATCTGTTCTGGGACATTGGAGTGCGGGTAGGCCACGATTCTTCGATCGGACTCCGATGGCGTGTAGATGCTCCGTGGGATCGTGACAGTGCATGCACCGTCACCGCCGCTGTCTTAGTTAGAGGCTGTCGCATTCGGCCAGGATCGCGATGAACAGCTGCGGCCAGGCCGCGCCATCTGCGGCGAGGTCAAACTGCACACCGATAACGGGGGATTCAGTCACAACATCGCGTGTCTGCAGCCAGGAGCCTTCTCCGTAACCACTTTCAACGGCAGCGCCTACGGGGAGGGCAATATCCGCACCTGGACAAAAGTGGGGCCTGGTACGCAGTGGTGTGGGATTCGTTCTGGTCATCCTGCTGCACCGGCCCGACTCCATCGAGCGCGACGACCCGCGCGCGGGTGAGGCGGACATCATCGTCGGCAAGCACCGTAACGGTCCGACGGCGACGATCACTGTCGCGCATCAGTTGCACCTGTCGAAGTTCGTCGACATGGCGCGGGGTTAGCGCCCCCGGACCCCTGAGCGTCTGCGGTGCCGTCGATTTTTACCCGATCCGGGTAATAGGTCACGGCCCTGTGGGACGTGAGCGCGGGGCGACGGCAGTGCCGTCGTTCGTTACCGGATGTGCGGGTAAGGACCTACGGCATTGTCTGTTCTGTAGCTCTGGGTGGGCGACGGCGCTCCGCGAAACGGTGCGATCCGGGCAATCGAGGTCGCCTGATCGGGCGAAATTCGCCGTACGACGCGTTCTGGGTGCGCGTTCGGGGCGGGCCGGTCCTAGCCTGGCACGGTGATTCCTCAGTACTCGGCGGCTCCCGCGCCGCTGCCGTTGCCGCGGTTCAGCCTCGGCCGGCTCGTGGCGTCGACGTGGGCGATCTTCCTTCGGATCTGGCCGATCGTCATCGCGGTGACGCTCGGCGTCTATGCGGTCGCGGCCGTGGCGATGGTGCTGTTCTTCGTCGTGTTCTTCGGACTGATCACCGCTGCCACGAGGGCCGGTGGGCCCGGGGTGGCGGTCTTCGGGGTGCTCGTCGGCTTGCTGTTTGCTCTGGTGTTGCCCGCGGCCCTCTCCGCACCTTGGCTCGGCACGATCATCTCCTCGGCCGACGAGGTGATCAACGCCGGGCGGCCGAACCTGAAGGCGGTCTTTGCTCGCCTGCGGTCGAGGCTGCTTCCGCTCGTCGGCTGGTACTTCGCCGTCACGGTGCCGGTCATGGTCGTGCTGACCGTGGTCAACGTGCTCGCGTGGGCGGTCACGCGCAGCCAGATCGCGGGCTTCGTGCTGGTCGCGATCGTCGTCGAGCCCCTCCTGGTGTTCATCTATATGGGGCCGTGGGCGGTCGTCTTCGAGAACTGCGGACCGTTCGCGGCCGTACGGCGCGGAGTCGAGCTCGCCAAGTCGATCTTCTGGCCGCTGCTCGGGTGCACGGCGGCGTGGGCGGTGCTGAATCTGCTGTTCGTCGTCGTCCAGACGGCGACGGCGTCGCCCGCGGTCATGGTGATCCCGCTGCTCTTCGACTTCGTGTTCTCACCGCTCTGGATGATCGCGGTCGGCGTGCTCTACTCCGAGCAACGGGCCCGAGAGCTGGGGCGCGAACCGTCGATGGCGTTGCGTCAGCCCGCGGTGCAGTTGAAGGACGGCTGGAACTATCTGCGCGGCGCCGCGCTGAGCGCGCCGGCACCCGCCTACCCGGCAGCGCCGACGTACCAGTCGTCGCCCGGCCATCCGGTGCCGAACCTCAGCCAGCACCCCTATCCGTCGCCCGCAGTCCCGGAGACGTCGACAGTGTCGTTCGCGTCGGCGTCTGAAGTCAGGCCTCCGTCCGGTGGGCAGGCCTTCCGCAGTCCGCCGGGCTGGCCGCAGCCGCCCGCCGGATGGCTGCCGGGTCCGGACTGGCGGCCGGACCCGAGCTGGCCGCCCGCCCCTCCGGGCTGGCGGTTCTGGGGCTAGAGCTACATCCGGGCGTGCCGGGCCATGACGAACGAGTAGACGCCGTACGCGGCGAGCCCGAGAGCGGCGACGACGAGCAGCGCCTGCCCGGCGGGCCAGCCGGCGGCGGTCTTCACCGCGCCGTCGAGGCCGGTGGCTTTGGCAGGGTCGGCGGTGAGGGCGGCGGCGATCACCAGGACGCCGACGGCCCCGAGGACCAGGCCCTTCGCGGTGTAGCCGATGACTCCGGTGACGGCGACGGCGTGGTTGTCGGCTGACTTCAGGTCGTCGAGGAACGATCGGCTGACTCCCTTGTGCACGTGGTAGACGCCGACGCCGATGATCACGAGTCCGACCAGGACCAGCACGGCCTGGCCGGCCGTCGAGCTCATGAGGCGGGCCGAGAGTCCGGCGTTCTGCCGGCCGCTCGACCGGCCGTGACCGAGCGCGAACTGGGCGGCCGTCCAGGCGAAGACCACGTACACCGCGGCGAGGGACAGGGCTTGCATGCGCCCGAACCAGCCGCCGTCCTCGTGTGGAGCCGGATCGGCCGGATGCTGTCCGATGAGTGTTTCGGCGAACCTCCACAGGGCCATCGCGACGAGCGCGACCACGGCGATCCACAGCGCGAATCGGCCGCCGGGCGACGACGCGAAGATTCCGAGGGCCCCGGACTGGTCGGCGGTGCCGCCGTCGCCGAAGGCCAGCCGGATCATGGTGTAGGCGATCAGCAGGTGCAGCAGGCCGCTCACCACATAGCCGGCGCGGGCGAGGCGCTCGAACCAGCTGTTGTCGGTCGCCTGCCGGACGGCGTCGCCCGGTGTCTCGTCGAACATGCGGCTCCGAAAGTCGGGGGTGGGCGGCCGGGTGCGAGGCGCGCCGGTCTCCTGTCCGCGAGACTACCCAGGCGGCGGTGCGGCCGCGTCTGCACGGACTTTTGCGAGACCCCGGCAGAAGTCTGCCCGGCCTCGAGAAGCCCGCTTCGGCCGGCGCTTCGTTGCGGCAGGATCGACACCGAGCCGCGAGTGGCGTTCCCGCGCACGACGTCGTCGATTGCGCAGACCTCGCGGGAGGGACGTATGCGCATAGCGGTGATCGGCGATGTCGGCGGACATCTCGACGAGCTGCGCGCAGAGCTGCGCCTCCTCGGGGTGGAGAACGACGGCGAGCTGCCCGACGGCCTCGCCGTGGTGCAGGTCGGCGATCTGGTGCACCGCGGCCCCGAATCCGACGCCGTCGTGGAGCTGGTGGGCACATATCTGGAGCGGCACCCGGACCGCTGGATCCAGCTGATGGGCAACCACGAGGCGTTCTATCTGCGTCCGCCCGAGTTCCTGTGGCCCGACCAGATCAGCCGGCCGTCGACGTCGGTGCTGCGTAAATGGTGGAAGCGCGGGAAGCTGGTCGGCGCGGCGTCGATCGTGACGCCCGACGAATCGTTCCTGGTGACCCACGCGGGGCTGACGGCGGGCTTCTGGTCGCACGGGCTGGGCGCCCCGGCGTCGTCCGGAGAGGCCGCGCGCCGGCTCAATCAGATGGTCCGGGGCGACGATCCGGTGTTCTTCTCATCGGGACGGATGCTGACCGGGCGGGCCAACCCGTATGCGGGCCCGATCTGGGCGGAGTCGAGCAGTGAGCTGATCCCCGGCTGGGCCGACGCGAACATGCCGTTCAGTCAGATCCACGGCCATTCGAACCTGGTGGACTGGCGCAGCGCCGACACGGTGGCGCCGGGGCCCGGCGGGGTGATCATGGCGGCGGACTTCTACGCCAAGCACGCCACGGTGTGGATCGGCGGGCGGAGGATCGTCGGGGTGGACCCGGGGCACGGTCCGGAGCCGATGCGGCCGTGGCGGTCGTTCGTGGTGGAAGGCAGCCTCGACCACTGCTGACCCCGACGAGCCTGGACCGTGGGCACAGGCA
>JASGFV010000234.1:0-5445 GCA_047605365.1 Gordonia sp. (in: high G+C Gram-positive bacteria)
GCAGCGGATGTGGGCCCTCAACCAGATGGATCCCCGGTCCAACGCCTACAACATACCGATGGCCGTGCGGCTTACCGGAGAACTCGACGTCGATCATCTCGTCGGGGCGATCCGCGACGTCGTCGCACGTCACGAGGTGCTGAGGACCACCTATCCGCAGGCAGGATCCGGGGCCGTGCAGCGGGTGGCGTCGCAGGCCGACGCGATGCTCGCCTTCGACTGGCGGGAGGTGCAGACCACTGAAGAGTTGATTGCGGCGGCCGCCACCGGCTTCGATGTCACGCGTGAACTGCCGATCCGCGGTCGACTGCGCCGCGGTGATGGAGCAGCCGAACTGCTGATCGTGGTGCACCACATCGCGTTCGACGGATCGTCGACGCCGGTGCTGCTTCGCGACGTGCTCGCCGCGTACGCTCACCGGCTGGATCCGGCCGTGCCGGAGCAGGCGCCGCTGGAGATCCAGTACGCGGACTACGCGCTGTGGCAGCGAAACGTCTTGGGCGACAAGGCGGATCCGCAGAGCCTCATCGGCCGTCAGCTCGCCTACTGGCGGGAACGACTGCAAGCACTGCCGGTCGTCACCGACCTGCCGCGCGACCGCCCGCGGCCGGAGGTCTTCGACCCGGCCGGCGCGGTGGTGTCGACGACGCTCGACGCGTCGACCGCCGCGCAGATCGACGAGATGTGCCGAACGTACCGGATCACGCGATTCATGGCGCTCTACGCCGCACTGGCGGTGACCGTCGCGCGTCTGTCCGCGAGCAGCGAAGCGGTGGTCGCCGCGCCGACGGCGGGACGCACCAAGCACGAGATCGAAGACCTGATCGGCATGTTCGTCAACACGCTGATCCTGCGGGTCGGCGCAGATCCGGCGCGGACCGTCGGCGACCTGCTCGACGAAGTCCGCGAGGCGGTCCTGGGAGCCTTCGGCCACGCCGACGTGCAGTTCGACGACCTGGTCGAGGCACTGGCGCCCCCGCATTCGACGGCGTACTCGCCGCTCGCGCAGATCGCCTTCACCTACGGGGAGAAGGACGCGCAGCAAGACGGCGCGACGGTGGGCGGAATCGGCGTCGAGCCGATCTCGACCGACGACCACGTGGCCAAGTTCGACCTCACCGTGGGCGCGAACGGCGTCGGTCCGGCTGGCCCCATCGAAGTGGACTTCCTCTACGCCACAGCACTTTTCGACGAGCGCACGGTGGCCGGATTCGCCGAGGTGTACAGCCGCGTCGTGGCCGAGATGGCTGCAGATCAGCGGACGGCGATCGGCGACCTCGCGGTCGCCCCGTCGACCACTCGGGAAGCGGTCGGCGCACGACAATACGCATCGCCCGCCGCGCACGAGGGCTCCACCGAGCCCGGCACCCTGCCGGACATCCTCGCCGCGCGGGATCTCGATCCCTGGCATCCCGCGCTGATCTGCGACGGCGCCGAACTGTCGTACGACGACTTCGAGTCTCGGACGAACCGCGTCGCGCGGGCGCTCATCGCCCGCGGCGTGCGACCTGGCGAAGTCGTCGCGATCGGCATGGAACGGTCGGTCGAATCGGTGATCGCGGTGTGGGGCGTCGTCAAGTCCGGTGCTGCCTACCTGGCGATCGACCCGGAGTTTCCGGCGGACCGCATCGACTACATGCTGGGCGATTCAGAGGTGCGATCCGGGATCGTCGCGAACTCCCACGCAAAGGTCCCCGGTGCGCTGCGCGACTGGACTCCGCTGACCGATCTGGAAGCCGAATCGGCGTCGGACGCCCCGATCGCGGACGACGAGCGCAACGGCTCGGTCCGCCTCGACGGCCTCGCCTACGTGATCTACACGTCCGGATCGACCGGAAAGCCGAAGGGCGTCGCCGTGTCCCATCGGGGCATGGCAGATCTGGCGGCGAACTATCAGAAGGTCACCGGTCCGCGGATCGACGACCCGGACACCCGGATCCTGCACGTCGCGTCGCTCAGCTTCGACGCCTCGTTCTTCGAGATGGCCTGGGCGATCACGGCCGGTCACACGCTGGTGGTGGCACCGCAGAACGACTACGCCGGAGACGTGCTCGACGAGATCCTCGAGCGCGACGAAGTGACCGACATGGTGATCACCCCGTCCGTGCTGGCCACGCTGGATCCAGAACGCGCGGAGTTCGTCCGCAACCTCGCCACCGCCGGCGAGGCGTGCCCGCCGGAGCTGGTCGTTCGCTGGACCGCCCGGGGACGCCGACTGTGGAACTTCTACGGACCGTCGGAGACGACTGTGTGGGCGACGCGCGGCCGGATGATGCCGCGCAAGCCGGTCACCATCGGCCGCACGATCGACGGATTCGTGGGGCGCGTCCTCGACTCGCGCCTGCACGAGACGCCTCCCGGTGTGGTCGGTGAGCTCTACCTGGCAGCCGAAGGCCTGGCCCGCGGCTACGTGCACCGGCCGGCGCTCACGGCCACGGCGTTCGTCGCCGACCCGTACGCGGCCGACGGAAGCCGGATGTACCGCACCGGCGATCTGGTTCGGCGCGCCCCGAACGGGGAGCTCGAATACGTCGGGCGCGCCGATCTGCAGGTGAAACTTCGCGGCCAGCGCGTCGAGCTAGGCGAGATCGAAGCGGCGATCGTCGCGGTCCCCGGGGTGCGCCACGCCGCCGCGGCGGTGGTGACCGGGCCGCAGGGCTCCGATCACCTGGTCGGCTACGTGTCGCCGGGCGACGTCGATCTCGACGCGGTCCGCGAAGCGGTGGCCGTGAGCGTGCCGGTCCACATGCGGCCCACGCTGTGGACCGTGCGGGACGATCTTCCGCTCAACGCGGCAGGAAAACTCGACCGCAACCGGCTGCCCGCGCCGGACTTCGACGCCGCGCCGGCCGACTACACGGCGCCGGAGACCGACGACGAGATCGCGGTGGCCGCGGTGTTCGCTCAGGTCCTCGGCGTGGAGCGGACCGGCGTCACGGAGTCGTTCTTCGACGCGGGCGGCAACTCGCTGTCGGCGATGCGCGTGGTGTCGAGAGCGGGCGAAGTGCTCGGCGTGGAACTGACTGTGCGCGACCTGTTCGCGGCCCCGAGCGTGCGCGCGTTGATCTCCGCCTCGGCCGGTAAACAGCCCGCACTCGCGCCCATCGTCGCCGTGACGCCGCGGCCGGAGCATCCGCCGCTGTCGTATGCGCAGCAGCGGATGTGGTTCATCAACCGGCTCGACCCGCAGGCTCCGACGTACAACCTTCCGACGGTCCTGCGGCTGCGCGGTGAACTGGACGTGCGCGCGCTGCGTCAGGCAGTGGCCGACACTGTCGCCCAGCACGAGGTGTTGCGCACCCGCTACCCGTCGCGTGACGGCGAGCCCTACCAGGCGGTGGCGCCGACGGCCGAAGCCGTCGAGAGGCTGGACTGGGCCGAAGTGTACTCGGCGGAAGCCCTCGAGTCCCAGGTGCTGCGAGGTTTCGACCTCGAACGCGGGTGGCCGGTCCGGGTGAGATTGTTCCGCTCCGGTCCGCAAGAGTGGGTGCTGGCGCTCGTCGTGCACCACATCTCGTTCGACGGTCAGTCGTTCGGCCCGATGGCCGGTGACCTCCTGAACGCCTACGCCGCGCGCGTCGAAGGGCGCGCTCCCGTGTACGCCAGTCGGGACGTGCAATACGTCGACTTCGCGATCTGGCAGCGTGACGTGCTCGGATCGCCGGAGGATCCCGAATCCGTGCTCGGCAGGCAGCTGACCTTCTGGCGGGACCGGTTGGCCGGAGCCCCCGACGTCCATCTGCTGCCGCTCGACCATCCGCGGCCGCTCGTCGCCTCGCATCGCGGGGCACAGGTCGCGTTCGAGATCCCGGCCGCGCTCGCCGCACGCATCGAGGCGTTGGCCGTCGCCAACGAGTCGACGCGTTTCATGGTGCTGCACGCCGCATTCGCGGCGCTGTCGGCGGGTCTGTCCGGAAGCGGCGACGTGGTGCTCGGAACCCCGATCGACGGTCGTGGCCGCCGAGGAGCCGAATCGCTGGTCGGCATGTTCGTGAACACGCTGGTCTTGCGGACGTCAGTCCGTGCCGACGAGTCCTTCGAAGGGCTGATCGGGCGAGTGCGGAACGACGACCTGGAAGCGTTCGACCACGCCGACGTCCCGTTCGAGTCCATCGTCGACGCGTTGAACCCGGTCCGGTCCGAAGCCTTCTCGCCCGTCGTTCAGGTGATCCTTTCGGTCGATCCGGTCGCCACCGACGGCGAGCCGGTGGAGGTCGGCGGACTCTCCGTGGAAGCGATCGGCGCGGGCGAGACACCGGCGCAGGTAGATCTGAATCTCACCGTCACCACGGCCGAGAAGGGGCATGCCTGGCCCGGTGTGTTCACCTTCGCGACCGACCTCTTCGAACGTACGTCGATCGAGATCCTGGCGCAGCGGTTGCTCGCGCTTCTCGAGACGGCGACCGCTGAGCCCTCGGCGATCATCGGCGACATCGCACTCATGCCTCCCGCCGAACTCGAGCGAGTGAACAGCGAGTCGCGCGGGGCGACCTCGGCGGCCGTTCAGGAGACGATCGCCGACGCGGTCGCCGCCAGTGTGCGCCGTGCGCCGCACGCGGTGGCGCTGGTCGCCGGAGGCCGCGAGATGAGCTACGCCGAGTTCGGCGGCCGTACCGAGGATCTCGTCCGACGTCTCGTCGAGGCCGGAATCGGTCGCGGTTCGACAGTCGGCGTGGTGATGGACCGCTCCGCCGAGCTGGTGATCGCCGTCCACGCGATCATGGCGGCCGGCTCCCAGTACGTCCCGATCGACGTGACGGCGCCAGTCGAGCGTGCGCAGTACATCTCCGACACGGCGGGCGTGCAAGCGGTGGCGGTCCGTCGCGGTCAGCGACTGCCGGGGTTCGTGGAATCCCTCGGCGTCCCGGTGGTCGAGATCGACGCGACGGCGGAGCTCTCCGTCGTCGAGCCTGTCGGTGGAGACGTGTCACCGCGCCTCGAGGACGCCGCGTACACGCTGTTCACCTCGGGCTCCACCGGCCGGCCGAAGGGCGTCACCGTCTCGCACCGGGCGGTGCGGAACTTCGTGGCGTGGTTCGACGGCCTCGTACCGGCCGGCGAGCAGCGCCTGCTGTTCAAGACTCCGCACACGTTCGACGCCTCAGTCCTCGAACTCCTGTGGCCGCTGGTCGCCGGGAAGACGATGGTGATCGCCGACGCGAACGGCCATCGCGATCCGCGCTACCTGGCCGACCTGATCGACCGGTTCGGGGTCACCGTCGCGCAGTTCGTGCCGTCGCTGCTCGCGGCATTCCTCGACGTGGTCGACGACGATCCGCTGCTGCCCGGACTGCACGTGCTCTTCTCCGGAGGCGAGGCGCTGCCGCCCGCAGTGGCACGGGCCTTCCGCTCCCGGGTGCCGGGAGCGAAGCTGGTCAACCTCTTCGGCCCCACCGAAGCGGCCGAGTACACGATGTCCGCGACGCTCGACGAGGTCGCCGACGT
>JASGFV010000235.1:0-5379 GCA_047605365.1 Gordonia sp. (in: high G+C Gram-positive bacteria)
AGAGGTCCTCGCCGTCGGGCACCTGGCCGTTGACCGCGATCACCAGGCTGTCGGCGTCCTGGTCGATCATCGACAGGGCCTCCTGCCAGCCCGCCGGATTCTTGGCCAGGAGGGTGCGGATGCGGTGGCCGCCGAGCTGCACGGTGCCGTAGCGGCCGGCGACCTCGCCGACGGTGCCGACCGCGGCCACCGCGGCGGCCGGATCGGCGCCCATCGCGACAGCTGCGGCGACCGCCTGAGTGGCGTTGCCGCGGTTCGCGCGGCCGGGGACCGCCAGCGTCATCGGCGCGCTGAAACCATTCGGGCCGTAGACCTTCTCGTCGTCGAACCACCACTGCGGCTGCGGGCGGCGGAAGTTCTCGTCGCCGGTGGAGTACCAGGTGTCGTTGCTGCGCACGATGGGCTCGCCGGTGCGCGGGCAGCTGACCGAGTCGCCGACCCAGCCGGCTCCGGCGGCCACCCAGATCACCTTCTTCGCGTCGAACGCGGCGGAGGTGACCAGCACGTCGTCGCAGTTGGCGATCACCACGGTCTCCGGGTGCGCGTCGATGCCGGCGCGCAGGCGGCGTTCGATGGCGTTGATCTCGCCGACCCGGTCGAGCTGGTCGCGCGACAGGTTCAGCAGCACCAGCGTCTCGGGGGAGACGGCGTCGCTGACGTGCGGGACGTGCAGCTCGTCCACCTCGAGTGCGCAGATCGGCGCCGGGCGCGTCAGGCTGAGCGTCGCGATGATGCCGGCGTCCATGTTGGCGCCGTCGGCCTGTGTGGCGACCTCGCCGAGGCCGCCGAGCGCGGCGGCCAGCATCCGGGTGGTGGTCGATTTGCCGTTGGTGCCGGTCACCAGCGCGGTCCGCTTGCCAGCGGCCAGCCGGGACATGATCTGCGGGTCGATCTTCTCAGCGACCAGGCCGCCGATCATCGAGCCCTTGCCGCGTCCGGCGGCACGAGAAGCCCAGCGGGCGGAGGCGGCGGCGGCGAGCGCGGCGCGTGTGCGTAGAGGCAGGCGCATGGGGAAAGTCTGTCACAGCGACGACGACGAGCCGCCGCCGGAACATCCGGACAGGTCTCTCCCGGGCGCCGCGCACAGCGCTTCGACCTGGACCGATCCCTCCGTGTGTCGGTTGTCACCGGACGGTGATAAGTTCGGCAGCTGTGAGTCGTGCAACAAGTCCGCCGCAGTCTGCGATTCTGCGGGCCCAATCGCGCGCGCTCAGGCTGGCCGCGCTGATCCCCGAGTCGGCGCTGAATGCGGCGGGCTTCCTGTCGTACGTCAACTCCGACGGCGAGCGTCTGGCGCCGGAACTGACCGCGGTGGCCGCCGCTGCGGCCCATGTTCCGGTGCTGCGGCTGACCGGATCGTCGGTCGCGGTGTCGCGCAGGAATCTGGAGTTCAGCGCGCAGGCGATGGCGCAGTCCTTCCCGCCGTTCGCGGTGGAAGAGGACCTGCTGATCGACGGCCCCGGCGGGCCGATGGGCGCGACGCGCTATCGGGCGGACGCCGCGTCGTCTCGCGGCCTGCTCCTGTTCTTCCACGGCGGCGGGTTCGTCATCGGCAGCCGGATCACTCACGACTCCGCGGTGCGCGCGCTGGCAGTCGCCTCCGGAGCCGACGTGCTCTCCGTCGACTACCGGACGGCCCCGGAGCACAAGTTCCCGGCGGCCGTCGACGATGCGCTCGCCGCGTGGCGTTTCGCTGTCGAGAAGGCGCCGCAGTGGGGGCTGGATCCGCGCAAGATCGCCGTCGCCGGCGATTCGGCCGGCGGAAACCTGGCCGCCGGACTCTGCCACCAGGTGCGCGACGACGACGTGACGCCCTGCCTGCAGGTCCTGATCTACCCGGTGGTCGACGTGTCCAAGGAGACCGCGTCGTACCGCGAGTTCGCCGACGGCTTCTTCCTGACCGAGAAGGACATGCGGTGGTTCGTCGACCACTATCTGCCCGACGACGACGTCCGCACCGATCCGCGGGTCTCGCCGCTGCTGGCCGACGACTTCTCCGGGCTGCCGCCGGCCTACGTCCTGGTGGCCGGGTTCGATCCGCTGCGCGACGAAGGCCTGGCCTACGCCGCCGAACTGACCGGGGCCGGGGTGCCGACCCAGGTGGTCCGGGCGGGCGACGCGATGCACGGCTTCCTCAACATGGGCCTGATCTCGCCGACGGCGCGAGAACACGTCGACCGTATCGGTGCGGCAGTGATCGACGCGATGCGCTGAGACCATGTCCGACGTCCGCCCCGGAGCGCTTTCGGCCCTGCGCCGCCGCCACCACGAGAAGGTCCTGGAGACCGTCGCGGTCGCGGGGGCGATCCACCAGGCGGAGATCGCCCGGATCAGCGGACTGTCGCGTGCGACGGTGTCGACGATCGTCGCAGAACTGATCGACACCGGGGTCGTCGAGGTGGCCCTGCGCGGCCGCCGCCACATGGTCTGCCTGGCTCAGCAGCCGGGCTTCGTGGTGGCCGTCGACTACGGGCACCGGCACGTCACCGTCGCGATCGCCGACCGTGACTGCGACGTGCTGGCCGGGGCGCGGCACGACCTGCCCGAGGGCGCGGACGCCGACACCGTCCTCAAACACGCCCGCCGGCTGTTCGCCGAACTGCTGATCCGCACGGGGGTGGGGCGGGAGGAGATCGTCGCCGCGGCGATCGGACTGCCCGCGCCGCTCGACCGCGAGTCGTGGACCGTCGGTTCGCGGGGGATCGTCACCGGCTGGCAGGGCCGCAACATCATTGAGCTGGCGCGCGACGCCCTCGGCCTCGACGTGCCGTGGCACGCCGAGAACGACGCCAACCTCGGCGCGCTCGCCGAGTACCGGCGGATGGCCGCCCGCGGCGACGGTTCGGTCCGGTCGCTGGCGTTCATCAAGTTCGGCGCCGGGCTGGGTGCCGGGATCGTGCTCGACGGCCGACTGCTGACCGGCCGCGACGGGACCGCGGGCGAGATCGGCCACCTCGTCTTCGATCACGAGAACGGCGCGCTCTGCCGGTGCGGCAATAGGGGCTGTCTGGAGACCCGGATCTCGGTGCCGGTGGTCGCCGCGCGGGTGGCGGACGTGTACGGGCCGCGGTCGATCGCCGAGATCGTGGCGCTGGCAGAGGGCGGTGACGAACTGTGCCGCCGGACGCTCGTGGAGGCCGGGGCGCTGATGGGCAGCGCAGTCGCGTCGATCGCGAACCTGCTGAACCCCGACGTCGTGGTGATCGGCGGCGAGATGGAGCGGGCGGCCTCGATCGTGCTGCCGGCCATCTGGGACGTGGTGCGGCGCGAGTGCATCGCGGTGGCCGCGAACTCGCTCCGGATCGTGCCGTCTGATCTGGGAAGTCGTGCACAGGTCGCGGGTGCGGTGCTGGCCGCCGTCGACCTGGTGAGTCCGGTTCCGATGTTCGGTCTCTGAACGACTGCCGGTCAGAGACGAAGGGCCCTGGTCTATTTCGTCCGGAATTCCCCGTCCTAACCCTAGAGTGATCTACGACACATGTTTGTAACGTTCGTGGGCCTACGGAAGGGCACATCATGAGTGAAGGCGGGCCGACTCCCGAAGTGGAGTCGATTTTCGGCGACGACGATCAGGGCGGCGGCAAGGGGGTCATCCGGATCGCGTCGGTCGCGGCGCTGGGCGGACTCCTGTTCGGCTACGAGACCGCCGTCATCAACGGCGCGATCGACGGCATCCAGGACGATTTCCACATCGGCGCGGGCGTCCTCGGCTTCGCGGTCGCTTCGGCGCTGCTGGGCGCCGCCGCCGGTGCGCTCTCGGCAGGCCGCATCGCCGACCGCATCGGTCGCCTGAAGGTCATGAAGATCGCCGCGGTCCTGTTCTTCATCAGTGCCCTGGGCTGTGCGTTCTCCCCGGCGTCGTGGGGCGCGGGCGGTCTGACCCTGTTCATCCTGTTCCGCGTGATCGGCGGCATCGCGGTCGGCATCGCGTCGGTGATCGCCCCGGCGTACATCGCCGAGACCTCGCCCGCGCGACTCCGCGGCCGCCTCGGCTCCCTGCAGCAGCTGGCCATCGTGCTCGGCATCTTCCTCTCATTCCTGATCAACTACGCGCTGCAGAGCATGGCCGAGAACGGCGCGAACAGCCCGCTGTGGTTCGGCATGGACGCCTGGCGCTGGATGTTCCTGGCGATGGCCGTTCCAGCGGTCGTGTACGGCGTGCTCGCCAACACCATCCCGGAGTCGCCGCGCTTCCTGATCAGCCAGCAGCGTCTCCCCGAGGCGCGCGCGGTGCTCGAGCGACTGCTCGGCGAGCGCAATCTGGAGATCACCATCACGCGCATCCGCACCAGCATGGAGGGCGAGTCCAAGCCGTCGTGGCGTGATCTGAAGAGCCCGAGCGGCTCGATCTATCCGATCGTCTGGATCGGTCTGCTGCTGTCGATCTTCCAGCAGGCAGTCGGCATCAACGTCGTCTTCTACTACTCCAACGTGCTGTGGCAGGCGGCCGGCTTCGACGAGAGCCAGGCGTTCCTGACGTCGACGATCACCTCGGTGATCAACATCGCGACCACGCTGGTGGCGATCGCGCTGGTCGACCGGGTGGGCCGCAAGCTGCTGCTGTTGGTGGGTTCGGTCGGCATGACGATCACCCTGGCACTGGTGGGGATCTGCTTCAGCCAGCTCACCGAGGAGCTCAACGACAAGGGCGAGCTGGTCAAGACGCTGCCGGGCGCGTGGGGCATGATCGCCCTCTTCGCAGCCAACGGCTTCGTCATCTTCTTCGGGATGAGCTGGGGCCCGGTGGTCTGGGTGCTGCTGGGCGAGATGTTCCCGAACCGCATCCGCGGCGCCGCGCTGTCGCTGGCCGCCGCCGGTCAGTGGGCCGCCAACTGGACCATCACCGTCACCTTCCCGGTCATCAAGGACTTCAGTCTGGTCTTCGGTTACTTCATGTACGCCGCGTTCGCGTTGCTGTCGTTCTTCTTCGTGGCGAAGTTCGTACCGGAGACGAAGGGCAAGAGCCTGGAGGACATGGACGAGCTGCTGACCAAGAATCCGCAGTCCGAAGCGAAGGCGTGATCGGCGATGGGACGAAAGATCGCGGTCCTCGGACCGATCCCCAAGGACCACATCGTCACTCACCGCGGCGACGTGCTCGACAAGTACGGGTGCGCGCTCTACACCACGGCGGCCCTGGCGTCGCTGCTCGGGCCCGACGACGTGGTCCGGCCGATCGTGCACGTCCGCAAGGCGGACAAGCCGGCGATCCTGGAGGTGCTCGACCGGTTCGACAACGTCGATGTCACCGGGATCATGGATCACACCGATCGCGGCGACGTCGTCGAGCTGACTTTCCGCGATCAGAACTATCGCGACGAGAAGCAGGTCGGGTTCATGCACCCGATCAACAAGGACGACGTCGAGTTCGCGCTGGAT
>JASGFV010000236.1:0-5320 GCA_047605365.1 Gordonia sp. (in: high G+C Gram-positive bacteria)
GCATGTGTTAAGCACGCCGCCAGCGTTCGTCCTGAGCCAGGATCAAACTCTCCAAACAAAAATGCAGAAACACAAAATGTTTCAACACAAACAGTCAGAAGAGACTCAACAAACCCTGACCAAATCCAAAAAATCTGGCATCCAAAAATCTGTCCAAAAAAGTACATCCCCTTGAACACCACACAAAAAATATGGCGCAAGAAAATCCACTTGACACACTATCGAGTTCTCAAAGAACACACACCCGCCAACACCACACCAAACACTGTTCGATGCGAACTTCAGCGAGCTGAATTCGTCTGTTCCCCCGTCTCCGGGGCAACCATTCCAGCCTAGCACCTTCGATCTTCGGCCGCAAGTCGCCCTGCGGTGTAAGTTCTCGGGGCTGTCATCGCGGCGAGCCGCTCTGACTTCGAATAAGTTACACACACGTTGCCGGCTTCACAACTCGCCAGGTCAGCGGCGTGCGGGCGACTGATCGCGGGCTTTCACGAAGCACTCGAAGCACTTCTCCGGGCGCCGGCGGGCCCTCTCGCCTTCCCGACCTGTCCGATCGGACAGCATTCACACCCGTTCGGGCAGGTCACTCGACATCTAGGCCGCCATACCGTTCGATCATGGACCACCTCGTCACGGCCAATCCCTCGTTCGTCCCCGCATCCGGCGTCGACACCGAACACCGGGTCATCACGGCACGCCGGGTGCGGTTCACCGACGATGGCCCCCTGATCAGAGCGCATTCATGCGCCGATCGGGTGGTGATCGAGCACTGCGTCTCGCCGGCCCGGATCAGCGATGACGTGATCGTCCAGGGACTGGTGGCGCTGGCGGACGCCCACGTGATCGCCGGGCGCGACGAGTTCGAGCGGGCCTTCGTCGCGATCGCCGAGAGCTGCGGCGTGCCGGCCGACTCCGCGTGGCGGAGCTTCTACCGGAACTCGGTCGTCGAGCTGCGTTCCGGACGCGCGTCGTTCAGTCCCGTCCATCTGCGCGCCCGCTCCCTGCTGCGCGGCACATCGGTCCTCGAAGTCGGCTCGTGCTTCGGATTCCTGGCGATCCAGTGCGCGCAGGACGGCTACCGCGTCGCCGCCACCGACCTCGACCCGGTAGCAGTCGAGTTTCTGAACACCGCCGCCGGAGACTTCGGAGTGTCGATCGCGACGTCGTGCGGCGACGCCCGCGCACTCCCGCATCCGTCCGACTCGGTCGACACCGTCACGCTCATCCACCTGCTGGAGCACCTGGACGCGCACGATGTCGCACTCGCCATCGGCGAAGCCGTACGTGTCGCCCGGCGGCGGGTGGTGATCGCGGTGCCCTACGAGGACGTGCCCAGTCCCCACTTCGGCCACCTCCAGGTGCTCACCGAAGCCGACCTGCGAGAGTGGGCGGCACCGTGGACTGGGATTCACGACGTGACCTTCCTCACCGATCACGGCGGCTGGATCGTCGTCGACCTGCACTGATGCTGCGGCGGCCCGGCGCACTCCCGGGCCCGGTCAGATCAGGCCGCGCTTGCTCGCCACGTACACCGCGTCGGTCCGCTTGGACACCTGAAGCTTGCGGATCACGTTCCGGATGTGGAACTTCACCGTCGACTCGGAGATGAACAGCTCCCGGCCGATCGCCGCGTTCGACAGTCCTGCCGCCAGCAGCTTCAGCACCTCGCGTTCCCGGTCGGTCAGCTCCTCGGCGACATGCGCGTCCCCCGCCATCGTCCGCATCACGATGGTCGAACTCCGCGGGTCGAAGGCACTGCCGCCCGCGGCCAGCGCCCGGATGGCGCGGATGAGCTCGGTGGTGTCGACGTCCTTCACGACGTACCCGCGGGCACCTGCGCGGACGGCGCGAACCACCAGGTCGTCGTCGAGAAACGTGGTGAGCACCAGGACCGCGAGGTCGGGATTCCAGCGCTTGAGTTCCCCGATCAGCCGCATGCCCTCGTAGTCGGTGCCGGCGGTGAGCTTGAGATCGACCACCACCACGTCGGGCCGGGTGTGCGCGACCTCGGCGAGCGCGGCGTCGACCGATCCCGCCTCCCCCACGACCTGGATCTCCGACTCTCGTTCGAGCACCGCGCGCAGGCCCTCGCGGAGCAGTGCGTGGTCGTCGACCAGCATCGTCCGGATCGGTCGAACCGCTTCGTCTCGCTGCATGTTCACACTGCTCCCCCTTCTGGAACCGCCACTTCGACGGCGATCCGCACTCCGCCGAGCCGTGATCGCCTGATGCGCATGGTTCCGCCGTGTTCGGCGGCGCGCGACGCCATGTTCGCCAGGCCGCGGCGGCGGCCGCCGTCGAAGTCGCCCGTCGACGTCGCCGTCAGCAGGCGGCGCAAGCGCATCGGCTCGCCGGTCCCGTCGTCGTCGACGGTGAGTGCGATCCGATCGCCCGCAAAGCTCAGCTGCACCGCGACCCTCGTGGCGCCCGAATGCCGGGCCGCGTTGAACAGCGACTCTCCGGCGATCCGCAGCAGCGCATGCTGCACGTCGCCTGGCACCTCGCGCGACCTGCCGCGGATCGTGACCGTGCCCTCCACCCCGGCCGGCAGGTGCAGTTCGCACAGTCCGCGAAGCGTGTCGCCGATGCTGGGCGACGGTCCGCCCGCGTCGTTGAGCGTGTAGATGGCGTTGCGCAGCTGCGTCATCGCGCTGCGAGTCAACTCGACCGCCTTCTCGAAGTGCTCGGCGTCCGGACCGGCGACGCTGCCGCGGCACAATTCGATCTGCAGGCCGGCCGAGAGCACCGACTGCCCGACCGAATCGTGCAGTTCACGGGCGATTCGCGAGCGTTCGGTGTTGAGCAGTGCGGTGCGCTGGACGGCGGACAACTCCCGCTGTGTGCGCTCGAGCTCCGCGTTGCGTTCGGCGAGCTCCTCGGCGCGGAGCCGACTCTCCCGCAGCAGCTCGGAGTTGATGAGCGCGACGGCCGCCTGACCGGCCAGGATCTGCAGCACCACCAGGTCCGACGGATCGACGACGTGCTCCGGCGACGTCCACGCGGACAGTCCCCCGACCACCCGGCCCTCGTACTCGATCGGCACGTGAAGGTGATTGCGGTCGACGATCGGCGCGTCGAGCACGGTCTTCTCGCCACGGAGTACGTCGATCAGCCGGTTGAGCACCTGCACCGGCAGGTCGGACGGCGGATGCGCGGCGGCGTCGCCCTCGAAAGCCAGCACCCCCTCGGTGCGCGACGCGATGAGGTGACGCGGCGACGTCGTCTCCAGATGCCCGTCGGCCAGCGCGAACAGCACCCAGTCGGCGTCGAGGTGCTCGCGGACCGCGTGCAGGACCGCGGAGACCAGATTGCCCGGGCCCCGATCGGTCTGGACCAGCGCCTTCGACACCCCGCCCATCGCCGTGATCACCCGATTCAGGCGTGCCTCGGAGCCGCGGAACTCCGCGTAGTGACCACCCTTGACGCTGTGCAGCCCGACGAGACTGGCGAGGTCGTCCCTGGCGGCCACGGCTACAGTGCTTCCCGGTAGACGCCCAGGATCTCGTCGTCGTGCGGCCGCCGCGGGTTGGTCAACATGCACGAGTCGACCAGCGCACGCTCGGTGAGCATCTCCAGCTGTCCGGCCTCGACGCCCAGCGACGCCAACGTGTCCGGCATGCCGACGCGCGACGCCAGCTCGGCGATCCGGTCGGCCAGACGATCGGCGACGAGCCTCGAGTTCCCGCCCGATTCGATGCCGACGGCCTCGGCGAGTTCGGCGAAGTCGTCCGCGCAGACCAGCGCGTTGTACCGGATCACGTGCGGCAGCAGCACCGAATTGACGGTGCCGTGCGGGGCGTCGCAGTAGCCGCCGACCGGGTGACTCATGGCGTGCGCGGCGCCCAGGATCGCGTTGGTGAAGGCCATTCCGGCCCGCAGCGCGGCCAGCGACATCTCCGCCGCCGCCTCCGCGTCGCCCGGATCGTTGACGAGCCGTTCGAGGTTGGTCCAGATCCCGGTCAGCGACTCGACCGCCAGCGCGTCGGTGAGCCGGCCGTTCGCCAGCGACACGAACGCCTCGACACTGTGCGTCAGCGCGTCCATGCCGGCCTGCGCGATCACCTCCGGCGGGGCCGTCGCGACCAGCGCCGGATCGATCACCGCGACGTCGGGCACCAGGGCCCGGCCCACGATGGTGACTTTGAGCCGGCATTCCTGGTCGTTGATCACGCAGAACTGCGAGACGTCCGCGCCGCTGCCGGCCGTCGACGGCACCGCGACCAGCGGCGGCAGCGGCCGGCCGATCCGGTCGATGCCCTCGTACTCCAGGATGTGGCCGCCGTTGGCGGCGAGCACCGCCACTCCCTTGGCCGTGTCGATCACCGATCCGCCGCCGAGCGCGACGAGCCCGTCGGCGTGGTGCCGGCGATACGCCGCATGGCCCCCGACGACGTCGCTCGCCCGCGGATTCGGGATCACGTCCAGGTAGGTCGCGGCGTCGAGTCCGCGTCCGCGCAGATCAGCGAGCACCCGGTCGAGCCACGGAGTCTGCGCCAGCTGCCGATCGGAGACGACGAGCGGCCGGCTGATCCCGAGCGCGGCGACGACGTTGCCGACCTCCGAGAGCACGTCTGGGCCGAACACTATCTCCGGGGTGTGGAACTTGACGACGCGATCGAGCGCACTGCGACGCGGCCGTCCGCCCAGCATCACTGGATCCAGTGTCACTCCACACCTCTCGGCATCGTCTTGCGGCCCGGCGCTCACCGGAGCGCCGCACCGAGTTCGTCGCATCGCTCCAGGACGTCGGCGCCGTCCCGCGCGCTCACCACCCCCGCGCAATACTCAGCGTAGTGGCCCAGAGCACACCCTGTCTGGCTCCAGTAGCGTTCCGGCTCCGGCGTCAGCCAGGCCACCCGGAATGCCCGCCGGGCGACCTCGGCGAACAGGTCGGTCCGCGGATCGAAGGCGTTGTGTCGGGCGTCGCCCACCACCAGGACGCTGGTGCGCGAGGTGATCAGGTCGCCGTGCTCGTCGAGCAGCTCGTGCCACATGCGGCCGTAGTCGCTGGTCGCCGACAGGTCCAGGCCGTCCGCGGCCAGCACCGCCGCCAGCGCTCCGTCCGGCGACGCACTGCGCAGCGCGTCGGTCACCCGGACCGGCCGGTCCACGAAGGCCACCACCTCGCACCGGTCGCCGAACGCGTGCAGCGTCTGCGCCAGGCGCAGGATGAACCCGGTCACCGGACGCACCGAGATCGACACGTCGACCAGGACCAGCATCCGCACCGGGCCCGAGGCGGTGCGGCGACGCCACAGCTGCAGCGGCACGCCGTCGGTGGCGACCGCCGAGCGCATGGTGCGCCGGACGTCGAGCCGGC
>JASGFV010000237.1:0-5284 GCA_047605365.1 Gordonia sp. (in: high G+C Gram-positive bacteria)
TTCGTACGACGCACCGTCGTCGAGCTCGAAGTGGACGAGATCGGTCCCTCGCTGCGCTACGCCACCGCCAAGGTCACCCGCACTCCGCGTGGTGGCGCAGGCGGCGGCTTCGGCGGAGGCGGAAACTCCGGCGGCGGTGGCTACGGCGCACCGGCCGGCGGCAGCAGCCGTCCCGCAGCAGCCAGCCAGCCCGCCGATGACCCCTGGGGCAGCGCGCCTGCCGCCGGCGGCGGTTTCGGCGGAGCCGGGGACGAACCACCATTCTGATATCGGGCCTGCCAGCCCGACTGCACTAACGGAGCACTGAGAAACAATGGCAAAAGCCAAGGCGACGCGTAAGCCTCGCGTCGAGAAGGTCACCAAGGCCAAGGCCTGCACCTTCTGCAAGGACAAGAAGACCCTCATCGATTACAAGGACACCGCACTGCTGCGGCGCTTCCTGTCGGAGCGCGGCAAGATCCGTTCGCGTCGCGTCACCGGCAACTGCGTTCAGCACCAGCGCGACGTCGCTGTGGCCGTCAAGAACTCGCGTGAGGTGGCACTGCTGCCCTTCACCTCGACCGGTCGATAAGCGGAAGGAATCACTGACATGAAGCTGATCCTTACTGCCGCCGTCGAGAACCTCGGCGAGGCCGGCGACACCGTCGAGGTCCGTGACGGTTACGGCCGCAACTACCTGCTGCCCCGCGGCCTGGCGATCGTCGCCACCCGCGGCGCCCAGAAGCAGGTCGAAGGCATCCGTCGTGCCCAGGAAGCGCGTTCGGTGCGCGACCTGGACCATGCCAACGAGCTGAAGCAGGCCATCGAAGGCCTCGACTCGCTGTCGCTGACGGTCAAGACCCACGACTCGGGCAAGCTGTTCGGTTCGGTCACCGCGGCGGACGTCGCCGGTGCCATCCGCACCGCCGGCGGCCCGGCCGTCGACAAGCGCAACGTCGAGCTGCCGAAGGGCCACATCAAGGCCCTGGGTTCGTACCCGGTCGTGGTGAACCTTCACCCGAAGGTCGCCGCCAAGGTGAACCTGGCCGTCGTCACGGCCTGAGTCTTCTAGACGAAGCACAGACGAGAAAGCCGGCCGTCCCTCTCGGGGCGGCCGGCTTTCGTCGTACTCGGAGGCGCTTCAGCGCAGACGCGGCGGCAGGTACTTCGGGGCCGGATTCTTGCTGTGCCTGTATCTGGTTGACCGTCTCGCAATGGGACACGAAGGTGCTCAGGCGAGGGTGGTTAAGCAGCGCGTCGGTCACTTTCGCAATGGGGACGTCGAGTTCACGAAGTACTGCGAGATAGGTTACGAGGTGCACGGTGCTCGCCACTGCACGGAGCTGCATTCCATCACCGATGAAGTTTCGATTCGTGGCGCCACCGTGCGCCACATGGTGACGTGCCCATACCGCCCACTTTGCCCAGTTGTCGACGTCGAGTCCGAGTCGGTCCTGTAGGTCAGGCGCAAGCGAATCGTGCAGTGCTCGGAGTCGTTTGTTGAGTGTGCCGCTGGGATTCTTGAGGCACCAGGTGTGGAAGCCCTCGGCCGCAGCGAGTACCTGGCTGACGTATTGCTCGGTGAATCTGGGCGCATAGCCGCAGTGACCAACGATGACGTTCCATGCGTAGTCGGCTTGGCGGGTATTGGTGAGCGCTTCGCGCACCGCAAGGAAGTGCGAGAGGGGGACATCGTCGAAGCCGAATACGACGGCGGCGGGGTCGTGCTTGTCGTTCGGCGCTGCGGGTTCACCGATTCGCGACAGCAGGGACACGTCGCCTTGACCTGCGGTGCTGAGCGATATGCGCTCCACGCCGCAGGGCTCGAAGGTTGCCAAACGAATGAGGTTGAGGATCGGCGACAAGCGGTCGACGAAGTCGGCGCAGCTTCCGGCCGTGCCGTCCGAAAGCTGGATGCTAGCGTTCGCGCCGACTTCGAGGGCGATCACCCGGCCGCGCCGACGGTTGCTCGTCATCATGTCGAGCCGCAGCCCCGGCATAGCTTGTGTGGCGTTGCTGACCCAGGGAGCGGTTGCTCGAGTGTTGATCGAGTATTGGGCATCAGGGGTTGTCGCGGTCACGCATTCGGCTCGGTACCCGCCGATGACGGGCAGGGCGTACGGCAGGAGCCGGGTGCCGTTGTCGAGACGTTCTCCCGGGTTGTCGACGCCTTCGATGTTGACCCACTCGGGCGGGCAGAAGCGTACGTCGCTGATCAGATAGTAGAGCTCGTCGAGCACGATCGTCGCCTCCGTGAAGTGGGCTTCGTTCGGGCTTCCCACGTGGGCCCCCGTGCAGAGCCACGGCGACGACCAGAATTCCTCTCGCACCTGATGAGTAAGACCATTGGCCGAGTAGTTGCCCCTCTGTGCTTCCCAGAGAGTGAGCTTCTCGCCAGAAGGGGTCTCGCCGTAGATGGTGCCCGACCGAACATCCCCGATCATCTGTGTGGCGTAGACGCCGGGGCCGTCCGGATTCGGTTGGTAGTCGGGCGGCGGGGAGAACCCACCGAAGAGCTCTAGCGTCGCGCCGTCCGTCGGCTGCCAGGTGAGAACTCCGGGCAGGCGGTGATCGGCGTGATCTGGAAGGTGGAACCATCCGACGATGCGTTGCGTTTCGCACTGCTTCATGGGTCAAGAAGGTAGCTGCCTAGTCTGACATCAGTCGTTGCTCGGCCAATTGAGCCAGGTCAAACCATGCTCGGCCAAGAGTGTCACTGCATCCGTATAGGGTCGTCGCAGTGGTCGGTCTGGAAGATCGGGCCCTGATTGGGAGGAAGCCGACTTGACGACGGTCGCGCACGACGAGGTTCAGTACGGCGAGGTGTTCACCCGCCGGTGGGTGGTCGAGTCGATTCTCGACCTGATCGGGTTCACCGCTGATCGGGATCTGAGCAAGTGCACGGCCGTCGAACCTTCGATCGGATCGGGTGCGTTCTTCGTGCCGATGGTCGCGAGGTTGCTCGAGTCGGCACGACTGCACGGAGTCGACGCCGACGCGCTGGGCGCGAGCATGTTCGGACTCGACCTACAACTGGAGCATGTGGAGACCTGCCGCGCGAACACCCTGGCGGTTCTGAGGTCGTTTGATGTCGAAGAGGCCGACGCGGCGAAGCTCGTCCACTCATGGCTGCATCACGGCGACTTCCTTCTCGACGACGTGCCGACGGCAGTCGACTTCGTCGTCGGCAACCCGCCCTACGTACGCACCGAAGACCTGGACGACGAGGTCGAGGCCGAATATCGCGCACGGTGGGAGACGATGCGTGGTCGGGCTGACATCTACGTGGGCTTCTTCGAGCGCTCGCTGTCGATACTGGCGACAGACGGCAAACTGGGCTTCATCTGCGCCGACCGGTGGATGCGCAATCAGTACGGCAAGCGGTTGCGGAATCTGGTCGCGTTCAACCACGCTGTCGAGACTGTGTGGCAGATGCACGATGTCGATGCTTTCGAGGCCGAGGTCTCGGCGTATCCCGCGATCACGGTCGTGTCCAATGCCGAGCAGCGTGAGGCGACCATCATCGATACGACGGCTGCGTTCGGAGCGGCGTCGGCACGTGAAGCACTGGCCTTCATTCAGAGTGGCGCGCTGGAAGGATCCGGCGATGGTTGGGAGGGCTCCCGACTGCCGAGTTGGTTCGAGACCGACGACTTCTGGCCGGCTGGGTCACCGCACATCGTCCGCTTGCTCGAACGCTTGCAGGAGGACTTCCCGACTCTCGAAGCAGACGGCACGACGCGGATCAGCATCGGCGTGGCGACTGGCGCCGACAAGGCGTATATCGTCGCACCCGATTCGGGGGTCGATGTCGAAGCCGACCGTCTCCTGCCCATCGTGATGGCCGATGACATTCGCGACGGTCGCCTCAAGGTGCCGTCGAAGCTGCTGCTGAACCCCTGGGACGCCGAGGGGAAGCTGGTCGAGATAGGCGAGTATCCGAGACTGTCGGCGACTTTGGGGTCAAGTGAGGCAGTGAAGAAGCGATTCGTCGCAAGGAAGAACCCTGCGACCTGGCACCGGACGATCGACAAGGTCTACCCGGGGCTTGCCGAGCGCCCGAAGCTTCTCCTGCAGGACATGAAGGCTCAGATCACTCCGGTATTCGAGCCGGGCGGCTACTACCCGCACCACAACCTGTACTACGTGGTCTCATCGTCTTGGGACCTGGAAGTTCTTGGGGGGCTTCTGCTTTCGCGCATCGCCGAAGCATTCATCAGCGCGTACGGTGTGAAGATGCGAGGAGGGACGCTCCGATTCCAGGCGCAGTACCTGCGCAAAATCACTGTTCCCGCACCTGAAACGTTGCCCGCAGGTGTAGCTGGCCGACTTCGGGACGCCTTCCGTGCTCTCGACCGTGACGCGGCCACACGAGCAGCAGAAGAGGCATATGGGCTCCCTGCGGGGACAGTTTGAGAGTGGGGAGGAAGTTCGATGGGCGACTTGACGCCGGCCGTGAATTGGCGCGCAGCGGTCCTCGGGTACTGGGAGGGACTGGACCTGCAGCAGGCCAAGCAGGGAGAGTCGACTGGGATCAAGGACACGGGCAACCGCGCAGCGGTCACCGGTGGCAAGCAGATGAACGCCATGCAGGAAGTGGTGGCCGAGATCTGGCGCAGCGATCCCGACCTGGCGCTGGAGGTTCGCACCACAGGCCACAACAATCTTCCGACGTACTTCCGGCCGGCGAAGAACTGGGACTTGGTCGTTCTCTACCGGGGTTCTCTCATCGCGGCCATGGAGTTCAAGTCGCAGCGTGGACCGTCGTTCGGAAACAACTTCAACAACCGGACAGAGGAGGCGCTGGGTCTTGCTGCGGACTCGCAGATGGCGGTCGAGCGCGGTCTGTACGGTCGGCTCAGTCCGTGGTTCGGGTTCGTCATGCTGGTCGAGCGGGCACCCGGGTCGCTACGGCCTGTCCGGGTTCCGACGAACATGCCATTTCCCGCTGATCCGGTCTTCACTGGTGCGTCGTACGTCGAGAGGTGCCGCATCTTCTTCGAGCGGATGGTGACCGAGGGCAACTACAACGCTGCGGCCCTGCTGACGGCAGCCGCGGGAAGCGACGAATACGTCGAGCCGTCGCCAGCCTTGTCTCTGCCGAATCTCGAAGCGGCGATCCGTTCGCGTATCGCGTATATCAAGTCGCTGCCGGACGAACTGTTCGACGAGCTGACTGAGCCGGTCTTGGAGTAAGAACGACGCGGCGCGCCACACGACGGATCAGCTGTGTGCGATCGCCGGAGACACACGAAGCACAGACGAGAAAGCCGGCCGTCCCTCTCGGGGCGGCCGGCTTTCGTCG
>JASGFV010000238.1:0-5200 GCA_047605365.1 Gordonia sp. (in: high G+C Gram-positive bacteria)
GTCCGGCCGCGCAGCTCGAGCGCATTGCCCGCGAACGATCGGACCTGGGCCAGCGAGAGGTCGACGACCTGCTTGCCGCTGTCGGTCAGGCGCTCGGCGATCTCCGCACGGCGCGCCGGATCGGTGATCGCCTCCAGGCAGATCAGCGCGAAGTCGGTGGCCACGCACATCATCACGTTGGTGTGGTAGATCGGCGTGCCGTCGTCGTCGACCGCGTCGAACAGCATCGGCTCGTAGCCGAACGTGGTGCAGAACCGCTCCAGCAGCAGCGGATCGGCGCGCCGCGAACGCGCCGCATACGCCAGCCGAGTGCTGTGGTCGAGCACCATCGCACCGGTGCCCTCCAGGTAGATGCCGTCCTGCTCCATGCCGGAGTAGTCGATCACCTCCTGCACGCGGTAGTGGTGCTTGAGGAAGTCGATGACGTCCGCCCGGCGCTCGCCGCGACGATTCGCCGCGTACATCGGGTACACCGCCACCCGGCCGCCGCCGTGCGTCGAGAACCAGTTGTTCGGGAACACGCTGTCCGGATGCGCGCCCGTCTCGTCCTCGAAGAGATGAACGGTGACCCCGGCGTCCCGCAGCCGCTGTGCGGCCACCGTCGACGCGCGGTACGCGGCTTCGGCGACGTCACCGGCCGCCGGAGTCTGAAACCTGTTGTCGTGCGCGGTCAGCGGGTTGGGCGTGAACCGATGCGGCCGGACCAGGACGACGGAGCGGGGAGCCTGCGCCGACACCCGCTCAGCCGATCTGGGCGGGTGCCTTCGCGCCGGCCGACACCAGGGCGAACAGGTTCTTCGGGTCGGCCGGGTCGGCGATCATGTCGATCTCGGCGGTGTCGTCGAGGCTCTCGTGCAGGTAGCGCAGGGCGGTGAAGTCCTCGACCGCGATGCCGACCGAGTCGAAGACGGTGATCTGCTCGTCCGACGTGCGGCCCGCAGCCTCGCCGCGCAGTACGCGCCAGAGCTCGGTGACCGGGTGGTCGGCGTCGAGCTGCTGGATCTCGCCCTCGATGCGGGACTGCGCGGGGTACTCGACGAAGATGTCGGAGCGACGCAGGATCGCCGGGTCGAGCTCGGTCTTGCCGGGGCAGTCTCCGCCGATCGCGTTGAGGTGCATGCCGGCTTTCACCATGTCGTCGGTGAGGATCTGCGCGTAAGTCTTGTCGGCGGTGCAGGTGGTGACGATGTCGGCGCCCGCGCAGGCGTCGGCGGCACTCGTCGCCCGGTGCACGGTGAATCCCAGCGGCGCCACGTTGCGTTCGAAGGTGTCCATCGCGGCCGGGTCGACGTCCCAGATGCGCAGATCGTCGACGTCCAGTACGGCGCGGAATGCGAGGGCCTGGAACTCGGACTGGCTACCGGTGCCGACCAGGGCCATCGTCTTCGATTCGGGGCGGGCCAGGGCACGCGCGGCCATCGCCGAGGTGGCGGCGGTGCGGAGTGCGGTGAGGATGGTCATCTCGCTCAGCAGCACCGGGTAGCCGGTGGCGACGTCGGCCAGCACGCCGAAGGCGGTCACGGTCTGCAGGCCGAGGGCCGGGTTGCCGGGATGGCCGTTGACGTACTTGAACGCGTACGTGGTGGCGTCGTTGACCGGCATCAGCTCGATCACGCCCACCTCGGAGTGGTTGGCGATCCGGGCGATCATGTCGAACTCGGGGAAGCGGCGGAAGTCTGCTTCGATCTGATCGGCCAGTCCGGTCACGATCGTCTCGATGCCGGTTTCTTCGACCCAGCGGCGCATTCGGGCGACGTCGACGAAACGCATGGTGGGGGCTCCTTCCGGGAATGAACTCGTACCCTCAACGGTAGGAGTGGGGTGAGTGCACATTCAAGAAGCAGGAAGTCCACATTACGGCGGTATGGTGCTCACTTTGTATGCTGCTACTACACTTTCTGGGTATGGCGGGACTGATCGACGACCTGGACCGGAGACTACTGTCGCTGCTGCGCGCGAACGGCCGTGAGTCGGTGGTGAATCTCGCCAAGCGGCTCGGGGTGACCCGCGCGACGGTGAACTCGCGGCTGGACAAGCTGGTGGAGAACGGCGTCATCGTCGGATTTTCGGTCCAGGTGCGCGACCCCGCCGCGGTGTCCGCGGTACGTGCGGTCATGCTGATCGCCGTCGAAGGCCGGAACACCCGCGAGGTGATCCGCAGCCTGCGCGGCATCCGAGAGATCGCCGCCCTGCACACGACCAACGGTCGCTGGGACCTGATCGCCGAGATGAGCTGCGAGAACCTCGCCGCGTTCGACGATGCGCTCGGCGTGATCCGCGGCATCGACGGCATCCGGGACAGCGAGACGTCGATCTTGCTGAGCTCGGCGACGGCGTGATCTCGAGGTCTGGATCTCGATGCGGTGCCTTCTTCGTCGGGGCCTACTCGATCACCCTGTGGGTCAGCGGCCCAGGACGTGGCGCAGATACGGATTGGCGAAGGTGCGGTCCGGGTCGTAGCGGTCGCGGACGGCGAGGAAGTCGTCGAACCGGGGGTACACCGAACGCAGGTAGTCGGCGTCGCGTGTGTGCATCTTGCCCCAGTGCGGGCGGCCGCCGAAGCCGACCATGACGTCCTCGACGTCGGCGAAGAACGCCTTCGACGCGGCGGCGTCGTCGCGGTGATAGCGGTGCACCGCGATGTAGCCGGAAGCCCGGCCGGACGCCGTCGACAGCAGCAGGTCGTCGGGAGCCGCGGCCCGCACCTCGATCGGGAAACTCACCCGGTGCCGCTTGCGGTTGATCACGGCGCGGACCTCGCGCAGCGCGTCCGGCACCGACTCCAGGGGGATCGCATACTCCATCTCCCGGAACCGCACCGTGCGCGACGACACGAACACCCGGTCCGAGCGGTCGGTGAACGTCCGGCCCGACAGCGCCCGGCCGGACACCTGGTTGACGCTCGGCACGATCCGCGGGGCCGCGGCGCTCGCCGCGCACAGACCGCGGAACAGGCCGTTGGAGAGCAACTCGTCGTCGATGTACCGGCGCACCGAGCCGGGCCCGGACGCCGGCGTGTCCGCGGGCAGCCGGGTGTTGGCCTTGGTGAGGGTCCGGGTGGTGTGCGGAAACCAGTAGAACTCGTAGTGGTCGTGCGCGGCGACGTTGCCGGCGAACGCGTCGAGCACCTCGTCGACGTCGCCGGGCGCCTCGACGGCCCGCAGCGCGAACGCGTCGACGCACTGCAGTGTCAGCTCGGTGAGCACGCCGAGTGCGCCCAGGCCGAGGGCGACCGCCGGCAGGTCCGGATGGTTCTCGTCGAGCCGGTGCACCCGGCCGTGGCCGTCGACCAGCTGCGCGCCGACGATCTGGGTGCTGATGCCGCCGAACCTCGCGCCGGTGCCGTGCGTGCCGGTCGACGTGGCGCCGGAGATGGTCTGCCGGTCGATGTCGCCGAGGTTCGTCATCGCGAGCCCGTGGGGCTCGAGCAGCGCCGGGATCTCGTGCAGGTGCGTGCCCGCGCCGAGCGTGACGCGTCGTCGTTCGGCGTCGACCGTGCGCAGGCCGCGCAGCCCGGACATCGAGACCTGCACCCCCGGGGCGACGGCGATCTCGGAGAAGCTGTGCCCGGAGCCCGCGGGCTTCACCGTCTCGCCGCGTGCGGCGGCGGCCTCGACCGCGGCGGCCAGCTCGTCGACGCTGCGCGGCGCGATCAGGCCGGTCGGCGTGCACTCGGCGGTGCCGCCCCAGTTGGTCCAGTGGCCCGGTGTCGCGGTCACAGCGAACACATCCCTTCGGCTCGGTACGTGGGGACGACGTCGACCACTTCGGCGTCGCCGGAGGCGTCCCGCGAGATCAGCGCCACGCGCTCGGCGCGCTCGCAGACCTCACCGGACTTAGTGTGCCGGAACCAGACTCGGTCGCCGATCTGGAGGGATCGGGCGGCCACCCCGCGCAGCGGAGTCTGCACCTCGCCGGCGGCCTCGGAGTCGACGTACTCCAGGCCAGCGGGCCAGACGGGCTTCGGCAGCCGGTCGGCGCCCGGCGGTCCGGACGCGATCCAGCCGCCGCCCGCACAGGTGACGATGCCGGTCTCCGGGCGGCGCACCACGTCGAGCCCGAAACTCAGTGCGGGCGCGGGCTCGAAGTGCCGGTAGCCGTCGAACAGGTGCCCGCCGAACAGGCCGCTGCCGGCGGCGATGTCGGTCACCGAGGAGTCGGCAGCGGTCACCTCGATCGAGCCGGTGCCGCCGGCATTGACGAACTCCAGGTCGGCGAACTCCGAGATGGCCGCCACGGCCTGTTTGCGGCGATGCCGCAGCTCGATCATCGACACCGACTGCACGGCGCTGACCGCTGTGTTCATCGCGAGCCTGCCGGGCACGGCGTTGCCGACGCCGGCCACCTGCGCCTCGTACGACATCACGCCGACCAGCGTGAAACCCGGCCGGCCGGCGACGGTCTGCGCCAGCGCCCGCGCCTGGGCCACACTGTGCACCGGAGAACGGCGCACCCCGAGATGAACCTTGCCGAAAGCGGTGCGCAGCGAGGCGTCCAGGTCGACCGCGATGCGCACCTCGGGCCGCTGCGCGGGGGCGGCGACGCTGTCGATCAGGTCGAGCTGGGCGACGTCGTCTACCAGCAGTGTGACCCGGCCGAGCGCGACGTCGTCGGCCAGCAGCGCCTCGATCGCGCCGCGCCGCGCCGTCGGATAGCCGAGCAGGACGTCGGTCACACCCGACTCGGTCGCGAGTCTGCGGGCCTCGTCGACGTCGAAGGCCAGCACCCCGGCGTAGCCTTCGCGCGACAGTACGTCGGTGATCACCGAGCGGACACGCACGGACTTGGAGGCGACTCGGATCGGCACGCCGGCGGCGCGTCGTCGCAGGTCGGCGATGTTGTATTCGAGTGCGCCGAGATCGAGGGCCAGCACCGGGGCGTCGAGCCCGGCGCGGGCGACGGCATCGTCGATCCCGCCCCAGTAGTCGGCGGGATCGCTCACGTACGACATCGGGAGAACTCCGTTCACGGCGGGTCCGGCAGGGGGGCGCGGCTGCGGGCTTGCAGCACGGCGGTGCATTCGACGATTACGCTAGTCAAGCGTGACATCGATCCGAAACATTATCGTCGACGGCGTCGCCGAACCGATGGGTACGCGCGTCCATCAGACCCGGCTCGCCGCGGCCCGCCTGGCGTCCGCCGGAGTGGCCCGCACCGACGCCGCCATGACCGGCGCGGTCTACGCGCTGGGCCGTCGCGG
>JASGFV010000239.1:0-5105 GCA_047605365.1 Gordonia sp. (in: high G+C Gram-positive bacteria)
AGCGCCATCGCGCCGCGCCGCTTGGCGGACTCGAGGTCGGTGACCTCGGTGTTCACGGCGTAGTCGGCCTGCACCGCGGCGTTGGTGACGCCCTCGATCTCGGCGCGCTGCTGATCCGTGAGCGCGCCCTGCCAGCGGAAGTCGAACCGCAGGTAGCCGGGGCGGTTGAGCGAACCGGCCTGCACCGCGTTGGGGCCGAGCACCTGCCGCAGCGCGGCATGCACGAGGTGGGTGCCGGAATGGCCCTGGGTGCTGCCGTGCCGGTGCGCGGGATCGACGGCGACGGTGACGGTGTCGCCCTCGGCCACCTCGCCGGCGGCCACGGTGCCCTGGTGCCGCCACACGGTCTTGGCGACGCGCTGCACGTCGGTGACGACGATCTCGGCGCCGGCGGCGGTGGTGATGGTGCCGACGTCGGCGAGCTGCCCGCCGGCCTCCGCGTACAGGGGGCTGCGGTCGAGGATCACCTCGATGTCGTCGCCGACCGAGACGGCCGGCACCCGGACGCCGCCGCGGACCAGCCCGAGTACCCGCGCGTCGGAGACGAGCTCGTCGAAGCCCGTGAACTCGGTGGGTCCGCGGTCGACGAACTCGCGGAACACCGACAGATCCGCGAGCGCGGACTTGCGGGAGTTGGCGTCGTCCTTGGCGCGCTGGCGCTGCTCGGCCATGAGCGCACGGAAGCCGTCCTCGTCGACGGTCAGGCCGGTCTCGGCCGCCATCTCGAGGGTGAGGTCGATCGGGAAGCCGTAGGTGTCGTGCAACGTGAAGGCGTCGTCACCGGAGAGCACCACCTTCCCGGCGGCCTTCGTGGCGTCGACGGCGTTGCCGAACAGCGTGGTGCCCTGCTCGAGCGTCTTGAGGAAGGCCGCCTCCTCCTGCGTGGCGACCGTGCGGATGCGCTCGGCATCGTCGGCGAGGGACGGGTACGACGGCGACATCGTGGAGATGACGGTGTCGACGAACGCCCCGATCGTCTCGCCGTCGGCGCCGAGCAGGCGGGCCGACCGGACGACGCGGCGCAGCAGCCGGCGCAGCACGTAGCCGCGGCCGTCGTTGCCGGGGTTCACCCCGTCCTCGATGAGCATGACGGCCGTGCGGGTGTGGTCGGCGATCACCCGGAACAGCCGGTCGTGCTCGGCGTCGTCGGTGCCGTCGGCGGCGCGGCCGTAGCGCTGGCCCGTGAGTTCCTGCGCGCGGTCGATCACCGGCCGCAGCAGGTCGGTCTCGTAGACGTTGTCGACGCCCTGCAGCAGGAACGCGACGCGCTCGACGCCCATCCCGGTGTCGATGTTCTTCTTCGGCAGCTCGCCGAGGATCTCGAACTCCTCCTTGCCGATCCCCCTGCCCCGCTCGTTCTGCATGAAGACGAGGTTCCAGATCTCGATGTAGCGGTCCTCGTCGGCCTCCGGGCCGCCCTCGACGCCGTACGCCGGACCGCGGTCGTAGAAGATCTCCGAGCACGGGCCGCACGGTCCGGGCACACCCATCGACCAGTAGTTGTCCTTGAGGCCGCGGCGCTGGATGCGCTCGGCCGGCACGCCGATCTCGTCGCGCCAGATGCCTTCGGCCTCGTCGTCGTCGAGGTAGACCGTCGGCCACAGGCGCGTCGGGTCGATGCCGTAGCCGCCCTCCTCGACGGGGTAGGTCAGCAGGGTCCAGGCGAAGTTGATGGCCTCACGCTTGAAGTAGTCGCCGAACGAGAAGTTGCCGGCCATCTGGAAGAAGGTGTTGTGGCGGGTGGTGATGCCCACCTCTTCGATGTCCAGGGTGCGCACACACTTCTGCACGCTGGTGGCGCGCTTGTAGGGCGGCGTCTGATCGCCCAGGAAGTACGGCTTGAACGGCACCATGCCGGCGTTGACGAACAGCAGGTTCGGGTCGTCCAGAATCAGTGAGGCACTGGGCACCTCGGTGTGTCCGGCCCGGATGAAGTGATCCAGGAAGCGCTTCCGGATTTCATGAGTCTGCACTGCGGTGTCGTCCTCGCGATGTCGTGGTGGGCGCGCTGGCATCAGCTCAAGCGGCTTGGCGACTTACCAGACTACCGCCGACGACGCTGCTGGTCGTGCACCGGACCCGGTCAGCTCGTCCGGGGACGTGACGCGACGCGTCGCACGATCTGCCGCAGACGCCCCACGCGCTGGGACAGCTCGCGCTCGAATCCGTGCTCGGTCGGCATGTAGTAGTCCCGCCCGACCAGCTGATCCGGCGGGTACTGCTGGGCGACGACGCCGCCCGGGTACTCGTGCGGATACCGGTAGCCGATCGCGTTGCCGAGGTCCTTGGCGCCCGCATAGTGGCCGTCGCGCAGATGCGCCGGGACCGTGCCCGCCTTGCCCGCCGCGACGTCGGCCATCGCGGCGCTCAGCGCCTCCACCACCCCCGGCGACTTCGGAGCCGTCGCCAGATGGATCGTCGCCTGGGTCAGCGCCAGCCTCGCCTCGGGCATGCCGACCAGCTGGACCACCTGGGCGGCGGCCACTGCGCTCTGCAGTGCGGTCGGATCGGCCATGCCGATGTCCTCGCTCGCGTGGATCATCAGCCGCCGCGCGATGAACCGCGGGTCCTCCCCCGCAGTGATCATCCGGGCCAGATACCCGACCGCGGCGTCGACGTCGGACCCGCGGATCGACTTGATGAAGGCACTGATCACGTCGTAGTGCTGATCGCCGTCGCGGTCGTAGCGGACGGCGGCCTTGTCGATCGCGGCCTCCACGTCGGCGACGGCCAGCACCGGGACGCCGATGTCCGCGGAATCGGGGTCCTCCGGGTCCGGATCGCCGTCGACGCCGCCCCGCAGCACCCCGTCGGCGCTCGCCTCCAGCGCCGTCAGCGCCCGCCGGGCGTCCCCGCCGGCGACAGCGACCAGATGATCGAGCGCCTCCGGCGACAGGCGAACCGCGCCGCCGAGTCCGCGCTCGTCCTCGACGGCGCGAGTCAGCACCGACACGATGTCGTCGTCGCTCAGCGACCGCAGCTGCAGCACCAGCGACCTGGACAGCAGCGGCGCGACCACCGAGAACGACGGGTTCTCCGTGGTGGCCGCCACCAGCAGCACGATCCGGTTCTCCACTGCGTCGAGCAGTGCGTCCTGCTGGGTCTTGGAGAAGCGGTGCACCTCGTCGATGAACAGCACGGTCTGCTGGCCGTGCGCCAGGCGGCGCCGGGCCACGTCGATCACCGCGCGCACTTCTTTCACGCCCGCAGAGAGCGCCGACAGCGCCTCGAAGCGTCCGCCGGTCGCCCGGCTGATCAGCGAGGCGAGAGTCGTCTTGCCGGTTCCGGGCGGACCGTACAGCAGCACCGACGACGCCCCGGAGCCGTCGACCAGCCGCCGCAGCGGAGCCCGTTCGCCGAGCAGGTGGTCCTGCCCGACGATCTCGTCGAGCGACGCCGGGCGCATCCGGACGGCGAGCGGCCGAGCCGGGGCGGACGGGCTCGAGGGCACGCCCGAACCGGGCGAGGATGATCCGGCGTCGGTCGCGGGCCGATCCTCCGGATCCCCGAACAGGCCGGGTTCGGCGGACACGGCTACTCCAGCCAGAAGAGCTTGAGCGCCCGCTCCAGCCGGCGGGCCAGCTCGGCGAGCTCGGCGTCGCCCACGTTGTGCGCCGAATCGGCCAGGTCGGCCCACCGGGCCAGCACCACGCGCGCGTCGCCGGTGTGCAACGCCCAGTCGTGACCGGTCGAATCGCCCACGATCATCCAGTACGTGCTGAGCCAGACCCACAGCGTCCGGGCGATCAGGATGCGGCGGTACAGGTCCGCATCGCGGAAGACCGTCGGCCAGAGCGCCTGCACTTCCGAGCGCCACGCGTCCACCAGTCGGGTCTCCAGCTCGCCGCGCGAGCCGACCGAGGCCTCGGACAGCAGCGCAGGGAAAGTGACCAGTGCGTACCCGACGTCGAGCGTCGCGTCGCGGAAGGCGCCGAACTCGTAGTCCATGAACTGCACGCCGTCGTCGCCCAGCAGAATGTTCTCCGGGCCGACGTCGGACGGGCTGAACGCCCGGAACTCGCCCTCGTCGAACAGGGTGCAGCCGCGCAGCAGGTCGTCGATCAGCCGGTCGGGCACTGTGACGCCGAGACGCTCGGCGATCGCTCCCGCACTGCGCACCGATTCGGCGGCCTGCCCGGCCATGTCGTCGGCGCAGACCGCCTTGGCCCCGAGACGCACCAGCGCCGCGAAGTCGTCCTCGCCTCCGAAGGTGGCCGCGTGCATCCGGCCCAGAGCCTGTCCCCAGGCGCTGACGCCGCGCGTCGCGGAGTCGCGGTTGTCGGCGAGCTGCTCCACCATACTGCGACCGTGGCCGAGATCGGTGAGCACCAGCAGCCGCGCCGCGACGTCGGAGGCCAGCAGCTGCGGCCCCGGACGCGACGCGTTCGGAAGCGCTGTCGCATAGCGGTAGGACGCCACTTCACGCAGGAACTGGTCGGACTCGGAGTCGTCGTCGAACGCCTTGAGCACCACGCTGCGGCCCGGGAACGACGCGTTCTCGACCACCCGAGCGCGTACGACGACGCTGCGTCCGCCACCGCCCAGATCCTCCGGATCGGAAAGGGTCACATTGATCCCGGCACGGGCGGTCATCAAGCGTTCCGCGGTGCGCAGGGCCTCGGACAGGCGGTGGTCGGCTGCGATCGTCATCACATCCAACTTACCAATGTCGGATGCGTCCAAGGTCGGCACGTCCTACCCGGCGGGCTCGGCGGCCGGGGCAGTGCCGGTGTCTGACTTCACTGACTTCTCCGAACCGCCTTTGGGGGCGGGCTTGGCGTCGATACCCGACTCCTTGCGCTGCTGCGGGGTGATCGGCGCAGGGGCGTCGGTCAGCGGATCGACGCCGCCGCCCGACTTCGGGAACGCGATGACCTCGCGGATCGACGGCTCGCCGGCCAGCAGCGAGGTGATGCGGTCCCAGCCGAACGCGATGCCGCCGTGCGGCGGTGCGCCGTACGAGAACGCGTCGAGCAGGAAGCCGAACTTCTCCTGAGCTTCTTCGTTCGAGATGCCCATGATCGCGAAGACGCGCTCCTGGACGTCGCGACGGTGGATGCGGATGGAGCCGCCGCCGATCTCGTTGCCGTTGCAGACGATGTCGT
>JASGFV010000240.1:0-5004 GCA_047605365.1 Gordonia sp. (in: high G+C Gram-positive bacteria)
GCCGCGTTCGCGACCGGCAGTGAACCGGGCAGGCCGAGGCAGGCCGGGCAGACCTGCGTGTTGGGGTCGCCGCCGAAGGTCGTCGGGCAGCCGCAGAACATCTTGGTCGCGGTGCCCAGTTCGACGTGCACCTCCATGCCCATGACCGGGTCGAAACGTGCGAGGACGTCGTCGAAGTCCATCAGGTCGTCGGTTGCCACACTCATGCGCACCATCTTATCTGGGGATTCATGTCGGGGATTCTCCCGATGCGCCATATCGGCGCCGGAACCTACGTTGGAGACCTGCGGAGCACCCCGCGACGCACCTCAGCGAGAAGGACGAGACGATGACCGAACCGACCGACCTCACCAAGAAGGACGCCCCCGAGCCTGCCCCGGAGTCTGATGCGGCCGGCCCCGCCGCGCCGGCCGCCGATCCCGCGCCCGAAAGGCAGGTCCCGCCGGCCGGCTTCATTCCGCCGTCGGCGACGCCGACTCCCCCGCCCGCCCCGCCGCGCAAGCTCACGCGATCGAGCACCGACAAGATGCTCGGCGGCGTCTGCGGCGGACTGGCCGAGTACTTCGGCGTCGACGGAGCCCTGGTCCGCGCGATCTTCGTGATTTCGATCGTGCTGCCCGGACCACAGGTGCTGCTGTACCTGCTGCTGTGGCTGATCATCCCGAAAGACTGAACAGCCGCTCGTTCAGCCGAAGAGGGCACGTGCCCCGTTGTAGAAGTCGAGCGGCACGTTCTTGGTGTGCCCGACCGCCTCTGAGAACGGCACCCGGACGATCTCCGTGCCGCGCAGCGCGACCATCTGGCCCCAGTCGCCGTCGGCCAGGACGTCGCTGATGGCCTGGCCGAAGCGCGTGCCGAGCACCCGGTCGTAGGCGGTCGGCACACCGCCGCGCTGGATGTAGCCGAGCGTCGTCGCACGCGTGGTGATCCCGGTCCGCTCCTCGATGAGCGGTGCCAGGATCTCGCCGATGCCGCCGAGCCGCGGCCGGTTGAACTCGTCGAGACCGCGGTCGGAGTGGGCCTGCTCCATCTCGGGCAGCTTGAAGCCCTCCGCGACGATCACCAGCGGCGCGCGGCGTCGATCTTTCACCGCGGTCACCCACTTGCAGATCTGGTCCAGCGACTCCGGCGCCTCCGGGATGAGCGTCGCGTGCGCGCCCGAGGCGATGCCCGCATAGATCGCAATCCACCCGGCGTGACGTCCCATGACCTCCAGGACCATGCAGCGCATGTGCGAATCGCCAGTGGTCCGCAACCGGTCCGCCGACTCCGTCGCGATCTCCACCGCGGTACTGAAACCGAAGGTGAAGTCGGTGGCTTCGAGATCGTTGTCGATGGTCTTGGGCACCCCGACCATCGGGACTCCGTCGTTCAGGAGGCGGTTGGCCGCGGCCATCGTGCCGTCGCCGCCGACGGCGACGACGCCCTCCACCTCCAGCTCCTCGAGCACCTTCTTGATCGCGTCCGGGCCACCGTCGGGCTGCTGGTACGGACCGAATCGGCTGGTGCCGAGGATGGTGCCGCCGTTCTTGGAGATGCCGCGGACGGCCGACCGGGTCAGCAGTTTGATGTCGCCGTGGACCAGTCCGCGATACCCGTCGCGGAAGCCCACGAACTCCTGCCCGTGCACCTCCGTGCCCTGCAGCACCATGCCGCGGATCACCGCGTTCAGACCTGGGCAGTCGCCGCCCGAGGTGAGGATTCCGTAGCGAGCCATGTGGTGGTGTTCCCCTTCGATCGATGTCGATTTCCTCAATGAGAACACGGTTGCCGGAAACTGGCTCGGTACTTCAGTCCGTTTCCGGTCGAGCCCGCCACGACCTGCGCCGACGGCGCAGGCCGAGCGTGCTCAGCCGATCGAACCGCGCGCCGCCTCGTAGGCTGCGCCGACGCGGTACAGCCGGTCGTCGCCCATCGGCGGCGCCATGATCTGCAGGCCCACAGGGAGTCCGTCGTCCGAGGCCAGACCCGAAGGCACCGACATCGCCGCGTTGCCGGCCAGGTTCACCGGCAGCGTGCAGAGGTCGAACAGGTACATCGACAGCGGGTCGTCGACCTTCTCGCCCAGTTTGAACGCCGTGGTGGGGGTGGTCGGCGAAATCAGCACGTCCACCTTCTCGTAGGCGGCGGCGAAGTCCTGCGCGATCAGTGTGCGGACCTTCTGCGCCTGACCGTAGTAGGCGTCGTAATATCCGGCGCTCAGCGCGTACGTGCCGATGATGATGCGACGCTTGACTTCCGGGCCGAAGCCGGCGTCGCGGCTCAGGGCCATCACCTCGTCGGCGCTGTGCGTACCGTCGTCGCCGACGCGCAGGCCATAGCGCATCGCGTCGAAGCGGGCCAGATTGCTGGACACCTCCGAAGGCAGGATCAGGTAGTACGCGCCCAGAGCGTAGGAGAAGTGCGGGCAGTCGACCTCGACGATCGTCGCGCCGAGTCCGATCAGCGTCTCGCAGGCCTGCTGGAACGACTCCAGCACGCCGGCCTGGTAGCCGTCGCCCTGCAGTTGCTTGACCACGCCGATGCGCACGCCGCTCAGGTCGCCCTTCGCGCCCTCGCGGGCGGCGGCGACCACCGCGGGAACCGGGGCGTCGATCGATGTCGCGTCGCGCGGATCGTGTCCGGCGATCACCTCGTGCAGCAGCGCGGTGTCGAGCACCGTGCGACCGCACGGCCCGCCCTGATCGAGCGACGACGCGCACGCCACCAGGCCGTACCGGGACACGGTGCCGTAGGTGGGCTTCACGCCCACGGTCGCGGTGACGGCGGCCGGCTGGCGGATCGAGCCGCCGGTATCGGTGCCGATCGCCAGCGGCGCCTGGTACGACGCCAGGGCTGCGGCGCTGCCGCCGCCCGAACCGCCGGGCGTGCGCGAGGTGTCCCACGGGTTGCGGGTCAGCTGGTACGCCGAGTTCTCCGTCGAGCTGCCCATGGCGAACTCGTCCATGTTGGTCTTGCCGAGGATCGGGATGCCCGCCTCGCGCAGGCGCGTGGTGAGCGTCGCGTCGTACGGCGACACCCAGCCCTCGAGCACCTTGGATCCGCACGTGGTCGGGGCGTCGACGGTGGTGAACAGGTCCTTGAGCGCGATCGGCACACCCGCCAGCGACGACGGCGCGTCGCCCGCGGCGATGGCCTCGTCGGCGCCCTTGGCGGCGGCCAGCGCCTCGTCGGCGCCGACGTGCAGGAAGGCGCCGAGCTCGGCGTCGATCTCGGCGATGCGATCCAGGTGCGCCTGGGTGACCTCCACCGACGACAGTTCGCGAGCGGCGATCTTGCCGGCCAGCTCGGCGGCCGTCAGGCCGGTGATGTCGTTCGCGGTGCGGGTGCCGGCGATCTTCTCAGACACGGACTTCTCAGACACGGGCTTATTCCTCCCCGAGGATCTGCGGAACGGCGAAACGGTCCTGCTCGACGGCCGGCGCGCCGGACAGGGCTTCCTCGGCGGTCAGACCGGGGCGCACGGCGTCGTCGCGCAGGACGTTGCCGAATTCGAGCGGATGCGAGGTCGGCGCGACGTCGTCGGCCGCCACTTCGGTGACCTGCGCGACGTGCGCCAGGATCTTCTCGAGCTGGCCGGCGTACTGGTCGAGCTCGTCGTCGGTCAGCGCCAGGCGCGACAGTCGCGCCAGGTGCGCGACCTCGGCGCGACTGATCGTCGCGTCGGCGTCAGCGGACCCTGAATCGGTGGACATGAACCCGTCCTCTCGTATGTCTATCGGGCGACCCCGCCTGCGCGCGGCCTTGCCCGGCTCACTCCCACGTTACTGTCCGAATACGACAGTCCTGCGATGCGGGGTCCAACGGCTCGGGCGCGCACGACTGCACGCCACACCTGCGCGGTGAGCGTAGCGTTGGCCACATGCTGATCGCCACGACGAACGAATCGCCCGGTTGCCGCGTCGAGCACGCCTTCAGCGAGGTCTTCGGCCGCACCGTCCGTTCCCGACATCTCAGGTCCGACATCGGCGCGGGACTGAAGTCGCCGGCCGGCGGCGTGGAGGTCTACGCGTACGGTACCGCTGTCGGTGTCCGCCCGCTGGATGCGAACCAGCCCGAGCGGTGCCCGACAGTGTCTGAGCGCGGCAACTTCGCGGCAATCGCGTCGCAACATCTCGGGGGATAATCGAAACGTGTCGTATCTACTGCGAGTCGTCCTGAGCGACCGTCCCGGCAGCCTGGGCCTGCTCGCCGTCCAACTCGGCGCCGTCGGCGCGGACATCCGTTCCCTGGAAGTGGTCGAGCGCGGCGAAGGCTACGCGGTCGACGACGTCGTCGTCGACCTTCCGCCCCGCGCCCTTCCGGACACCCTGATCACCGCCGCCGAGAAGGTCGACGGCGTGCACGTGGACTCGTTGCGCCCGTTCGCCGGTGTGCTGGACATCCACCAGGAGCTCGAACTCATCGACCGGGTCGCCACCGCCCGCACCGACCGGCTGCAGACGCTGGTCGACGACGCGCCACGCGCCCTCCGGGTCTCGTGGGCCACGGTCGTGACCCGCGCCGGGGACGACGTCGTGGTCCTCGCCGCCAGCTCCGGCGCGCCCGAGACGCCGATGGCGCAGGCCGACTGGCTGCCGCTGAGCGAGGCCGCCGACTTCGCACCCGACGCCGACTGGATTCCGGGTGTCTGGCGCGACATCGACACCCAGCTGGCCGCCGCCCCGATCGGCTCCGGCGACAAGGCCCTGCTGCTCGGACGCAGCGGTGGGCCGGCGTTCCGGCCCAGCGAGGTGGCCCGGCTCGGCTACATCGCCGGGATCATCACCTCGGTGCTGGACCGGTAACCGCTACTCGGCAGCGTCGTCTGTCGGCTGGTCCGCTGCAATCTCCTCGCCGGGAGCCCGGCCGGTCTCCAGAAGCACTGTGAACGCGGCCTCGTCGAGCACCGGCACGCCCAACTGCTCGGCCTTCTCGGCTTTGCTGCCGGGACTGTCGCCGACGACCACGTAGTCGGTCTTCTGGGAGACCGATCCCGACGCCTTGCCGCCGCGCGCGATGATC
>JASGFV010000241.1:0-4984 GCA_047605365.1 Gordonia sp. (in: high G+C Gram-positive bacteria)
TTCTTGTAGGCCCACGACGGGAAGATCTCCCAGCCGAAGTGGAAGCTCAGCGTCTGCCGGGCGATCCAGAGAATGCCGATCAGGATGACGGCGGCGACCAGCGCGAAGATGGCGTAGCCGACGTACTTGAGGGCGGGGTTGCCCGGCGCGGCGTTGCCGCCGACGCTGCTGGCGCCGCCTTCGCCGGCTGCCTCGGCACGCATGCCGAAGGCGAACAGGGCCGGGAGTCCGGCGCCGAGAACCAGGCCGACGGCCAGGACCTTGGCGATTGCTTCGATGATGTCCATGTCGTTGTTCCGTTCGCGTTCAGGCGGTCAGTGAGTGGTCTCGGGGGTCTTCGGCGCATCCGCGGGCGACGCCGACTCGTCCCACTCGTCGTTGACGTTGTTCGCGTCGATCTTCGCCTGCTGCGAGCGCCAGTACATGTAACCCGACAGTGCGGCGAGGATCGCGAAGATCACGATGGCGCCGGCGGCGCCGCCGATGCCGTTGGCCAGCCAGAAGCAGAGCGCACCGACGAGGGCGGCGGCCGGAAGGGTGGTGACCCAGGCGACGACCATGCGGCCGGCGACGCCCCAGCGGACGTCGGCGCCCTTGCGGCCCAGGCCGGAGCCCAGGATCGAGCCGGTGGCGACGTGGGTGGTCGAGAGCGCCATGCCGGCGGTCGACGAGGTCAGGATGATCGCGGCCGACGAGGCTTCGGCGGCCATGCCCTGCGGGGCCGAGATCTCGACGAGGCCCTTGCCCAGGGTGCGGATGATGCGCCAGCCGCCGAGGTAGGTGCCCAGGGCGATCGCGGTCGCACAGGTCACGACGATCCAGATCGGCAGGCCGTGGCTGACGGTGGAGGAGTCGAGGTGGTTGGTGGCGATCAGGGCCAGGGCGATGACGCCCATCGTCTTCTGGGCGTCACCGGTGCCGTGGGCCAGGGAGACCAGCGACGCGGTGGCGATCTGGCCGGCCCGGAAGCCCTTCTCCTTGCGGCTGTCGGCGATGGTGGAGGTGATCTTGTAGATCAGCCAGGTGCCGGCGGTGGCGACGACGCAGGCGATGACCGGGGCGAAGAGTGCCGGGACGATGACCTTGCCGAGCAGGCCGTGCCAGTTGACGCCGGAGGCGCCGAGCGCTGCCAGGCCGGCGCCGACGAGGCCGCCGAACAGGGCGTGGGAGGAGCTCGAGGGGAGGCCGAACAGCCAGGTGAAGAGGTTCCAGAGGATGGCGCCGATCAGGCCGGCGAAGATGATGATGAGTGCGGTGTTCGCACTCAGTCCGGCGACGAGCTGTCCCTTGTCGTCTCCGGAGGTCTGCTGGATCTTCAGCACGTCCTTGGTGATGGTCGCTGCGACCTCCACCGAGAGGAAGGCGCCGACCAGGTTGAGGATGGCGGACAAGCCGACGGCGACCTTAGGCTTAAGGGCTCCGGTGGCGATCGACGTCGCCATGGCATTGCCGGTGTCGTGAAAACCGTTTGTGAAGTCAAATCCGAGGGCCGTCACGATCAGCAGCCCGAGGATCAGAGTCTCTGCGCTCATGGAAAGCAACTATGACTGTTGTGGGGCGCGAAAGGTAGTCGAGTGGAAAGTCGGAATGCGGCTGTGACCTGCGGATTCATATTCTATTAAGGTTTGCTGCGCGGAAAGTTCACCAGGGTTTACCGTGCCCGTCCACCTGCGGGCCCCTCGACGGGCGTTCCGGGCGGGTGGCAGGATCGATCTTCATGACGATGACTTTGGGCATGCCGCTCAACTACGCCGGCGACTTCCGCGAGACGATCGAGAATCTGCGCGACTTCGAGAAGGTGGGGGTGGGCCGCGTGGCTGTCCCCGAGGCGTACAGTTTCGACGCCGTGTCGCAGATGGGTTTCATCGCGGCGCACACCGACAAGATGGAACTGCAGACCGCGATCCTGCCCCTGTTCTCCCGCACCCCGACGAACCTGGCGATGACCGCGGCCGGCCTCGACTACGTGAGCGAGGGCCGCGTCGTGCTCGGCATCGGCGCGTCCGGGCCGCAGGTCATCGAGGGCTTCCACGGCGTGAAGTACGACTACCCGCTCGGCCGGGCCAGCGAGACCGCCGACATCTGCCGGCTCGTGTGGCGTCGTGAGCGCACCGAGTACCGCGGCAAGCACTACCAGCTGCCGCTCACCGAAGAGGACGGCGGCAGCGGGCTCGGCAAGCCGCTGAAGATCATCAACCACCCGGTGCGCTCGCAGATCCCGATGTTGCTGGCCGCCATCGGTCCGAAGAACGTCGAGCTGGCTGCTGCCAAGTTCGAGGAGTTCCAGCCGATCCTGTACCATCCCGCGCACGTCGACGCCGCTTTCGGCGAGTCGCTGCGGGCGGGCAAGGCCAAGCGCGACGCGTCGCTCGGCGAGCTGCGGATCGTCGTGGCCACCACGCTGCTGATCAGCGACGACGAGCAGCAGATCGACTTCGCCCTGCAGGCGGTTCGTCATCACGCGGCGCTGTACATCGGCGGCATGGGCGCCCGCGGCAAGAACTTCTACAACTCGCTGGTGCAACGGTACGGCTATGTCGAGGAGGCCAAGCTGATCCAGGATCTGTACCTGGACGGCCGCAAGGCCGAGGCGGCCGCCGCGGTGCCCGACGACCTGGTCCGGCAGATGAGCCTGATCGGCCCGCGCTCGTTCGTCGCCGAGCGTGCCGCGGCGCTCGAGGAGTCCGGTGTTCGCGTGGTTCTGGCGTCGCCGGTCGGCCCCACGCACGCCGACCAGGTGTCGCAGATGGAGCAGTTGGCCGAGATCCTCCGCTGACGCGCAGTTCCCGCGGCACGTCGTCGAAGCGAGTGGGTAGTGGCGTACAGGTCGTAGCGTACGCCGCGAGGTTCTCCGCGCGCGTCGTCGAAGCCGGCGGGTGATCAGTCGTCGGACGACCCGAGCGAACGACGCGGCACCAACGATCACCGGGACCGGCGAGTTGCGGACCATCTTGGTGGCGTGCGAGCCGAGGAACACCCGGGCCAGCGGGGCCAAGCCCGACGAGCCGACCACGAGCACGTCGGTGTCGGTCCAGTCGATCGACGCGAGCGCGGCCGCTCAGGTCTCGCCGATGCCGATCTCGACGCCGGTGAGCTGCGGGGGATCGGGGAGCGCCTCGACGTCGTCGAGCACGGCGTCGGCCCGGGCACGGATGGTGGCGGCCCACTCGTCGGTCACGGTGTCCTCGGAACCGCCGTACGCCGCGGTGACCCGGGAGGCCCTGGATCCGGCGGGCGGGGCGTAGCCGGCCGGCGCGATCGCCACCGGCACCGCCGACGAGTGCAGCAGCGCGTTCGACCCCGAGCCCAGCGAGGTCCGGTTCGCGCCGCCGTCGGCCGCCGAGCCGATCGCGATGAAGTCGGCGTCGTGCTTTTCGGCGAGCTCGGCCAGACCGCGCCGCGTGGAACTCGCCTCGTGCACCACGTACGACGCCCGGGTTGACGACCCGAGTGCCTCACGGGCCCGTTCGAGCGCGCCGTCGGCCAGTCCCCGCAACTGGTCCTGCCACTCCTGATCGGCCTTGGCCATCGACGGCATCCACGATCGTCCGATCACCACCGCGACGACGAGGTCGGTGTCGATGGACCGGGCCATCAGCGAAGCGAGATCGAGTGCGGCGGTGGACGAGCGTCCGGGGTCGACGCCGACGAGGATCGGCATGTCAGTGCTCCTTGAGGGTCGGGGCGCCGTCGCCCAGAACGGGTCTGCCGGTCTGCAGCACCGAATGCTTCCGGCCGTAGAACATGTAGAAGACCATGAACACGGCCGTCCAGATCAAGAACACCAGAATCGTGATCAGCTGGAGTTCGAAGACGATGGCGCAGCAGCCCAGGATCGCCAGGATCGGGGTGACCGGGTAGCCGGGCACCTTGAAGCCGCGCTCCAAGTCGGGTTCGCGGCGTCGCAGGACGATCACGCCGATGCTCACCACGATGAAAGCGACGAGGGTGCCGACGCTGGTCATCTGGGCGAGGAAGTTGATCGGCACCACGCCGGCCATGATCGCGGTCACCACTGCCACGATGATGGTGTTGCGCACCGGGGTCATGGTCCGCGGGTTCACTTTGGCGAACTGGGGCGAGATCATGCCGTCGCGCGACATCGCGAACAGGATGCGGGTCTGTCCGTACATCACCACGAGCGTCACGCTGAAGATCGACAAGAAGGCGCCGATCGCCACCACCGTCCCCGGCCACGACGACCCGATGATGTCGGTGAGGAACGCCTCCACGACGAGACCGGCGTGGCCCGGACGCGTACGACGATGGTGCTCAGCCGACTCTGAGCCCTGCTGGCCGTGACACTCCCGCGCGACCCCGCAGGGTATGACGCTCCCTGAGCCTGTCGAAGGGTCGACCCGTCAGACGTCGACGCTGCGACGTGCCCGGATCTTGGTGTACGCCCCGAACAGGATCATCGCCAGCAGCAGCACGTACAGGGTGATCGTGATCGGCGAGGCGACCAGCGTGGTGAGGTCGTTGTCGGAGTTGTTCATCGCCGCGCGCAGCGAGGTCTCGGCCAGCGGGCCCAGGATCACCGCGATCAGGACCGGGGCCAGCGGGACGTCGTACCGGCGCATCAGGAAGCCGAGGAAGCCCAGCGCCACCATGAACACGACGTCGACGATCGACGCGGCCGACGCGTAGACGCCGAAGCAGGCGAACGTGCCGATGCCGGCGTAGAGGTACTCGCGCGGGATCTTCAGCAGCTTGGCCCACAGCGGCGCGAACGGCATGTTGAGGATCAGCAGTGCGACCATGCCGATGAACAGGCTGGCGATCAGCGCCCAGACAAGCGTCGCGTTGCGGGCGAACAGCAGCGGGCCGGGCTGCATGCCGTACTGCTGGAAGGCGGCCAGCAGCATGGCGGCGGTGGCCGACGTCGGCAGGCCCAGCGCCAGCAGCGCACCCATCGCGGTGCCCGCGGTCGCGTTGCCCGCCGCTTCGGGGCCGGCGACGCCGCGGATGGCGCCCTTGCCGAACT
>JASGFV010000242.1:0-4981 GCA_047605365.1 Gordonia sp. (in: high G+C Gram-positive bacteria)
AGCGGGGCCCTGGCGATCGCGATCGCCGCGGCGGCTCCGCGGGCGCAGGTGGTCGCCGTCGAACGCTCGGAGGCCGCCGCGCGCTACCTGCGCGCCAACGTCGACGCTCAGCGTCCCGACGTCGCGCAGCGTCTGACCCTGTTCGTCGGCGACGTCACCGATGCGCAGGCCATGTCGGAGGCACTGGGGGAGCGGGACCTGATCGTCGCCAACCCGCCGTATGTGCCGGAGGGCACCACGATCAGCTGCGAAGTCCAGGCCGACCCGCACGACGCGGTGTTCTCCGGATCGTCGGGCATGGACTGCATCGAGGCGATGACGCCGATCATCGCCGCCGCGCTGACGCCGGGCGGCGCGCTGGCGATCGAGCACGACGACACGACCGCTGCGGCGGTGTGCGAGGTGCTGTCCCGCGACGGCCGGTTCGCGCAGATCGTCGCGCATCGAGATCTGGCAGATCGCCCCAGGTACGTCACCGCGCGCCGTTGAGAAGGCCGCGCGTGGAAAGATGGTCCGGGTGAGCGTCGTCTATGACTGCAATGATCCCGAAGCGCGTGCTGCCGGTCTGCGCGCGGCCGTAGGCGCGGCCCGCGGCGGCCGCCTGGTGGTGCTGCCGACCGACACCCTGTACGGCATCGGCTGCGACGCCTTCGACAGTGAGGCGGTCGCCTCGCTGCTCGCCGCCAAGCATCGCGGCCGGGACATGCCGGTGCCGGTGCTGGTCGGCTCGTGGCACACCGTTGACGGTCTGGTCCGTTCAGTGTCTCCGCAGACCAGGGCCCTGGTACAGGCGTTCTGGCCGGGCGGGCTGAGCCTGGTGGTGGAGCAGGCGCCGACCCTCGCCTGGGATCTCGGCGACACCGACGGGACCGTGATGCTCCGCATGCCGCTGCACCCGGTCGCGATCGAGGTGCTGCGCGAGGTGGGGCCGATGGCGGTCTCCAGCGCGAACGTCTCGGGGCAGCCGCCGTCGAGCACCTCCGACGAGGCCCGCGAGCAGCTCGGCGACTCGGTGTCGGTCTATCTGGACGGCGGGCCCGCCGATCACGCGGTGGCGTCGACCATCGTCGACCTGACCGGCGAGACCCCGGTGATCCTGCGCGAGGGCGCGGTGACCGTCGCCGACATCGCCGAAGTCCTGGACCTGGCCCCCGAAGACCTCCTGGTACGACGATGAGCACGCCGCAGGACGTGCTGCGGGCCGTCGATCCCGAGATCGCCGGACTGATCGACGACGAGGTCGCGCGCCGCCGGGACGGTCTGCAGCTGCTGGCCGCGGAGACCGTCGCCAGCGACGCCGTGCGTGCCGCTACGGGTTCGATCCTGGCCGACAAGTACGCCGAGGGCTACCCGGAGCGACGCTTCCACGGCGGCTGCGAAGTGGTCGATCAGGTGGAAGAACTGGCCGCCGCCCGCGCCCGCGAGCTCTTCGGCGCCGAGTATGCGAACGTGCAGCCGCTGTCGTGGACGCTGGCCAACCTGGCCGTGTACGCCGCGTTCGGGCAGCCCGGCGACCTGGTGCTCTCACTGAGTCTCAAGCACGGCGGACACCAGTCGCACGGCTCGCGTGTCAACTCGTCGGGCCGCTGGTTCACCGTGGTCAACTACGGGGTCTGCGAGGACACCGAGCAGGTCGACTACGCCCGCGTCCACGAACTCGCCATGATCCACCGGCCGCGGATCATCGTGGCCGGCGGCACGTCGTACACCCGCGAGTGGGATCTGCTGCGCCTGCGGGAGATCGCCGACGAGGCCGGCTGCATCCTCTGGGTCGACGCCGTGCACACCGCCGGTCTGGCGGTCGGGGGAGTGCTGGCGTCGCCGGTGCCGCACGCCGACGTCGTCACTGTCGCCACCAACAAGGTGATGCGCGGCCCGCGCGGCGGCCTCATCCTGTCCCGCGAAGAGCATGCTCCGGCGCTGGCCCGGGCCGTGTATCCGTTCTTGCAGGGCTCGCCGGTGATGAACGTCGTCGCGGCCAAGGCCGTGGCCTTCGCGGAGTCGGCCACGTCCGAGTACCGGACGTATGCGCGTGCCGTCGCCGATTCGGCGAGCGCGCTGTCGGCCGAACTCGCCGATCGTGGCCTGCGCGCGGTCAGCGGCGGCACCGACACGCACGTCGGCCTGACCGAGGTGAGCTCGCTCGGGATCACCGGGCGCGAGGCCGCCGCGCGGCTCGCCGCGTCCGGCCTGATCGTCGACAAAGCAGTCACCCCGTTCGACCAGAATCCGTTGTCCGAAGGGTCCGCGATCCGCTTCGGCACCGCTGTGACCACGGCGTCCGGAGTGTCGCCGAGCGCGATGGCGCAGGTCGCAGATCTGATGGTCGCCGCGATGCGCATCCCGCTCGACGAGCAGGCCCGCCACGAAGCCGTCCGGCGCGACGTCGTCGCGCTGTACGCCTGAGACGCGTGGGAACGGCGGACCGGTAACCTGTCTGACGTGATCACTCCTTCGGGCAGCGCCTCGCTGCAGGCGCTCGACGCCGTCGGCGGCGCCGGCGTCCCGTTGCGCGAGCTGGGACTGGTCGGCCTCACCGCCGCCGGGATCACCTTCTTCCTCACCTCGCTGGTGCGGGTCTTCGCCGTCCGGGTCGGCGCCGTAGCGGTCCCGCGGCAGCGCGACGTGCACGTGATTCCGACGCCCCGGCTCGGAGGAGTGGGGATGTACGCAGGCGTGGTCTGCGCGATCGCGCTCGCGGCGCAACTGCCCGCGCTCAACCGGGGTTTCGCCTACTCGCACGACATGATCGCGGTGGTCACCGCCGGCCTGGTGATCGTGCTGGTGGGCGTGATCGACGACCGCTGGGGCCTGGACGCGCTGACCAAGTTCGTCGGCCAGTTGACCGCGGCGGGAGTGCTGGTGGTGATGGGCGTCAGCTGGTATCTGCTGTACGTCCCGTTCGCCGACATCGGCACCGTCGTGCTGGACCCGCTGCAGGCCGGCCTGCTCACCGTCGTCATCACGGTCACCACGATCAACGCGATGAACTTCGTCGACGGCCTGGACGGCCTCGCCGCCGGACTCGGTCTGATCGCGGCTCTGGCGATCCTGGTCTTCTCGCTGGGCCTGCTGCACGACCAGGGCGGGGACGTCAGCTACTATCCGCCGGCGCTGATCACCACCGCACTGGCCGGAGCCTGCCTGGGCTTTCTGCCGCACAACTTTTCGCCGGCCCGCATCTTCATGGGCGACTCGGGCGCCATGCTGATCGGTCTGATGCTGGCCGCGGCGTCGACCAGCGCCTCGGGCCGCGTGGCCCGCAGCGCCTACGGTCCCGCCGACATGTTCACCCTGCTCTCGCCGCTGGTGCTGGTGGCCGCGGTGATGTTCGTGCCCATCCTGGACATGGTGCTCGCGGTGATCCGCCGCACGCGCGCGGGCGTCGGCTTCTACACGCCGGACAAGATGCACCTGCACCACCGGCTGCTCGAACTGGGGCATTCGCAGCGACGCGTCGCCATGCTGATCTACCTGTGGGTCGGCGTGCTGGCGTTCTCGGTGGCGGCGTGCACGCTGTTCCCTCCGGCGGTGGTGGCCCCGGTCTTCGCGGCCGGACTGCTGATCGCCCTCGGCGCCACGTTCGCGCCCAGGTTGAGTCGTCGCGCGGCCAGTCGTTAGCCTGGTCGGGTGTCTGACAAGAACGAGAACCCGCCCGTGACCGCCCCCGCTGACCGGGACGTTCCTGAAGGGGCTCTTTCGGTCGGAACGGGCGACGCCACCGCGGACGACCCGAATCTCGCGATCAAGAACGGCCTCCGCACGGGGCTCTACGGCCTGGCGATCCTGACTGTGGTCAGCCTGATCCTCTGGGGCCCCTGGAAGGGCGTGCCGGGGCTGTGGGGCGTGCTGATCGGCGCCGGTGTCGGCGGCGGCTTCGTCCTGGTCACCGCCGTGGTCGTGCTCGCCTCGCGCAATCTGTCGCCGTCTGCGAGCATGGGCGCCCTGATGGGCTCGTGGCTGATCAAGATGGTCGCGGTGATCGTCGTGATGGCGATCATCAAGGACATGGACTTCTACAGTCGTCCGGCCCTGGTCACCACGTTGATCGGCGCGATCGTGCTGGTCCTCGGAGGCGAGGTCTGGGGCGTGATGAAGACCAAGGCCGCGTATGTCGACGATGTTTCGTCCGGACGTGCCGCGTAGTGACTCCGATCGCCTCCGACACAGATGTGACAAGCGCCACAATCGGGTTCCTGACCAGCTACTACAGCCGATAGTAGGGCGAACGGGCACGATAGGGCACTACACCCTGTTTCCGCTGCTGGGTATCGACTTGGTAAAGTTCCATGCGCACCGGGAAAATCCTGCGCGACACCTCAAGTGCCGTGCATTGCCGCGTGCCCGATGACATTGAGAGCAACCTGCGAGCCGCACCCGGTTCGAGGCCCTAGAACGGGAGAGACCGCTGAGCGCCACCCTCGTCGCCGAAAAAACGTTCGAAAACGACTACAAGCCGTCGTTGAACGACTTCTTCCCGGACATGCTCTTTGGCGATGGCCAATGGTGGGGCATGGATCGCCTTCAGCTGATCCGCGTCGTCGTGGCCGTGCTGGTCGCGCTGGGTTTTGCGCTCGCGATGCGCAGCCCGCGACTCATTCCGGGCAAGGCGCAGAACGTCGCCGAGTCCGCTATCGACTTCGTCCGCGTGCAGATCGCCGAAGAGATCCTCGGCAAGAAGAACGGCCGCAAGTTCCTGCCGATCATCGCGAGCATCTTCTTCGCGACGCTGTTCCTGAACCTGACCTCGGTCATCCCGTTCCTGAACATCTCCTCGAACGCGCGCATCGGCATGCCGCTGGTGATGGCCCTCGCCGCCTACGTCACCTACGTCTGGGTCGGCGTCAGCAAGTACGGCTTCTTCGGCTTCGTGAAGTCCTCGACGGTCCTGCCGGGCGTCCCGCTGCCGATCCACTTCCTGCTGGTGCCGATCGAGTTCGTCTCGACGTTCATCCTGCGGCCGTTCACGCTCACCGTCCGT
>JASGFV010000243.1:0-4978 GCA_047605365.1 Gordonia sp. (in: high G+C Gram-positive bacteria)
ACGAGGCCGAGCTGTTCCGGTTGCAGACCGAGCTGGTCGCCCTCCAGGAGTGGGTGCGCGCGTCGGGCGCCCGCGTCGTGGTGGTCTTCGAGGGCCGCGACGCCGCGGGCAAGGGCGGCGCCATCAAGCGAATCACCGAGTACCTGAGCCCCCGCGTCTGCCGCGTCGCCGCACTCCCCGCGCCGAACGATCGGGAACGCGGCCAGTGGTACTACCAGCGATACGTCAAGCATCTTCCGGCCCCCGGCGAGATCGTCCTGTTCGATCGCTCCTGGTACAACCGCGCCGGCGTCGAGAAGGTGATGGGCTTCTGCACGCCCGAGGAGCACACCCGCTTCCTGCGGCAGACGCCGATCTTCGAGCAGATGCTGATCGACGACGGGATCCTGCTGCGCAAGTACTGGTTCTCGGTGTCCGACGCCGAGCAGCTGCGTCGCTTCCGTTCACGCCGTGACGACCCGGTGCGCCAGTGGAAGCTGAGCCCCATGGACCTGGAGTCGGTCTACCGGTGGGAGGACTACTCGCGCGCCAAGGACGAGATGATGGTGCACACCGACACGTCGCTGTCGCCGTGGTGGGTGGTGGAGTCGGACAACAAGAAGCACGCGCGGCTCAACATGATCTCGCACCTGCTCTCGACCATCTCGTACGAGCCGGTGCCGCACCCGGAAGTGAAGCTGCCGAAGAAGCCGCTGAAGTCGGGGAACTACCACCGGCCGCCGCATTCGCTGTCGAAGTTCGTGCCCGACCACGTCTCGTCCCTGGTCGGCGACGTCGAGGGGTAGACACGGTCGGGACACCGGCTGACGATTCGCGCCGCCGGGGGTAGCCTCAGCGGGTGCCCGAAACCCCTTGGCCGGCCAAGCTGTCGGCATTTCGCAGTCGTGCCCGGTCCGCTGTCGATTCGCTCGACCTCGTGTACCTGGTGTGCCCGGCGGGCTTCCCCAACTACGGCGACGAGCTGATCGCCGAAGCCTGGCTGCGGCATCTGGCCCGGCACCGTCCGCTGGCGACCGTCGTGGTCGACTGCGGCCGTCCCGGCCAGGCGTCGTTGCTGCTGCGGCACGCGAATCGTCGTGCGGTGTTCGTCAACACCCTGTGGGAGCTGACGCTTCACGCAGAAGAGAATCCGGACCGCGACTACATCGACGCCGAGCGCCCCTGGGAGTGGGTCGCCGAGGCGGCGAGCCGATTCGGAGTCGCGCCCCGCGAAGGTCACGGCGTCGAACTTCTGTTGCGCGCCAAGACGATCCACTTGCTCGGCGGCGGCTACATCAACAGCGTGTGGCCGCACCACGTGTCGCTGGTCGCGGCGGTCGCCGAGGTGTCCCGCCGGACCGGCGCCCGAGCGGTGGCCAGCGGGCTCGGACTCACTCCGCGGGTGACCGGCGCCGCCTGGGAGCGCCTGATCGACGACGCCGCGCAGTTCGAGGTCTTCGACGTCCGCGACCAACCGTCGTTCGACGCGCTCTCCGGCGTCGCGTCGCGGTCGTTCAGCGGCGACGACGCGTGGATCTCCCCGCGCCTGCGCCCCGGCGCGGACTCCGCACCTCGCGGGGCCCGCGAGGTGGTGCTCTGCGCCCAGCAGGACCTGGCCGAGGACTTCGCCGGCCCGTCGTCGACCGGCGTCGAGGCGCTCGTCGAATTCCTGCGCGCGACCCTGGACGCGTGGGAGGCGCCGGGCACCGCGGTCACCGTGGTGGAGTGCATCCCGGGACTCGATCTGGCCGTTGCGGACGGTCTCGGCGACCGGCTCGCCGGCGCCCGCCGGATCGGCTTCTTCGACGTGTGGCGCAACGGTCTCCCCTCGGGAGCCGGACACACTTGGCTCTCCACCCGATTCCACCCGCACCTGCTGGCCGCCGCCGCCGGGGACTCCGGCGTAGCGATCGTCCCGAAGCCCGACTACTACGGCGCCAAGCACGCGTCGCTGATCGAGGCAGGTTCGCAGTGGACCGTCGCCGAGGACGGGCGCACGATCCCGGAGCGGCCGACTGCCGGCGGGTTCCCGCCCGAGCGTTCCGCCGAGGCGGTCGCCGCGAAGCGCGAGTTGGCGAGACACATCTATCCGATCGGTCTCAGGTTGCGCTAAGCTTTCCGGGCAATGTGGATTGGTTCATTGGGGCTCGATTTCCTTCTCGGCGACGTGCGTTCGCTCAAGCAGAAACGATCGGCGGTACGCCCGATCGTCGCCGAGATCCGACGCAAGTTCGAGGTGTCCGCCGCCGAGGTGGATCATCGTGACCTGCATCGTCGTACGATGATCGGCGTCGCCGTGGTCAGCGGCGACCGCGAACGCGTCGTCGACGTCTTAGACGCCGTCGAACGGCTCGCGGCCCGCCGCCCCGAGGTGGAACTGCTGGCGGCCCGCCGGCGCGTCACCTCGTCCGAAGACCTCTCGCCGCCGATGTCCCGGACTCCGCGGCTGCACGCCTGACCCTGTCGATCCCCCTGAGCTAGTCGAAGGGTCCGGCGCCCGCAGCACACCTCCGGGCAGTTCGACGGCTCCGTCGGCTGCTCGGTGCGGTCCCCCGACCACAGGGTGTGCCCGATACGACCGGATCGGCGGTCGGCCGTCGTCAGTGAGCGGCGGCCGACGACACACAGAACTGGTTGCCGTCGGGATCGGCCGGCGTGACCCGCGAGAAGTCCGGCATCGACCGCTCGGCGATCATCGTCGCACCGGCGGCGAAGAGCGACGCGACGGTCTCCGCCCGGTCGTCGGCCGCGAGATCCAGGTGCAGGCGGTTCTTACCCGGCGTCGGATCGTCGACCTTCTGAAAGCCGAGCATCGGCGTACCCGGCCCGCCGACGGTGACGATGACGAACCAGCCGTCGTTCTCCGGCCGACGCGCCGCATGCCTGCGCTACTTGCCGAATCCGGCGTCGCGCAGCGCCTGGGCCATGGAACCGCTCGCGGCCGGCGCATTCGACGGACGGCCGCCCTGTCGGCGATTGTCGCCGCCCTGACGTCCGCGCTGCCCCTGCCCGCGCTGTCCCTGTCCGCCGCGCTGGCTGCCCGATCCCGGGCCGCGACCGCCGCCCTGGCCGCGCTCGCGCTTGGGGGCCGCCTCGTCGTTCAGCCGCAGTGACAGGCCGATGCGCTGGCGGTCGACGTCCACGTCGACCACCTTGACCTTGACCACCTGACCCGAGCGCACCACCTCGTGCGGATCGGAGACGAAACGGTCCGACATCGCCGAGACGTGCACCAGACCGTCCTGGTGGACGCCCACGTCGACGAAGGCGCCGAACGCCGCGACGTTCGTGACCACGCCTTCGAGCACCATGCCGGGCTTGAGATCGGAGACCTTCTCCACGCCCTGAGCGAAGGTCGCGGTGGCGAACGCCGGACGCGGGTCGCGACCCGGCTTCTCCAGCTCGGCCAGGATGTCCGAGACAGTCGGCACGCCGAAGCGCTCGTCCGCGAACTGCTCGGGCTTGAGCGATCGGAGAGTGCGGGTGTCGCCGATCAGGTCGCCCACCGGCTTGCCGACGTGCTCCAGGATGCGCCGCACCACCGGGTAGGCCTCAGGGTGCACGCCCGAGGAGTCGAGCGGGTCGTCGCCGCCGGAGATCCGCAGGAAGCCTGCGCACTGCTCGAAAGCCTTCGGGCCGAGCCGTGCGACGTCGAGCAGTCCGGCTCGGCTGCCGAAGGCGCCCACCTGATCGCGGTGCGCCACGATCGCCGAGGCCAGCGACGGCGTGACGCCCGAGACGCGCGACAGCAGGGGCGCCGACGCGGTGTTGAGGTCGACGCCGACCGCGTTCACCGCGTCTTCGACGACCGCGTCGAGGCTGCGCGCCAGGATGCCCGGCGTGACGTCGTGCTGGTACTGGCCGACGCCGATCGACTTCGGGTCGATCTTCACCAGCTCGGCCAGCGGATCCTGGAGACGGCGGGCGATCGACACCGCGCCGCGCAGCGAGACGTCGAGCTGCGGCAGCTCCTGCGAGGCGTACTCCGAGGCCGAGTACACCGACGCTCCGGCCTCACTGACGACGGCCTTTCCGGGCGCACGGGCACCGGCCGACCGGATGTCGGCGATCAATTCGGCGGCCAGTGCGTCGGTCTCCCGCGACGCCGTGCCGTTGCCGATGGCCACCAGTTCCACGTCGTGCCGGACGCACAGCGCCGCCAGCGTCGCCTTGGCCTGATCCCACTGCTTCTGCGGCTGGTGCGGGAAGATCGCGCAGGTGTCGACCACCTTGCCGGTGCCGTCCACCACGGCCACCTTCACACCGGTGCGGAACCCGGGGTCCAGACCCAGCGTCGCACGCGTCCCGGCCGGCGCCGCGAGCAGCAGGTCGCGCAGGTTGGTGGCGAACACTGTGACCGCCTGCTCCTCGGCGCGCTGCCGCAGGCGCAGCCGGGCGTCGATGGTGGCCGAGATCATCAGCTTGGTGCGCCAGGCCCAGCGAACCGTCTCGGTCAGCCACGCGGTGGCCGCGCCGGGCGCCGAGCGGTCGACGCCGAGGGTGGCGGCGACCAGATCCTGGTACGGTTCGTCCTCGCCGCCGTCGAAGGTCAGCGCCAGCACGCCCTCCTTCTCGGCGCGCAGCACGGCCAGCACGCGGTGCGACGGCATGGTCTCCAGCGACTCGCTGAAGTCGAAGTAGTCCCGGAACTTCTGTCCGGCGGCCGACGCCGCGAGCTCCGCGGACCGCGGCTCGGTGCGCAACTGCGCTGCGCCCCAGAACTTCTCGCGGACAGCTCCGACCAGTTCGGCGTCCTCGCCCGCCTGCTCGATCAGGATGTGACGGGCGCCGTCGAGCGCAGCGGCGGCATCGGCGACGGCGGGCACCTCGCCCTCGGCGTCACGCACGTACCCGGCGGCGACCTCGCGCGGATCCAGACTCGGATCGGCGACCAGCGCCTCGGCGAGCGGTGCCAGCCCCGCCTCCCGGGCGATCTGCGCCTTGGTGCGGCGCTTTGGCTTGTACGGCAGGTAGATGTCTTCGACGCGGGCCTTGGTGT
>JASGFV010000244.1:0-4947 GCA_047605365.1 Gordonia sp. (in: high G+C Gram-positive bacteria)
GCCTCCTAGATGAACAGGTGTTCAGTGAGTTACACTGAACACCTGTTCAGCGACTGCTGTCAAGAGGGTCAGGAGATCACTTTGGGCGAGACCAGAAGACAAGCCGCACGCGGTGACGGTGACCGCCTCCGCGCCGAACTGGTCGACGCCGCGATCAGCCTGCTTCTGGACCCGGAAGCGTCGGGCACCCCGTCGCTGCGGGCCATCGCACGTGCCTGCGACGTCGCTCCCAGCGCCGTCTACATGCACTTTCCGTCGCAAGCGGAACTGATGTACGCCGTCACCGATCAGCTGTTCTCGCGGCTGCGCGACGCCCTCGACGCGTCCGACCTCCCCGACGGATCAGCCGACCAGCGATTGACCGCGATGATCGACGCCTACCTCGCATGGGCCGACGGGCACCCGGGCGCCTACCGACTGCTGTTCGAGCGGCCCGACCCGCCGCCCGGCGCCGGCGCCGGCCCGGGCCTGGACCTGCTGACCCGAGTCCGCGACACGCTGACCGGCGTCGCGCCGGATGCCCGCGACGCCCTCGCCATGCAGATCTGGAGCGTGCTGCACGGCGTCGCGTCGCTGCGGCTGCACAAGCCAGACGCGCCCTGGCGCACGACGGGCCGCGACGACGTGCACGCCGTCGTCGACGCCCTGCTCGGGCGGGCCCCGTAGCGGCCGGCGCGCCTGGCCCGCAGTTCCCTGCCACACAATCCGCTCAGGCGGGGTTCTCCGGCTTGGGACGCAACGTATTCCGTGGGACGGAGCCGGTACCCGACTGGCGGGGACGTCACTGTGGGGCCACCGGGGCTCGAACCCGGGACCAGCGGATTATGAGTCCGCGGCTCTAACCAACTGAGCTATAGCCCCCAAGGTCCGCACGTGCACCGGACCGTCATGCAGCGTAGCGAACCGACGACGAGGCCGGAGCCACCGGACCGCCTGAACAGGCGGCGCGGCGACTCCGGCCCCGAAGAAGTCGATCAGTCCTGCAGCTCGGCGCCCGAAGCGTCCTTGTGCCAGTCGGTGCCCGGCTTGGACACCAGAATGAGGACACCCTCGATCAGGCCCCAGATCGCCGAGATGAACGACAGGAAGCCGAGGCTCAGCACGGTGATCAGCAGCTGAGCGATCGCCTTGCCGGTGTAGCCGAGGTAGAAGTTGTGCACACCGAATGCGCCCAGCAGGATGCCCAGAATGCCGGCGACGAGCTTGGACTTGGCACCCGCAGCCGGAGCCGGGGCGTAGCCCTGCTGAGCGCCGTACGGCTGTGCCGGTGCGGCGCCGTACTGCTGCGGAGCGACAGGCTGCTGCGGAGCAGCGGGCGGCTGCTGGCCGACGGTCGGCCGCCCTTCGATCGAGCCCTCGCCGGTCGGCTGCTTTTCGAAGGGATTCTGAGGAGTGCTCACTGGAGTCCTTAGGTGTTCTGAGTTCTGCGGAAGCTGCGTTCCGGCGGTCGGATTCAGCGCTTTCGCACCGAGTCAGGCCGAGACGTCGCAACGACGATACCGGGCGGTAGGTTCCGGGTCTATAGTTTAAACACGCGAAACCGCATTCATTGCCGAAACGGGCCGCGGCCTGCCCGCACGTCGCGGCTCGACGTCACTTGCCGACCGGCTGGAACGGCGCGTCGGCGGTCTGCCGGGTGTACTTGTACAGCCACCAGACAAGGGCGCCGAACACCACGAGGCCCACCAGCTGAGCCCAGTTGCCGTACGCGTCGCCGATGAACGGCAGCGCCAGCGGCTCCTCCTTGCCGGTGCCGGCGATGACCCCCGCGAAGACCACGCCGTAGAGGCTTTCGCCCACGATCAGGCCGGTAGCCATCAGCACGCCGAGACGCTTCTTGCGCGACGCGTCGGACGGATCCCTCTCGGCCCACTTGTCGTAGGCCCGGCCGATGAAGGCGCCGAGCGGGATGACCAAGGTGATCGCCATCGGCAGGTACATGCCCATGCCGACGGCGAGCGGCGGGACCCGCAACGACGTGGTTCGCTTGAGCACCTCGTCGATCACGATGACCACCGCACCGATCGCGGCGCCCAGCGCCAGCAGGCCCCAGTCGAGGTCGTCGCCGAAGACACCCCTGGCCAGCGATGACATCAGGGCCGCCTGCGGGGCCGACAGCGCGTCCGTGCCGGCGCCCGGCGCGCCGTCGAACCCGAACGCCGTGTTCATCAGCCCCAGCACGGGCGGGATGACGACCGCACCGAATCCGACGCCGATGATCAGCGCCACCTGCTGCTTCCACGGCGTCGCGCCGACCAGCTGGCCGGTCTTGAGGTCTTGCAGATTGTCGTTCGAGATGGTCGCGACGCCGAAGACGACCGCGGCGGTGAACAGCGTGTAGGCGGTCATCGCCAGGGCGTCGCTGCTGCCGTGCGTCGCCTTCAGGAGCACGGCGGCCAGCAGTACGACGACGATGCCGACGCCGGAGATCGGGCTGTTCGACGAGCCGATCAGGCCGGCCATGTAACCGCAGACAGCGGCGACCACCAGGCCGATCACCAGCACGAAGACGACGCTGACCGCCAGCATCCCGCCCGCATGATCGGCGATCGACGTACCTTGCAGGAAGTCCCAGAGGAGCCAGCCGATCGGCACCATCAGCACCAGGGTGGTGAGCACGACGTACTGGATCGGGATGTCGCGCTCGGTGATGTCGACCGATTGACCGTCGTGACGGGCCCGTGCGCTGGCGGCCGACTCGACGATGCCGCGCACGATGGGCACGATCAGAGTCAACAGGGTCCACACGGCGGCGACCGCGATCGCACCGGCGCCGATGAACCGGATGTCGTCCTTGAAGATGCCGCCGAGACCGTCGAGCAGATCGCCGGCGGGCACGTTGTTCCACGACTTGACCGGGATCAGCACGCCGTAGGAGATCAGCAGGCCGATCAGCATCGCGATGCCGACGCTGACGCCCACCAGGTGGCCGACGCCGATCAGCGCCATCGAGAGGCTCGCGCCGTACATCATGCCGCCGCTGCCGACCTTGAACGCGCCGGCGACCGAACTGCTGAGCACCTTCAGCGACGCCAGAAGCGAGAACCCGGCCGCGACCAGCGAGCCGGTCACGATCATCCGCATGCCGCCGCGGTTCTCTTCTTCGCCGATCTCGCTGTCGCCGACCTTGAGCACCTCGGCGGCGGCGACGCCCTCGGGATACGGCAGATCCGACCCGGTCACCAAAGCCCGCCGCAGCGGGATCGAGTACGTGACGCCGAGCGTGCCGCCGATGGCGCACACCGCCACCGTCTGCCAGTACGGGAAGCCGGTCCACCAGCCGATCATGATGAGGCCGGGCAGCACGAAGATGATGGCCGACAGCGTGCCCGCCGCCGAGGCGATGGTCTGCACGATGTTGTTCTCGACCACCGAATGGTTCGCGAAGTAGCGCAGCACCGACATCGAGATCACCGCCGCCGGGATGGCGGTGGCGAAGGTCAGTCCGACCTTGAGACCGAGATAGACGTTCGCAGCGGTGAAGACCAGGGTGATGAGTCCGCCGAGGACCACCCCGCGAATCGTCAGTTCTTTGATCGGCGACCGCGCCGCGGTGGACGTGTCAGGCGCACTCATTGCAGGGGTTCTCCCGTCGACGTGTGAACCACGGGCGTCGACGGGGTGACCGTCGAGCCAATGGAAATGCACTAAACACTATGACGCGTAAGGCATCTGTGTGCCGGGTCGACGGGAAAGCGGGTGACGCTATTTGGAGTCGGCGCCGTCGTCGAAAGCCTGCTCGAGGAGGCTGCGCCGGTACGACTCGAGAGCGACGAGATCACCGAAAAGCGCGTGGTAGGCGTCCGGATCGGCAGCCGGCGACATGCGCCGCAGCTTGGACTTGATGTCGGCGATCTGCGCACCGACCCAGATCTCCTGTGACCGTGCCAGCACGCTGTTGACGTACCGCGGCAGATTGCCCTCTTCGACCGGCATGTCCTCTACGGCCAGTTCAGTGACGAGCGGGGTGAGCGCCTGATTGTCGACGGCCTGATTCACCGCGTCGACCCACGCCGCGCCGCTGAGTCCGCACGACGTGCCGCCGGCCGCGGTGATGGCCTGGCGTACGACGGCGTACGCGGGCTCGCTGAAGCACTCCACGGGCAGCGAGTCGAAAACGGTCCCGGCCAGCGCCGGGTACTGCAGCGCCGACTTGAGCGCCTCACGTTGCGGCCAGAGGCGAGGATCGTTGGCGAGCGGCCGGGCGGTCGGCGCGGGCGACTGCGCCTCGGGCCTCCCCCGCTGGCGTCCGTTGGCCGCGCCGTTCGGGCGGCGCCCGCGCGAGGCCTGCTGTCGTACGCGTGACAGGACCTGCGCGACATCCTCCCAGCCGACCCAGCCGGCCAGCTGCCGCGCGTACTCGTCGCGCAGCGCGACGTCGCGGATCCGGGCGACGACGGGCACGGTGTCGCGCAGTGCGCCCACGCGGCCCTCGGCGGTGTCGAGGTCGTGCTGGGCCAGCAGGCTGCGGATGGCGAACTCGAACATCGGGATGCGCCGGGCGATCAGATCCCGGACCGCGGCGTCGCCCGATTTCTGGCGCAGTTCACAGGGATCCATGCCGTCGGGCGCGACGGCGACGAAGGTCTGCCCGGCGATCGCCTGCTCGCCTTCGAAGGCCTTCAGGGCGGCCGCCTGGCCGGCGGCGTCGCCGTCGAACGTGTAGATCACCTCGCCGCGGAAGTACGAGTCGTCCATCATCAGCCGGCGGATCAACGCCAGATGGTCTTCACCGAAGGCGGTGCCGCACGACGCGACCGCGGTGGTCACTCCGGCGACGTGCATCGCCATCACGTCCGTGTAGCCCTCGACGATCACCACCTGGTGACTCTTGGCGATCTCCCGCTTGGCCAGGTCGAGCCCGAACAGCACCTGCGACTTCTTGTAGAGCATGGTCTCGGGCGTGTTCATGTACTTGCCGAGGTTGTCGTCGTCGAACAGTTTGCG
>JASGFV010000245.1:0-4930 GCA_047605365.1 Gordonia sp. (in: high G+C Gram-positive bacteria)
CCCAGGACCACCGCGGTGTTGGCCGCGGCCTGCTCGTCCTGCGCCACCTGAACCTTCGACAGTTCCAGGTACCAGTCGCAGAACTCGTCCCACGCGAAGTGGTACAGCGCCTCGCAGGCCTTGGAGAACTCGAAGGTCTCGAAGCCGGAGTCGACGTCGGCCAGGACCTGGTCGAGCCGGTCCAGAATCCAGCGGTCGGCGACGGTCAGCTCATCACGCGGCGGCAACTCGCTCACCACCGCACCGTTCATCAGCGCGAACTTGGTGGCGTTGAAGAGCTTGGTGGCGAAGTTGCGCGAGCTCTGCGCGTTCGACTCGCCGACCGAGATGTCCGCGCCCGGGTTGGCCCCGCGCGCGAGGGTGAAGCGCAGCGCGTCGGCGCCGAAGCGGTCCACCCAGTCCAGCGGATCGATGCCGTTGCCCTTGGACTTGCTCATCTTGCGGCCGTGCCCGTCGCGCACCAGGCCGTGCAGGAACACGTCCCGGAACGGCACGGATGCGTCGCGTCCGGCGAACCCCGCGACGTCGAGCTTGCCGACGTAGGTGCCGAACATCATCATCCGGGCCACCCAGAAGAACAGGATGTCGTAGCCGGTGACCAGCACGCTGGTCGGATAGAACTTGTCGAGCTCCGGGGTCTCGTCGGGCCAGCCCATCGTCGAGAACGGCCACAGGCCCGAGCTGAACCAGGTGTCCAGCACGTCAGGATCCTGCTCCCAGCCTGCGGGGGGCTGTTCGTCGGGGCCGAAGCACTCGACCTCGCCGTCGGGTCCGTACCAGATCGGGATGCGGTGGCCCCACCACAGCTGACGGGAAATGCACCAGTCGTGCATGCCGTCGACCCAGTCGAACCAGCGCGGCTCCTGGCTCTTGGGGTGGATCACGGTGTCGCCGTCGCGGACCGCGTCGCCCGCGGCCTTCGCCAGGCTCTCGACCCGAACCCACCACTGCATCGACAGGCGCGGCTCGATCGTCTCGCCGGAGCGCTCCGAATGGCCGACACTGTGCACGTAGGGGCGGATCTCCTTGACGATCCGGCCCTGCTCGGCCAGTTGCTCGCGGATCGCAGTGCGGGCTTCGAAGCGGTCCAGCCCGTCGAAGCGGGTGCCGGTGCCGTCGATGCGACCGGTCTTGTCCATGATCGTGGGCATCGGCAGGCTGTGCCGCTGCCCCATCTCGAAGTCGTTCGGGTCGTGAGCGGGGGTGATCTTGACCGCGCCGGTGCCGAACTCCGGGTCGACGTACGAGTCGGCGATCACCGGGATCTTGCGATCGACGAACGGGTGGTCCAGCTCGGTGCCGACCAGCGCGGCGTAGCGCTCGTCGTCGGGATGCACGGCGATCGCGGTGTCGCCCAGCATCGTCTCCATCCGGGTCGTCGCCACGACGATGTGCGGCTCGTCGTCGTTCATCGAGCCGTAGCGGAACGAGACCAGCTCGCCGTCGACCTCTTCGAACTTCACCTCGATGTCGCTGATCGCGGTCTGCAGCACCGGCGACCAGTTGACCAGGCGCTCGGCCCGGTAGATCAGCCCGTCGTCGTACAGCTTCTTGAAGATGGTCTGCACGGCGCGCGACAGGCCGTCGTCCATGGTGAAGCGGTCGCGGTCCCAGTCGACGCCGTCGCCGATCCGGCGCATCTGCCCCTGAATGGTGCCGCCGGAGGCGTCCTTCAACTCCCAGACCTTCTTGATGAAGAGCTCGCGACCCAGGCTCTCCTTGGATTCGCCGTCCTCGGCGATCCGCTTCTCGACGATGCTCTGCGTGGCGATGCCGGCGTGGTCCATGCCGGGCAGCCACAGCACCTCGTAGCCCTGCATCCGCTTGCGGCGGGTCAGGGTGTCCATCAGCGTGTGGTCGAGCGCATGGCCCACGTGCAGCGAACCGGTGACGTTCGGCGGCGGCAGCACGATCGAGTACGGCGGCTTGGTGCTCGCCGGATCGGCTTTGAAGTAACCGGCGTCTACCCAGCCCTGGTACAGCTCGGCTTCGTGTGCGGCGGGATCCCAGGCCTTGGGAAGGGAGGTGTTCGCGTCAGGGTTGGTCACAGACGTCAATTCTAGGCAATCTCGCCCAGCGATCCCACAGCGGCACTGCGCACTTGTGCTCGGCGCATGCTGCTGCGCGGACAGGGCACCGAACTGCGCCTGGGACGGATGACCGCCGCCGAACAACAGCGCGTGATGGACGACGTCCTCGATCAGCTGGTCGCCACCGACTCCGAGTGGGCGATGCCTCGTCGCCGGTGCCCGGCAGGAGGATTCACCGTCGTGGGCGACCGCGCCCAGGCCCGGCGCGGTGTCCCGCTACATCGCGATGACGCGAGCGACCGGCCGGTCGGTGCTCGCGACTCCCCGACCGGGCATCTCAGAGTTTCTCGAACACCATCGTCGCCTGGATGCGGTCGCCGCCGCCGAAACCCTTGCTGCCCGACGCCGCGGTGGAGATGGTGTGCAGGCGGTACCCGAGCGCGGCCTGCTGGTTGATGGCGGCTTCGAGTTCAGTGAGGTTGCCCGAGCCGGTGCCCCACAGCTTCTCCTTGAGGATCACCTGCAGGACCACGTAGCTCATCCCCTGGCTCGCGACCCGAGGCTGAGCGCCGGCGTTCGCATCGGCTTCGATCCGGTCGATCATTCCGCCGAGGCCGCCCCGCTGATTCGGGACCTGCTGCTGAGGCTGGGCATGCGGAGCCTGCTGAGGCTGGGCATGCGGAGCCTGCTGAGCCGGCGGCTGCGTACGCTCGGTCCACTTCTGACCGTCCCACCAGCGCATGGTGCCCGAACCGTCGTCGTACCAGCCTTGATTCATCGCCGCATCGCTCCTTCTGTGCCCGAACTGTGTGAGCCTCCATGCTCGCACAGTTCGCAGAAGCCGCAATTCCGTGCGGGTCAGGCCGACCGCAGCCGGTGCACGTCCTCCGGTGCGTTGACGTTGGTCAGCCACCGCGGATCGGAGACGCCGACGCGATGGGCGACGACGGAGTCGAGCGCCCCCAGCATCCGCAGCTCCCCCGCCGCGACCAGCTCGGCGAGCTGAGGCGCGATGCGGGTGCGGTAGATGCCGGCCATCGGGTGGTCGCGCTCGGCGTCCTGCGCGATCACGACGTCGGTCGTGGTGGTCAGACCGTGCAGCAGCTCGTCGATCAGTTCGGGCTCGATCAGCGGCATGTCGGTGGCGCACACGAACGCCGCCGGCAGCCCGGCGGCGGCCGCAGTGGCCAGCGCCGCGGCCAGACCGCCGAGCGGACCGCTGTTGGGGGTCTCACCGGTGATCCACTGGACCCGATCCCCCTCCTCGAACAGGCCCGTGTAAGCGCGCGAGGACTCCGACGCCGCCACCAGGACCGGGTCGCACCGCTGCTCCACGACGTCGACGACGGTGGAGATCAGCGGCCGCCCCTCCCAGTCCATCGCGGCCTTGTCCTCCCCCATCCGCCGGGACCGACCGCCCGCCAGGATGATGCCCGCCAGGTTCAGATGCTGCTGCGTGTGTGCGTTCATGCCCGTCATTGTGTCCCAATTCACGGTCGACGGCGGGGCTTCGACCCTTCGGCCTACTTACCCGCGGAGATCACGCCGCACGCGACGCGCGAACCGGCGTCGCCGGTCATCATGGTCTTCTCGTCAGGTCCGGGGACGCCGCTGTTCTGGCGGTACCGGTCAGCCGGGATGTTGCCGAAGTTGTCCGGGCCCGAGTGCAGGATGATCGCGGTGCCCTTGCCGGCGGTCAGCTGCGCGCGCGTGAAGCCGTCGGTGGTGGTCACCAGCAGACCCGATCCGTCCTTGCGCACCTGCAGCGACGACAGGTCGCCGCTCATCGGATGCCCGGTGTGCCCAGGGGCCTGGAAGTGTCCGCCGGCGGAGTTGAAGTCGCCCACTTCGCCGCCGCTCGGCGCCACCGACCCGGGTTCGCACTTGCCGACCGAGTGGATGTGCAGGCCGTGGAATCCCGGACTGATCTGCCCGGAGCCCGTCGTCTCCACCGTCACCTTCGCGTAGCCGTCCTCGAAGTCGAAGGTCGCGGTCGCCACCTCCGCTCCGGCGGCGTTGTTCAACGGAACCTTCAGCTCGTCGTGTTTGTCCGACGAGCCGCCGCACGCGGTCAGCACCGCGCCCACTGCGACCGTCGCCGCGATCATGCACACAACATTCTTACGCAGAGGAGTCATTCGATCAGGCTACCCACAGACACCCCCTGCCGAAACCCTCACCGGCGACGACGACGGCTTTGCGACGTTTAAGAAGCGGACTTCCGCCGCATTCTCCAAGAACACGAAAAAGGCGCCCACCGGAAACGGTGGGCGCCTTCTCATCTGTCCGGTCGGTCGGCGATCAGGCCGACTTCTCGCGCGGCTCGCCGCTCTTCTTCTTCGGCACGATGGTCGGCAGCACGTTGTCGCGCACAGTCTCCTCGGTGACGACCACCTTGGCGACGTCGGTGCGGCTCGGGATGTCGTACATCACCGGCAGCAGGACCTCTTCCATGATGGCGCGCAGACCACGAGCACCGGTGCCCCGGTGGATTGCCTGATCGGCGACGGCCTCCAGAGCTTCCGGCGTGAACTCCAGCTCGACGTTGTCCATGTCGAAGAGCTTCACGTACTGCTTGACCAGAGCGTTCTTGGGCTCGCTGAGGATCGAGACCAGCGCGTCCTTGTCGAGGTTGGTGACCGAGGCGATCATCGGCAGACGACCGATGAACTCCGGGATCAGACCGAACTTGATCAGATCCTCGGGCATCACCTCGGCGAAGTGATCGGTGGTGTCGACCTCGTTCTTGCTGGCGACCTCGTTGCCGAAGCCGATGCCCCGCTTGCCGATGCGCTCGTCGACGATCTTCTCCAGCCCGGCGAACGCACCCGCCACGATGAAGAGAACGTTCGTCGTGTCGATCTGGATGAACTCCTGGTGCGGATGCTTGCGCCCGCCCT
>JASGFV010000246.1:0-4877 GCA_047605365.1 Gordonia sp. (in: high G+C Gram-positive bacteria)
GCGAGGGACGCCTCGGCGATGGCCGCCGGGGCGCCTGCGGCGTCGTCGGTCGTCACCCGCTCGGCGGCGTCGATCGCGGCCGCCGCGCGTTCCAGCAGGGCCTCGGCGGCGCGCACGGTCAGTTCGAGTTCGCCGGCCTGCACGATCAGCAGCGGATCGTCGACGGCGCGATCCACTCCGGCTTCGGTCCAGGGGCGTGCATTCGCCGCAGCATCGGCGCCGGCTTCCAGTGCGCCGCGGGCGATTCCGGCGTCGATCGCGGCGTGGAAGAGCTGTGCGCGGGCCCCGTAGGTGCCCGGCCCGTCGAACAGCGCGGTGTAGTCGACGATCTCGCCGGGCTCGACGTGCACGTCGTCGAAGGTGACGGTGCCGCTGGCCGTGGTCCGCTGGCCGAGGCCGTCCCAGTCGTCGGTCACCGTGATGCCGGGCCGGTCGGCGGGGAGGTAGACGACCACCGATCGCGCTGTGCCCGAGGCGTCTTCCCGGGTTGCTGTCGCGTCGACGGCGCGCACCGCCAGGAGGTGGGCGAACACCGATCCGGTGCAGTAGTACTTGACGCCGTCGAGGCGGAGCGTGCCGTCGTCGTCGGCGGTACGGACGGTAGCTGCGTCTTCGGCGACGGTGCGGCTGCGTCGCTCGGTCTGCGCGTTGGCGATGCGCGCGCCGTCGATCACCTGCTTGAAGATCGAGCGCTGGAGCTCGACAGATCCGTTGCGGCGCAACGCGTCGAGAAAGACGAAGTGACTGTGCGGGATCTGGGCGACGCTGGGGTCGGCCGCGGCGAGGATCGACAGTATGCCGGCCACGACGCCTGGCCCGAGCTCCGGTCCGCCGAACTCGGCCGGCACGGTGACGGCCAGCAGGCCGGAGGCCGAGAGCTCGTCGATCTCGGTGTGGGGGAGTCGGCGCGTCCGGTCCCGCTCGCCGGCGCCCGCGGCAAGAGCGGGTGCCAGCTTCGCGGCGACGTCGAGCGCCTCCCCTCCGGTGAGTGGAATTCTGGTCATCGACTCAGCTGTAGAGGGTGAACTCGGGGGCGCGACGGTTCAGGACCCAGTCGCCGATCTCGCGGGCCTTGTAGGCCACCGGATCGTGCACGGTGTGGGTGCGCAGGTTGCGCCAGTGCCGGTCGAACCCGTAGTCGCTGGTGGTGGCGCGAGCGCCCTGGATCTCGAAGAGGCGCGACGCCGTCTCCAACGACACCTTGGTGGTCAGGTACTTGGCCTCGGCGATCGCCACGGCCGCCTCGGCACGCTGCTCGGCGGTCAGCGCGTCGCCGATGTCCAGTGCGTGCTGGAGCGCGTCGCCCGCGCGGTCGGCGAGCAGTGCAGCCGCGGTGATCTGCGCCCGCAGTTCTCCGACGAGTTCCAGGATGTACGGATCGTCGGTCGCCGACTCGACGCCGGAGGTCTCCCAGGCCGCGGCGTGCAGGCGCGCCCAGTCCAGCGCCTCGTCGAGCGCGCCCTCGGCGGTGCCGATGTAGAAGTTGACGAACGCCAGCTGCCAGTGCGGGGTCACCAGGGTCTGGTAGGCCGAGAACACTTGCTCGCCGTCGAGCGCGGCGGGATCGCCGAGGATCTCGGACGGATCGATGCGGGCGTTGTCGAAGACGACGCCGCCGGAGTCGGTCAGTCGCTGGCCGATGTTGTCCCAGTCGTCGAGTGCCTGGAATCCTTCGCGTCCGCCGGGCAGGGAGATGAAGACCAGCTTGTCGTCGAGGACCGCGGTGACCGACAGGTGGTCGGCGACGCTCGCCCCGGAGGCGAAGCTGCGGCGGCCGTTGAGCCGGTAGGCGTCGCCGTCGCGGGTCAGCTCCAGCGCCGACCCGCCGCGCGGATTCTGCACGCCGCCCCAGAAGAGCTTCTCTTCCGCATTGCGGCGCGACAGCGCGTCGGCCTGCTCCGGCGTGCCGAAGAGGTGGGCGATGCGCTGCTGGGCGTAGTGGTAGCCGAGCAGGTGGGCGATCGACGTGTCGCCGCGCGCGATCCGGCGGGTGATCTGCTGGGTCTGGGCGTAGTCGAGGCCGTCGCCGCCGTACTCGACCGGTTCGCCGACCTGCAGCAGGTCGTGCTCGCGGAGCAGTTCGATCTCGGCGCGAGGTGCGGCGTTGGCGCGGTCGCGTTCGGCGGCTGTGGCGCGCAGTTCCGCGGCGACGATGTCGGCCCGGCGCAGGGCGTCGGCGAATCGGTCGGCGACGGCTCCGGCGGTGTGGTCGGTGGGCTGTTCAGTGGTGGTCATGACGAGTTCCTTTGCGGTGCAGTGGGTGTGGGTGATGTGAGGAGTAGGTGCCGAAGTCGAGATCAGACCAAGACGCCGTTGCGGGCCAGCTCGGACTCCAGCCGGCCACTGGAGGCCAGGTCGGCTTCCAGTTCGCGGACCAGCGGGAGGATTCGCTCGCCGAAGTAGCGGACGTCCTCGTGGTAGTGCAGGAAGCCCAGGAGCAGCAGGTTCACCCCGCGCGTCTTGTAGGCGACGATCCGCTCGGCGATCTGCTCGGGCGTGCCGATCAGGCCGGTCCGGAAGCCGTCGTTGTACTGGACGAGGTCGGCGAATTCGGAGTCCTGCCACATGCCCTTGCCGTCGGAAGTAGAGCTGCCGGCCTGCTTGACCGCGGAGCCGAATCCGGCGACGGCCTCGCGGTCGGCCTTGTCGACGATCTCGCGGAGCACGTCGCGGGCCTCGGCCTCGGTGTCGCGGCCGATCAGAAAGCCGTTCAGGCCGAACTTCACCGACCGGCCGTGCAGCGCTGCTTCGGTGTTGACGTCGATCACCTGCTCGGCGAGGCCGTCGAAGTCCTTGCCGTTGCTGAAGTACCAGTCCGACACGCGACCGGCCATCGCCCGGGCGGCGGTGGAGTTGCCGCCCTGGAAGATCTCCGGATGCGGACGGTCCACGGAGATCGCCGGCTTGGGCTTCAGGTCGAAATCGTGCAGCCGGTAGAAGTCGCCGCGGAACTCGGCGTTCTCGCTGGTCCAGATCTCGCGGAGGTAAGTGATGAACTCCTCGGCGCGACGGTAGCGCTCGTCGTGCTCGAGCCACGGTTCGCCGAGCTTGGTGAACTCGTCCTTGAACCAGCCGCTCACCACGTTCACCGCGGCCCGCCCTCCGGACAGTTGGTCTGCGGTGGCGATGAACTTGGCGAGGACGCCGGGATGCCAGAGACCGGGATGGATCGCCGAGATCACCTTGAGACGCTCCGTGGCGAGCAGCAGTGCCAGTGAGAAGCTCGTCGACTCGTGCTGGAAGGCCGCGCCGTACGAGGCGATGTAGCGGACCTGGGTGAGTGCGTAGTCGAAGCCGTTGTTCTCGGCGAGGACCGCGAGTTCGCGGTTGTACTCGTAGCTCCAGTCGGTGCGCTGCTCGATCTTGGAGACCACCAGGCCGCCGCTGACGTTGGGCACCCAGTAGGCGAACTGCAGCGGCTGCGCGGCGTCGTGCAATTGCCGGTCGAGGCGGGATGAAGACATGACGAAGAGACTCCTTCGGTCAGAAGCAAGTTGAGTGGGGAACGTGCGAGTCAGATGCTCGGACAGGGGCCTGAACTACCGCGATATCGCCGCGGCGGGAGTGGTGCGTTCGGCATGCCAAGAGTGTGCGCGACGGCGACGGCGACCGGCAACGGTTGCGATCACCGTGCGCCTAAGCGTCCGTCGTCGCTCGGCTCAGACGGTGAGCGACGTCGATCCGCACCCGGTCGAGGCGCGCTGCGGAGCCGCCCGCGGGGACGGGGTCGAGGTGGTGACCGCGCGCGAGCTTCGCCTGGGCGGTCCGCGGGCGATGTGCGTGCGCCGAACGCTGCCGGGAACGTCGTGGGGCGCACCGAGTACCGCGACGCCAGGGAGAACCGGTCGGGCCGATTCGGCGAGGTCGCCGGATGGTCGGCGACCGAGCGGATTCCCGCACGTCGCTGTCGAATCTGCGTCTGCGGGCACGGCGTCGTCGTTAGGGTGATGCGAATGCATGTTTGCCGTGCATCACGACGGGCATGACGAGAGGGCGGACATGGACTTGCGGAGCAATCCGGCCACTGCGGCACTGGGAATGGTCGGCAATCAGCTCAAACGGTTCACGCCGCAACTGCGCCGCGGCGACGTCGACGACCGCGACCCCGATGCGATCCGCGAACTGCTGCCGGGACTCTGGCTGATCGTCAGCGCATGGTTCCGCCCGGACGTCCGCGGCCTGCACCACATTCCGGCGAAGGGACCGGCGCTGATCGTCGGCAATCACACCGGCGGAATCATGTCGCCCGAGGTGCTGATCAGCCAGCTCGCCATCACCGCCTACTTCGGCGGCCACCGGCCGTTCTATCAGCTCGCCCACCGCATGGTCCTCAATTCCCCGCTCGCCCCGATCCTGCGCAAGTTCGGCACGGTGGAGGCCGACCCCGACAACGGGCACGCGGTCCTGGCCGAAGGCGGCTTGTTGCAGGTCTTCCCCGGCGGCGACTACGAGGTGTTCCGTCCGTCGAGCCAGTCCGCGCTCGTCGACTTCGGAGGCCGCAAAGGGTTCCTGCGCCTCGCGCTCAAGCACGACGTTCCGATCGTCCCGCAGGTCACCATCGGCGGCCAGGAGACGGCGCTGTTCCTGTCCCGCGGTGAGAAGCTCGCGGCGATGCTGCGCCTGGACAAGACGCTGCGGCTCAAAGTGCTTCCGATCGTGGTGGCCGCACCCTTCGGGATCACCCTCCCGTACGCGCCGTTCTTGCCGTTGCCGTCCAAGATCGTGATCAGCTACCTCGAGCCGATCGACCTCCGGGCGACCTACGGCGATGATCCGGACCTCGACCAGGTCTACGACGACTTGATCGCCACCATGCAGGACGTGCTCACGTCATGCAGGCTGAACGGAAGCTCCCGGTGATCGGATGAGAATCGAAG
>JASGFV010000247.1:0-4866 GCA_047605365.1 Gordonia sp. (in: high G+C Gram-positive bacteria)
CGTTCGCCTCGGCGACCGTGCCGGTGGTCCACACGCCGACCAGCACCACGCGTTCCAGACGCAGCTGGCGGTACTCGACCTCGGTGACGTCGGAGAGTTCGGTGGACAGGCCGACGACGCGCTGCAGTGACGCGCGATCGTCGAGCTGGAGCTCGCCGGTCGTCGGCGCCGTGCTCGGCGAAGCGCCGGCCGGATTGAGAAGTTCAGTCTGTTCAGTCATGTGCCTCCATGATGACTGAAGTCAACGGCCGCGCGCGAATGGATATTCCCGACTCAGCCGATCCAGCCGTCGATGAGCTCACCATCGGCCACCAGGCGCGACGGCCCGCGCAGCAGCGACTCCTCCGGCGAGACGGTCACCACGACGGACCCGCCGGCCACCGTGATCCCGACGACGCCGCGATCCAGGCCGACGCCGTCGAGGGCCGCCGCGGCGGCCGCCACCAGACCGGTGCCGCACGAACGCGTCTCCCCCACGCCCCGCTCGAAGACCCGCATGTGCGCGGTGAACTCCGAGTCGGCCGACTGCGGCGTCAGCGGTGTCAGGATCTCCACGTTCGCGCCGCGCGGGAAGACCTCCGCGTCGAGCTCGGCGCCGCCGCTCAGATCGAGTGCCGCGAGCGAGTCGGGGGTCAGATCGTCGACGACGCACGCCAGGTGCGGATTGCCGACGTCCACCGCCTTGCCGTCGAGCCGGCGATCGGCGATGTGCACCGAGCTCGGACCTCCGAGGCGGGCGCGGCCCATCCCGACCGTCACCTCGGCGCGACCGGCGTCCCACGAGTGCACGGTCACCGGGCGGCCGCCCGCCCGCGAGCCGACGACGAACTCGTCGGCGGCGACCAGCCCCCGCGCACGACAGTAATGCGCGAACACCCGCACCCCGTTGCCGCACATCTCGGCGATGGAGCCGTCAGCGTTGCGATAGTCCATGAACCAGTCGACGGCGGCCACGCCGTCGGGCAGCGCCTCGAGCACCCCGGCGTTCACCAGGTCGCCGGCCCGCGCCACGCGCAGCAGTCCGTCGGCGCCCAGGCCGCGCTGCCGGTCGCACAGCGCGGCGATCAGCTCCGGGGTCAGGTCGATCTCCACGTGCGGATCGGGCAAGATCACGAAGTCGTTCTGGGTGCCGTGCCCTTTGGTGAAGCGCAGGCGCGCGGTGCTGGTGGTCGTCACGCCTCCAGGCTACGGGGCGGGAGGGTCGATCGCGGCCAGCGCGTCGTCGAGCAGCGACGACGACGCCGCGTCGAGCCAGATCACCCGCGGGTCGCGACGGAACCAGGAGCGTTGGCGTCGCACATAGCGGCGGGTACCGATGAAAGTGAGCTCCTGCGCGGCGGCCAGGTCGTGCTTGCCGGCGAGGTAGTCCAGGAGTTGCGCATACCCGATGGCCTGCGACGCCGTGCGGCCGTCGCGCAGACCCACCTCGCACAGCGCAGCGACCTCGTCGGCGAATCCCTGCTCGAACATCAGCCGGGTCCGCCGCTCGATGCGTTCGTCGAGGGCTGTGGTCTCCCGGTCGAGCGCGAGGATCGTCGTGCCCCAGCGCGGCTGCGCGCCGATCGTGGGCGCCGAGGCCGCGAACGGCGCGCCGGTCAGCTCCACCACTTCCAGCGCCCGCACGATCCGCCGCGAGTCGGTGGCCAGAATGGTCGACGCCGCGGCCGGGTCGACCTGGCCGAGCAGTCCGTGCAGCGCGGCGACGCCGCGTCCGGCGAGCAGCGCCTCGTACTTGGCGCGCACCGCCGGATCGGTGGCCGGAAAGTCCCAGTCGTCGAGCAAGCCCTGGATGTACATCATCGAACCGCCGACGATGACCGGCGTCTTGCCGCGGGCGCGCAGCGCCTCGACGTCGGCGGTCGCGGCCGCCTTGTACGCCGCCACCGTCGCCACCTCCGTCACGTCGAGGACGTCGAGCTGATGGTGCGGGATGCCGCGACGCTCATCGACGGGCAGCTTCGCGGTGCCGATGTCCATGCCGCGGTACTGCTGCATCGCATCGACGTTGACGACCTCGACGGCGACCTCGATACGGAGCCGGTCCGCTACGTCCAGTGCCAGGTCGGATTTGCCGGTGCCGGTCGGGCCGATGATGGCGAGCGGCCTCACGATCGAGAAACCGGCGAAGTAGCCCACCCCGTAGGGTGCACCGCGGTACAGCTCTTTGACACACCGGGGTCCAGGCTCGGCCAGGCCGGCCAGCACCGCGAACGCGGCGCGGCCCAGCACCTGGCCGGGCAATGCGGCCAGCGCGTCGAGATCCCCGCCGGCCAGCGCGTCGTCGAGAACCTGTTGGGCGTCGGCACCGCTGGGGTCGTAGCCTCCGGGAGCTGCGGGTGTCAGGGTGTTGACGCCGTCGGCCACCACCAGCACGCCGATCGGGTCGGGCTGCCCGTCGATCTCGGCGCGAGCGACCGCGGTCGCGCGCCACGGCGGGATCCCCGTCGGCGGCGTGTACGCGCACCTGCACGCTGGCGTCGGGCCGGGCCCGGCTGCGTACCCAGCCCGCCATCAGTGCACAGAGCGGAAGTTCCCCGGCCGCCCGGCCTGCGGCGCGAGCCGAATCCGCACGTCAGCGCCGAATCCGACGAAGGTTCCAGCGCATTCGGGACCGAACACGGCGTCCGTCGGCCCTATGCCGAGGGCAACCCAGCGCACCGGCAACTCGGCGGCGGCGGCCACCACCGCAGCGCCCAGACCCGCGATCTCGGCGGCGGCGGCTCCGGCGAGTTCGGGCACCAGCACCGGCGGGAGGGTCGTCGGCGCTCAGCACGTCACCAAATTAACGTCACCGCACTCAAGCCGACGTCGATCCCCACATCGGGCCGTCAGCGGCGATCACCGGCTCCTCCGTCGGCTGTCCGTCGGCAGCGGCCTCGGCCTCCACGGTGGCGGCCTCGCCGCGGGCCAGCAGCATGGTCGCAGCGATCACCGTGACAGCGGCCACCGCAAGCACCACCGCCTCCGCACCGTCGGCGTCCACCGTCTCGCCGAGCACCAGCACACCGAGGATGCCGGCCACTACCGGCTTGGCGACCGTCATGGTGGGCAGCGACGCGGTCAACGCGCCGGCCCGGAAGCCCACTGCTGGAAGATCATCCCGCACAGCATCACCGCCAGCCAGGGAAGAAACTCCGGGAGCTCACCGCGGCCACGAAGCCCTGCTGGCGCAGCACGTCCACCACACCCTTGGTGAGCACCGCGAACAGCGCCAGCGACGAACCGGCCACCAGCGCCAGCAGCACCGCCGCGACCGGCCGGCCATGACACACCTTTGCCGCCACCACACATGCCACCAGGATGACCGCGGCCACGACGGCCCACACGCTGAACGGCGCGCGGTCGCTGCCCGAGGTCGGGTCGCCGACCACGATGACCACCGCCAGCGCGCCGGCAAGCACCGTCGCCCACAGCCAGTCCGATCGGGTGATCCGATGATTCGCCACTCGAGCATGGATCGGCAGGGCGAAGAGCAGCGCCGTCACCTGCAACGAGGTGACCAGCAACACCGAGGCCCAGACCAGCGCCACCGCCTGCAGGCTGTAGTTCAGGATGGCCGCCCCGCCGCCCAGCCACCACCGGGCGTCACGCAGCGACATGCCGAACAGCTTGAGGTGTCCGACCTGCTCGTCGGTGATCTCGTGCGCGGAGCGCTGACGGATCACGTCGCCGGTCGCCGACGCCAGCGCCGCACACAGGGCGATAATCCCGGCGATCCCAACCATCGACATGGGCAGTCCTCGATTCCCCTGTCTCCACCTGCATCCCCGGTCCCGCTGGTGGTTCACCGAATACACTATGGCGCTCTACAGGCGTTTGTCCCGCTTCTCGGCCTCTCCGATAGTTGCCCATCGACCTATGCGCCCGCTGAGACCCGCTATGCGGCGGCTGTGAATTGCCCGGGCGCCAAGACCGCTCGCGCGATGCCATCTTCCGTCACGCTACTCGGACGGCATGGGTCACCCAGTGCCGCAACCCAACGGGAATCGTTTTGTGACCGTCGGAGAGCGCGCCGTCGCGGGTCGATTGGACCGGACTGGGGAAAGGTGGCGGCGTGACGCCTGCCAAGCTGCTTCAATACTTGGTGGGAAACGGTGGGGAGAAGTCCGGACGGGTAACGCGGTCCGGACGGAGGCCGCCGATTACAGGGGTGCCGCTCGCGCGGTAGCTGCGCGGGTGGACCGCGCGACCGACAAAGGTAGGTGACGAGCGCAATGACGGGTGACCAGCCCCGCGGCAACGACTCAGCAGGATCGGCAACCGAATCTGTCGCCGAGCGGACTCCGGGCCCTGTTCCGAAGCCGGTGCCGGGGCCCCGCCCCGGTCCACGTCCGGGACAGGCATCGCGCGCCGGCGCCCCGGCGCCGCACGCGCATCCGTCGGCGGCGCCCACACACAGCGATCCGCACCGGTTCGGTCGTGTCGACGACGACGGCACGGTGTGGTTGATCAGCACGGCCGGCGAACGTGTCGTCGGCTCCTGGCAGGCTGGCGACGCCGAAGCCGCGTTCGCCTACTTCGGCAGGCGTTTCGATGACCTGAGCACCGAGGTCACGCTGATGGAAGAGCGGTTGATCTCCGGGACCGGGGACCCGCGCAAGATCAACGCCACCGCCGGTGCGCTGGCCGAGACACTGCCGACGGCCACCGTGCTGGGTGACATCGACGCCCTGGCCCGGCGGTTGTCCGACATCCAGGCGCGCATCGACGTCTACGTCACCGCGCACCGATCCCGGCGCAACGAGCACCGGGCGGCGCAGACCGCCCGCAAGGAGGCGCTGGCCGCCGAGGCCGAGGATCTGTCCGCCAACTCCAACCAGTGGAAGATCGCCGGCGACCGGATGCGGGCGATCCTCGACGAATGGA
>JASGFV010000248.1:0-4858 GCA_047605365.1 Gordonia sp. (in: high G+C Gram-positive bacteria)
GCGCGCGGTGACCGTGACGGCCCACCGCTGCACCAGCGACGGTCGCGCCGAGGCCTCTCGGTGGCGCCGCCCGCGGCGGCCCAGCAGACGGTCGCCGGCCAGCCGGCAGAACGCCGGAACCAGGGTGAGCGACGCCGCGGCCACACAGGTCACGGTGATCGCAGTGGTGATGCCGAACGACTCGAACGTCTTCAGGCCGCCCAGTCCGAGGCCCATCAGAGACACGAGCACCGTCGTGCCGGCGAAGACGACCGCGCGGCCTGCGGTGGCCGTCGCGCGGGCGGCCGATTCGTCTATTTCCAGTCCGCTTCGGCGGAACTCGGCGAATCGGGTCACCAGCAGCAGCGCGTAGTCGATGCCCACGCCGAGCCCGACCATCGTGGCGACGGTGGGTGCGAACGGGGAGACGTCGATGACCGCGGTCAGGGCCAGGCCGGCCGCAGAGCCGAGTCCCAGGCCGAAGAGCGCGACCACCAGCGGAAGTCCCGCGGCCACCAGGCTGCCGAAAGCGATCACCAGCAGGACGAGCGCCGCCACGATGCCGATCACCTCGCCCATGCCACCGATCTTGACCGCCGACTCGGGGACCTCGCCGCCGAAGGCGACCTCCAGGCCGTCCGACGCGTCGTCGACCGCGTCCTGCAGGGGCTCGATGCTGCCGTACACGGCCTCGTCGGTGACCGGCACGTCGTAGACGAGCCGGTACATCGCGGTGTCGCCGTCGGCGGACATCCGCGGCGGCGAGACGACGCTGACGTGAGCGACCCCGGAGAGCCGCTTCGCGACGGCGTCGGCGACCGTGGCGGGCAGCGGCCCCCGACGATCCCGGACCACGACCAGCGCGGTGGCTCCGGACTGCGCGGGCAGGTGCTCGGTGAGGAGGTCGGTGCCGGCTTGCGACTCGGTGCCGGGCAGCACGTAGTCGTTGACCGGCGTGCCGCCCGCGGCGACGGCGATGCCGAGGCCGGCGGCGAGCACGACGAGCCAGGTGACGATCACCCGCCACGGGCGGTGCGCGCACCAGAGGCCGAGCCGGTACAGCGGAGAGCTGTTCATCCTTCTTCTTCCTTCTTCGTTGCAAGAGGTGCTCGCCCGTCGGGATTCGCGGGCGGGCGAGGGCCGATCGAGCCGCCGGTGTGCGCTGCCCACAGCTCGGGGAGAAAGTGTTCGAACCGGCCGACTTCTTCGATGTTGTGCTTGATCCACGCGTTCTCCATGCCGCTCCGGAACACGCGGCGTCGCAGATACGCGTTGACCGGGCGCATGAGCGGGGTGCGGGCTCCGAGGTCGAGGACGCTCACGTAGTGCGTGGCGTCGTGGCCGGCCGACCAGGTGTGCTCCAGCTGGAACACGACGATCCCGGCGACCCGGAGCACCAGCCGGATTCCGGTGCGGTCGAGCTTCTCCACGGTGTCGATCGAGTCGATTCGCATGGCCGGGTCCTGCCCGAACTCCTCGACGATGTGGAATCGGGAGCCCTCGCCGACCTGCCCGGACGGGCCCGCGGAACGCAGGTCCCAGCTGATGTGGTCGAGGGGATGCCACACGCGGTAGCGGGAGTGCCGGCCGCCGGCGTACTCCATGTCGCCGCCGATGTTCCGGAACCACCACAGCAGCATTTCCTGGGTGACCCCGGCGAGCGGCTCGTGATCGATGGTCAGCCGCAGTCGGCGATTCGGCAGTTCGGTGACCGAGGTCCGGGCGTCGTCGACGGCCCGGAACGGATAGAGCACCGGGATCTCGCTCCCGGATGTGGGAGGTCTCATGACCGTTCCTTCCTTCTGCTGTGCGGTCGCTCAGCAAGGCAAGCGTGTGATCGTCGTCTTGCGGCATGCTTGCGGGACCGGCGCCGCACGGGCTTGCAAGGTTCGAGCAAGAATTCGCTGACAGAACAAGACGATGCAGCAGATCACTTTCGAAGAACTGACAGAGCGCAGCGGTCTCGAATTCGTCCGGGAGGTGTTCGGGCTCGACGTCCGTCCGCCGATCATCAGCGACGTATTGGGGATGCGGCTGGTGGACGCGACCGAAGGCGAGGTGGTCTTCGCCGTCGACGCCGACGCGGCGCTGGGAAACCTCGCCGGGACCGTGCACGGCGGACTGCTGGCGACGTTGCTCGACTCGGCGATGGCGTGCGCGGTCCACACCACCCTGCCGGCCCGAACCGACTACGGGACGGTCGACCTGCACGTCACCTTCGTGCGGGCCGCGCCCACCGACGGGCGGCCGTTGCGGGCAGTCGGGACGGTGGTGCACTCCGGACGCACCCTGGTGACGGCCGAGGCCAAGGTCGTCGACGCCGACGGCCGCCTCCTGGCGCATGCGACGTCGAGCTGTCTGATCCGTCGCGGACGATAATGTCCGTCATGGACGATCCCGCGCACGACGATCCCGCGCACGACGCTGCCGCGGACGTGGCGGCGCGTCGTGCCGCGATCGCCGACGCCGCCATCGAACTGATGGCCCGCGGCGGGATGCGGGGCCTGACGCACAGCGCCGTGGACCGCGAATTGGGCGAGGAGGACGGCGCGACGTCGTTCTACGCGCGCACTCGGCGGCAGCTGGTCCACTTGGTCATCCGGCGACTGGCCGAGCGCACGCTCGCCGATCTGGAGCAGGTCGAGTCGGTCGTGCCTCGTGACGCCGAGCACGCGGTCGCGCTGCTGGTCGGCACGATCGACGCGATCGGGCATCGCAGCAGCGACGTGCGGGCGCGGCACGCGCTGGCCGTCGAACTCGTCGACGATCCCGAACTCCACTCGTTCGTCACCTACGCCTCGCCTGCACAGCCGCTGCTCGTCGCACAGGCGACGCGCCTGCTCGCCGCGGCGGGGGTCGCCGATCCCGGGCGTCATGCGGTCTCGCTGGTGGCCCTCACCGACAGTCTGCTGTTCCACCGGCTCTCCGGCGCGGGGGTCGACCCCGACAACCGCGCGGACACCCTCGCCGTCGTGCGAGCGTATGTCAGCGGTCTGCCGAAGGCCACGACGGCGGCGCCCCGAGAGCCTCGCGAACCCGGCGAGTGACCTCCTGCGCGGAGGCCCGGTGCCGTCGCGCGGCGGCCTCGTAGCCCAGTTCGTCGGCGAGCCGGGCGCGGACCGCGTCGAGCGGTCCGTGCACGGCTGACGCCGTGCCGACGAGCACCAGCGGCGTGGTCAGTCTCGACACCGTCTCGTAGGCGTCGCGCGGCGACGGCGCGCCGAGCAGCGTCGCGATCTCGCCGGCCTGCGCCCACTCGAAGGAACTGCCCCAGTTCTGCTGCAGCGGCATGGTCGTCAGCCCCCACCGATGCTGGAGTGCCCGTGCCTGCGCGGTGTCGCCGAGTTCGGCGAGGGCGAGCACCGCCGTCCAGCGCAGCGTGCGGTTGGCGTCCTCGGACGCTCGGCTCACCAGTTCGTCGGCCACCTCGTGCAGCCGGCCGTCGACGCGCGCCATGTGAGTCCGCACGGCGATCGAGATCCAGTCGCCGCCCCAGACGCTGGTCCGCGCGTGCAGGTGCAGAGCGCGGTCGAGGTGGTCGGCCGCGACTTCGTGGTCGCCGCGCAGCACGCACATGCCGACGCGCTGGAACCCGACCTGCGCTTCGAACTCCGGGCGTCCCAGTCGCGGCACCAGCCATTCGGCCTGCGCGAGCAGCTCGGCGAACCGGGTCACCTCGCCCTGTTCGAGGTGCAGCGGTGCGCGATGCAACAGCGCGGCCAGTTCGGCGGTCGGCGGCAGACCGTGTCCTCGCATCGCCAGCGCCTCGTCGATCCGGTCCCGGCGTTCGTCGGCGAAATCCGGGTACCAGGCGGCGATCGCGAAGTTGTTCAGGACCCGGCCGAGCAGCGCCGGATCGTCGACGGTCCGCGCCAGCGCGACGGCCGACCGGCCCAGCTCCACGGTCCTGGCCGGGTCGCCCGCGTAGTACGACTCGACGGCGAGCGTGCCCGAGACCGCGGCCCGTTCGGCGTCGGGGATCCGCAGTCGCGGCACGTTCTGGTGGGGTGTGTCCAGAATGGATTCGAGGACCCGCACGGTCTGGTCGTCGACGTGGCCGAAGTGCCGCCAGTTCCACACGGTCACCTCGCCGAGCGGCACCACGGCCCGCCGGATCAGCACCGGGTCGTCCATCAGCAGTGCGAGGTCGAGCGCCTGCCGCATCGCGGCCACCGCGCCCACCGCGTCGCCGGCGGCGTGCCGTTCGGAGGTCAGCTCCCTGAGCACCTCGAAGCGCACGTCGCGGTGGTCTGCTCCGGGGGCGAGCATGGCCAGGGCCCGGTTCCGGTGCAGCGCCGCCTGGTCGTACGCGAGGCGCGACGCGGCGTGGTCGGCTGCGGCCATGCACGCTTCGAAGGCCCGGATCGACGGCGCTCCGCCTGCCGCGTGGTAGCGGTGGTCGGCGAGCTCGTCGAGGTGTCCGCGCAGGTCGTCGGCGTGCACCTCCCGAATGGCGCCGGCGATCCGCGAATGCAGAAAGGCGCGTTCGTTCGGCGCGATGCGGGCGAGCGCGGCTTCACGGGCCAGGTCGTGCACGAAGGCCAGCGACCCGGCTTCTGGATCGTTGGTCACCAGGCCCGCGGAGCGGATCGGCTCCAGCAAGTGCACCACGTCGACGACGGGGGCGTCGGCGGCCCGCGCCAGCACGAGCGGGTCGAGGGTGCGGCCGGCGACCGCGGCCAGATCGAGCAGCTTCCGGCTGTCGGGCGGCAGCGCCTCGAAACGCTGCGCGAGCACGTCGGTGACGCTCGACGGAATCGCGGCCGACGGGCCGACGCGGATCAGTTCGCTCAGGTAGAAGGGATTTCCGCCGGAGCGTTCCCACAGCGACTCCGCGTCGCCGGCGGCGTCGCCGCCGACGAACTCGGCGACGTCGTCG
>JASGFV010000249.1:0-4777 GCA_047605365.1 Gordonia sp. (in: high G+C Gram-positive bacteria)
TCGGCGTCACCGCCAACGCGATCGCGCCCGGCTTCATCGCCACCGACATGACGGCGGCGACCGCCGACCGGATGGGCGTCTCGTTCGAGGACTTCAAGACGATGGCCGCCAAGGAGATCCCGGTGCAGCGCGTCGGCGTGCCCGACGACATCGCGCACGCCGTCAGCTTCTACGCGAGCGAAGGGGCCGGGTTCGTCTCCGGTCAGGTGCTGTACGTGGCCGGCGGACCGAAGGACTAGGAGCGATCACGATGGCAGAAGACCTGCCAGGTCTGGACCTCGAGCGGCTGCGGCCGTGGTTCGCCGAGAACGTCGAGCCGGTGGACGGCGAGATCACCGCGGAGCTGATCGCCGGCGGCAAGTCGAACCTCACGTATCGCCTGGCCGCGGACGGCAAGGAGTGGATCCTGCGCCGTCCGCCGGTCGGCCGCCTGCTGGCCACCGCCCACGACATGGGGCGCGAATACACGGTGATCTCGGCCCTCGCGCCGACCGAGGTGCCGGTGCCCACGGCGTATGCGTTCACCGACGACGCCGACGTCCTGGGCGCGCCGTTCTACGTGATGGCGAAGATCGACGGCTACCCGTACCGTCGTGCATCCGAGTTGGAGCCCCTTGGCGCTGAGCGCACCAGGGCGATCTCCGAGCGGCTCGTCGATACGCTCGCCGCTCTGCACCGGGTGGATCCCGGCGAGGTCGGACTGAGCGAGTTCGGCCGTCCGGCCGGCTTCCTGGGCCGTCAGGTCAGCCGCTGGCGCAAGCAGTTCGACGCCGCGCACACCCGCGACCTGCCGGACATGGAACGACTCCACGCCATGCTGGCCGAACGCATCCCGGCGGACGCTGCGCCGGGCGTGGTGCACGGCGACTACCGGCTCGACAACGTCCTGGTCGACGACGAGGACCAGGCCGCAGCCGTCCTCGACTGGGAGCTGGCAACGCTCGGCGACCCGCTGACGGACCTCGCGCTGATGAACGTCTACCACCGGCTGGGCACTGTCGCCCCGGACGCGGTGACCGACGTGTCGACCGCGCCGGGCTTCCTCGGCGAGTCGGACATCATCGCGCGCTATTCGGCGCAATCGGACCGGAGTCTGGACGATTTCGGCTTCTACCTCGGCCTGGCGACCTTCAAGCTCGCGGGAATCATCGAGGGCATTCACTACCGCTACGTCAACGGGCAGACCGTCGGCGAAGGATTTTCGGCCGTGGGCGACGGCGTGCAGCCTCTGCTGACGTCCGGCATCGCCGCGCTGAAGGAGAACTGACATGGAATTCGAATACGACGCCAAGACGAAGGAGTTCCAGGAGAACCTCCTGGAGTTCATGGACCAGTTCGTGTACCCGGGTGAGGCGGTGTTCCACGAGCAGCAGAAGCAGCTCGACGACCCGTGGGACTGGGACTCGACGCCGATCATCGGGGAACTGCGCGCCGAGGCACGACGCCGCGGGCTCTGGAACCTCTTTCTCCCGGGTGAGGGCGGCGCCGGTCTGACCAACCTGCAGTATGCGCCGCTGGCCGAGATCAGCGGCCGCAGCCCGCACCTGGGCCCGGCCGCGCTGAACTGCGCCGCCCCGGACACCGGCAACATGGAGGTGCTGGCGACCTTCGGCGACGACGCGCAGCGTGAGCGATGGCTCACCCCGCTGCTGAACGGCGACATCCGCTCGTCGTTCGCGATGACCGAACCCGACGTGGCGAGCTCGGACGCGACCAACATCGAGCTCAGCATCGTGCGCGACGGCGACGAATACGTGATCAACGGCCGCAAGTGGTGGATCACCGGCGCGATGAGCCCCAAGGCGCAGATCTTCATCGTGATGGGAAAGACCGATCCGAGTGCCGACCGTCACCGTCAGCAGTCGATGATCCTGGTTCCCCGGGACGCCGAGGGTCTCGAGGTGATTCGTGGCATGCACGTCTACGGCTACGACGACAGCAGCCACGGCGGCCACGCCGAGCTCCGCTTCACCGACGTGCGGGTGCCGGCGGGCAACCTGATCGGTGAAGAGGGCGACGGTTTCGCGATCGCTCAGGGCCGTCTCGGCCCGGGCCGCATCCACCACTGCATGCGGTCGATCGGCATCGCCGAGCGCGCCCTGGAACTGATGTGCGCGCGTGTCTCGAGCCGCGTCGCCTTCGGCAAGCCGCTGTCGGAGCAGGGCGTGATCCGCAACTGGATCGCAGAGTCGCGCGTGGAGATCGAGCAGCTGCGGCTGCTGACGCTCAAGACGGCGTGGCTGATGGACACCGTGGGCAACCGCGGCGCGCACACCGAGATCCAGGCGATCAAGATCGCGACGCCGAAGACCGTCGAGGTGATTCTGGACCGCGCGATCCAGGCGCACGGCGCCGGGGGACTGTCGCAGGACTTCCCGCTGGCCGAGATGCAGGCGGGTATTCACACCCTGCGGTTCGCCGACGGGCCGGACGAGGTCCACAAGAACTCGCTGGCCCGCGCTGAGCTGCGCAAGCAGGCCGCGAAGGCGGCGGCGAAGGCCTGACCGGCCCTTTCACGGTCGTGCCTGGCGTGGTTGTTCCTGGCAGGAGCCAATATTTCCAAACCGATTGACGTTGACGTCAATGTCATGTCCAATGAGGTGGTTCAGAACACTTCGCAAATCCGATGAGGCACTCTCATGACCCATGCTCAATCGAACGAAAAGTCAGTGCCCAAGGCGCACGCCAAGCTCCTTGCCGCCGGCCTGGTCGGCAGTTCCATCGAGTGGTACGACTTCTTCATCTACGGCACGGCCGCCGCGCTCGTATTTCCGAAGGTGTTCTTCCCGGACGTGTCGCCGCTGGTCGGCACGTTGCTGGCCTTCAGCACCTTCGCGGTCGGCTTCATCGCCCGTCCGGTCGGCGGCATCCTGGCCGGCCACTACGGCGACAAGGTGGGGCGCAAGCCGATGGTGATCATCACCCTCGGCGCGATGGCCGTGGCCACCTTCCTCATCGGCTGCCTGCCGTCGCAGGCCGTGATCGGTGCGGCGGCGCCGATCCTGCTGGTGGTGCTCCGCCTGATCCAGGGTCTGGCCTGCGGCGGTCAGTGGGGCGGCATCGTCCTGCTGCTGACCGAGTCGGCCGGCGCCAAGAAGCGCGGCTTCGCCGGCACCTTCGGCCAGATGGGCGTGCCGCTCGGACTGGTCCTCGGCAACATCGCGATGATCAGCGCGAGCCTGAGCATGTCCGACGCCGCGTTCCTCAGCTGGGGCTGGCGCATCCCGTTCTGGTGCTCGGCGCTCCTGGTGCCGGTCGTGGCCTACATTCACCTGAAGGTGGAGGACTCGCCCGAGTTCAAGTCGCTCAAGGACGAGGTCGCCGAGGTGCGCGCCGAGACCGGCAAGGTCGCCGTCGCACAGGCTCCCCTGAAGGAGGCCCTCTCCAAGCACTGGAAGAAGATTCTGCTCGGCGGCGGCCTGCTGGCCGGCACCAATTCGGCGTTCTACATCTCGATCGCCGGTTTCCTCGCCTACGGCACCGCTCCGGCCGAGGAACACGGCCTGGGGATGGGCCGTAACACCGTGCTCGCCGCGATCATGGTCACCTCGATCCTCATGCCGGCGCTCATCATGCTGACCGGATCGCGGTCGGACGTCGTCGGCCGTCGCCCGCTGATCATGCTGGGCGCGGGCATCCTCATGGTGTGGGCCTTCCCGTTCTTCTGGCTGGCTGACCTGGCCTCCGGTCCGATGCTCTTCGTCGCCATGCTCGTCAGCTCGATCGGACAGGCCCTGACCTACGGTCCGCTCGCCGCGTTCATCGCCGAGCTGTTCGAGCCGCGCATCCGGTACTCGGGCGCGTCGCTGGCGTACCAGCTCGCCGCCGTCCTGGTCTCGGGCATCGCGCCGCTCATCATGACCTGGCTGATCGCCGCCAACAACGGCGCCACCTGGGGCGTCTCGATCTACCTGCTGGCCATGGGCGCGATCACCATCGTCAGCGCTTGGCTGCTGCCGGAGACCAATCCGAAGGCCGTGCGCGACGATCCTCATGCCGTTCCGGGCATCGAGGTGGCCGAGTACAGCCGGGGGACACGGCCCGGCGGCGAGGCGGCGCTCGCCTGACCGGGCGGTAGCGTCATGGGACGTGAGTGATTCCATCGCAGTAGACGTCGTGTCATGACCGCAGACGATCGAGTACGCACCGGCCGCAACGCCGACGGCGCCAGGCGTCAGCAGTTGCTCGCCGCCGCCGCCGAGTGCTTCGACGAAGTCGGGTACTCGGCGGTGACGGTCGAGATGATCACCGCCCGGGCCGGCACCTCCCGGCCGACGTTCTACGTGTACTTCAAGTCCAAGGACGAGGTGTTTCTGGCGCTGGTCGAGAAGGTCGGCGCCGACCTCATCGAGGCCCAGTTTCTGAAGGGCATCGGCCAGGCGGCGCCCGCGCAGGTCATCGCCGCCACCACCCAGGCGTACGCCGAGGCGATCTTCACCAACGGTGGACTCGTCGGATTGATCGACACGATCGCCGCGACCGACCCGGCAGTCGACGAGGTGTGGTCGACGGTGCGGGCGACCACAATCGCCCGGTTCGCGCAGTATGTGAACTCACTCGACCCGGATGCGGTGGATCTGGCGGCACCGGCCGACCGGCTCGTTCACATCATCGGGGACGCGATCCACTACGGGGCCATGCGGCTCGCGCGGGCCGACGATGCGACGAAAGAACAGTTCGTCTCCGATCAGAAGGCCATCGCGCTGCGGCTGATCGGCCTGGACGCCGCGGACGAGGACGTGCTCCTCACCGACTAGGCGCCAAGCAGGGAGAAATG
>JASGFV010000250.1:0-4750 GCA_047605365.1 Gordonia sp. (in: high G+C Gram-positive bacteria)
GACGTGCCGACCCCGCTGGCCGCGGCCGGCGGCGACGTCACCCTGGTCGGCCGGATCCGCCAGGATCCGGGCGCCCCGGAAGGCCGCGGCCTCGCGCTGTTCCTGTCCGGCGACAACCTCCGCAAGGGCGCCGCGCTGAACACCATCCAGATCGCCGAACTGCTCGTCTGACGCGAAGGGCCGGGGGATGGCTGACGATCCGTTGGTCGACGCGATCGCGCGGGCGGTGGAACAGTCGCCGGCCGACGTCGCGTTGCGTGCACACTTCGCCGAACTGCTGATGCAGCGCGGACGATTCGCCGAGGCCGTCACCCAGTGCGGCATCGGACTGGCCGCCGCGCCCGGCGACGAGCTGTTGCTCAGCTGTCTGGGGCAGGCGGCGGCGGGGCTCGGCGCCGCTCCGGCGACGCCGCCGGTCGCGCCTGGCGTTTCGCCGGCTCCTGCCGCTCCGGCGGGACCTGCCCCGCAAGTGCCGAGTCGACCGGATCCGTCTGTCGGGCAATTCGACTGGGCGGCCGCCGAGGATCAGATCGATCCTGAACTGGTCGAGGCGTTCGCCGAGGGCGACCCGCTGCCGCCGCTCGACGAGTACGACGTCGAGGTTCTGGTGGAGCCGGGTGCACGGATGTCCGACGTCGGCGGCATGGACGACGTCAAACGTCAGCTCGACCTGACACTGTTCGGACCGCTGCGCAATCCGGAGCTGGCACGCGCCTATGCGACGTCGGCCCGCGGCGGGCTCTTGCTGTACGGGCCGCCCGGATGCGGGAAGTCGTTTCTCGCCGGAGCGATCGCGGGCGAGCTCGGGGCGCGGTTCTACCGGGTCGAGGTCAGCGACGTCCTCAGTCGATGGCTGGGCGAGTCGGAACAGGCGATCACCGCGATCTTCGACACCGCCCGGCGCAATGCACCGTGCGTGCTGTTCTTCGACGAACTGGACGCGCTCGGGCACAAGCGGTCGCAGATCGGCAGCGGGATGCGGACGGTCGTGAACCAGCTGCTCCTCGAAATGGATTCGGGGAAGGCCGACAACAGTGGCGTGTACATCCTGGGGGCGACGAATCATCCCTGGGACGTGGACAACGCGCTGCGGCGTCCGGGCCGTTTCGACCGGATGATCCTGGTCGCTCCGCCGGACGCGGAGGCGCGCGCAGCGATCATCGGCTTCCATCTGCGTGACCGGCCGGTCGTCGGCGTCGACGCGCAGGAACTGGCCCGCCGCACCGAAGGTCTCTCCGGTGCCGATCTGGCACATCTGTGCAACACGGCGACCCAGTACGCGATGCAGGCCTCCGTACAGACCGGACGCGTTCAGCCGGTCACCGGGCGGGAAGTCGACGCGGCGCTTCGCCAGGTGCGGTCGAGCACCGGCGGCTGGTTCGAGACCGCCGAGTCGGTCCTGCAGTTCGCGAACGGCGACGGCAGTTTCGACGACCTCGCGGCGTATATGCGCCGTCGGCCGCGCCGGCGGCGCTGATCGTGGACGATGCGACACTCGACCTCCTTTTCGAGGCCGAGCACTATCGGGACGTCGGACGATACGAGCAGGCGCGAGCACTGATCACGACTGTGCTGGGCCGATACCCGGACGATCCGGACGCCCTGCTGATGCTGGGCTGGACCGAGTACCTCGACGATCGGGATCATGCGGCGGTCGCGGTGTTCCAACGGCTGTGCGCGGTTGCGCCGCACACCGCTGCGGCATTCACGGGGCTGTCCTATGCGGCTGGGGCGGCAGGGCAGCGCGGGGTCGCGCTGACGGCGGCCGAACACGCGGTCGCGTTGGCCCCGGAAGTACCGGCCGCACTGTGCGCGCTGGCCGCGCAGACGCGGTTCAAACATCCGCGGCGAGCGCTGGAGCTGCTCGACCACGCGGCGTTCATCGATCCCGACTATCCGGATCTACTGCGCGTGCGGGCGCTGGTGCTGCGGCGGCTGTTCCGCTTCCGGCAGGCACGGGCCGTGGTGCGGGCCCGGGTGGCCGACGACCCGGCCGATCCGCACGCGCAACTGCACCTCGCCTACTCCGAAGCGTCGGGCATGCGAATACCTGCGGCGGTCCGCGCGGCGTTCGCCGCCGGCGCCAACTCGCCGGCGTCTGGAGACGTGGTCCGGAGCATGTTGCAGGTAGCCTTGTTTCGGCTCTTCGTCCTGGTTCTGGCCGTTCTCGGTTTCACGGTGCTGTTGACGGGCCTGACGTCGACTACGACCAGGATCGAGCAGACCGCGACCATCACGGTTCCCGCGTTTCCGACGACGACGTTGCGGACGGTTCGTCGGGGCGATGACCAGGATCGACATCCGCGACGGCCGCTGCGTGCGCGTGTGGGAGAACCACGATCGGATGGCGACCCTGCCGCGCCTCTCCCGGGCCGACGGTCTGATCCACGGCCTCGGCTACGGCCCGTACCGGCCGGGACTGCAGCAGCTCGGACCGGTGAACTACGTGGCCACCGACTTCGCGACCGGTCGTCGCGTGACGACGCTCCCGGTCGGCGACGCACCGCTCGACGAACCGATGCAGCTGACCGGAATGATCGCGCCCGACGGTGCTCTCTGGCAGGCGACGGTGAGCCGGATGCTCAAGGTGACGTCCTGACCGCGCGCTGACGGGACTGCTGATCGTCGTGCATCGTGTGCCAGGATCGAACCATGACCCATCCCGGCACCGGAGCGCACGACGAGCCGCCGCGTCTCCCGACGCAGGCCGAGCTCGACGCCGAAGACCTCGCGGAGATCGCGCGGAACGTCGAACGCACGGACATCATCGGCCGGTATCCTCGACCCGAGGACGATCCGGGTCCGGCCCCCGCGATGCTCACCCGCGGGGCCTTCGGCTTTTGGGCGATCGGCGCGGTCCTGTGGGCGGCTTGCTTCGCGTACGGCATGGGCACCCTGGGCAGCATCGTCGACAAGCTCCGCGCCCGGCTGCAGCCGCAGATGGAAGGCATCGATGACGTCGACGCCGCCGCCCAGTCGCACTCGATGGGCGGCTTCTTCCCTCCCGCCCTGCTGATCGGGCTGATGGTCGCGATACTGGTCAGCGGACTGCTGCTGCGCGGCGTCGCGAAGCATCACAGCCGGAATCTGCGCAGCATCTACGCTGCGGTCGTAGTGATCATCATGCTGTTCGTCCCGGCCTGCTCGGACCTGCTGTTCAACTACCCGGACACCTCCGCGATCTGGCGGATCCTGATGTGGGCGACATTCGGTGCGCTGGGACTGTCGGTCGTCGCGTCGTTCGCTCCGAGCGTGAGCCGCTGGCTTCCGGCGTCGATGCGCGTGAAGCCGATGCGTGTCGTCCGCGGCAGGTAACGTCGAAGGCGACCGCAGGATCTGCGGCGTTCCGGCCGGAAGCGCTCGATGTGCGTCTGCGCTCCCGCACCACGTCTGAAGACTAAAGGTGAGAAGACCATGACAGTGACTCCCGTGTACAAGATCTCCTCGACGTCGACCGGCGGCGGCCGCGACAGCGAGGTCGTCTCCGAGACCGGCCAGGTGGACCTGCTGCTCGCCCCGCCCAAGGAGATGGGCGGCAGCGGCGACGGCAGCAACCCCGAAGAGCTCTTCTCGGCCGGCTACGCGGCGTGCTTCAACGGCGCACTGCACGCCGCGGCGCGCAACCAGAAGGTCGATCTGCCGGCCGACACCCAGGTGACCGTGACCGTCGGCATCGGCAAAGACGACGCCGACGGCGGCTTCGGGCTGACCGCCGACATCCACGTGAAGATCCCGGGCGGCGACCAGGCCCAGGCCGACGAGCTCGCCCAGGCGGCGCACGGCATCTGCCCGTACTCCAAGGCCACGCGCGGCAACATCGCGCACAACGTCACCGCCAGCGTCTGAGCCGTCGTGCGGACGACACCCGGCGCGATGGGCCGCCGAGGTGTCGGCCGCACGAGTACCGTGAGTTCTCGTGAATGACTGGGGCGTCTTCGCCGGACTCGGGCTGATTGCAGCCACCATCGCCGCCGTAGCGTATGTGCGGTATCGCCAACATGAATCGTCGACGCTGCGGCACGACGCCGAACTCGCGACGTCGCTGCGGGAGCTCGCCGACGGCGACGCGGTGCGCCTGGCCGCGGTCGCCGAGTTCGAGACCGTCGTCTACCAGCGACTGTTCTACTCCAGCGTCGTCGGTCCGCGGATGCGCAGCGCCGTCTGGGCGCTGCTCGGCGCGGTGCTCTCGGTGTCGGCGGCGCTGGTGCTCGACTCCTTCGACAACTCCGTCTCGGTGATCGCCTGGGGCTCCGCGCTGGTCGTCGCCGGACTCTTCACCGTGGCGGCCGTCGTGTTCATCGCGATGGCGGCGCTGTCAGCGGCGACCACGCCGCGGGTATCGTTCGCAGACTCGTATGCGGCCGCCGGCGAGGACGACGAGGCGACCGCCCAGACCGACGACGAGGCTCCGCTCGAGACCCCCGCCGACAAGGTGACCGCCGACGAGGCGACCACCCAGACCGACGACGAAGACGTCGCCGACCACACCGCCCAGGAGGCAGTTCGATGACCATCTCGAAGGACCAGCTGGCCGAGATCCCGGCTCCCGAAGCGCGCCGGGACGCCATCGCGATTCTGACCGAACAGGACGAGACGCGACTGCAGGATCTGGTGCCGGTCCGGCACGAGCGCATGTCGGCGACGCCGTTCACGTTCTACCGGGGTGCGGCCGCCGTGATGGCGTCGGACCTGTCGCTGACTCCCGACAGCGGCATCATCACGCAGATCTGCGGCGACGCCCACCTCAGCA
>JASGFV010000251.1:0-4632 GCA_047605365.1 Gordonia sp. (in: high G+C Gram-positive bacteria)
CGCCGCGGTGCAGCAGCCGGGTGTCGGCGGCGGCCTGCGTGGTCTTGCGGACCTCGGGACGGCCGCGCAGCACCATCGGAACCAGGATGAAGAGCCACACCGCGATCAGAAACACCCACAGCACAGACGAACTCATCGCGTAGCCCTCCACTCTCTCGCCGAACCACTGTCAGAACCGACTGACAGAACCTGCCGATGAACAATCTAGGGCGATCACGGGCGACGACGACTCAGGCGCGCCGAGGCCATGGACAAAGTCACACAAACCTCACCCGGTTCTCAGGTAACACGCGACCAGGGCTTCGACAGGCTCAACCGGCGACGACCGCTCCCTGAGCTCGTCGAAGGGCCCGGCGGCGTCAGACCGGGCTCACTCCCCCAGGCGGTGCGCCCCGCGCATCGGCAGGGCCTCGGCCCGCCCGTCGCGAATCAGGGTGTCGACGGCGGAGTCGACCACCTCTTCCACGGTCAGCCCCATCAGCAGATGGTCGCGCCAGCTGTTGTTGACGTCCATGTACCGCTTGATCAGGCCTTCTTCGCGGAAGCCCGCCTTGCGGAGAACCGCCTGCGACGCCCCGTTCTCCGGCTGCACCGTCGCCTCCAGCCGGTGCAGGCCGACCGGCCCGAAGCAGTGGTCCACGCCGAGCGCGACCGCCGCGGTGGCGACGCCGCCGCCGCTGAGGTCGTCGTCGACCCAGTAGCCGATCCACGCGCTGCGCACCGCACCGCGCTGAATGTTGCCGACGGTCAGCTGGCCGGCGTAGCGGTCGTCCACCTCGATGACGAACGGCAGGACGACGCCGCGTCGCGCCTCGGCGCGCAGGATCGAATGCAGCGGAGCCCACGAACTCACCTGATGCCGGCTGTTCCACGGGCCCGGACCGGTCGGTTCCCACGGCATCAGCGAATTCTGATTCTTGATCCGCAGGCGACTCCACTCGCGGGCGTCACGCAGCCGGATGGGCCGCAGCGTGACCACGCCGGCGGGCACCCGTAGCGGACCCAGCGTCGCCGGCCAGCCCGGATGATTCGGTGATTCGACCAGCCATCGCAGCATGACGCTCATGCACTCTGCGACAGGAACATCACCTGCACGCGATCCCCGGTGTCGAGTTCGTCGACCTCGGAGTCGACCATGATCAGGCAGTTCGCGTCGGCCAGCTCGGCCAGCAGGTGCGACGTGCCGGTCGGCGACTCGCCGATCACCTGGACCAGGTATTCGCCGGAGCGCTCGTCGCGCATCAGCTGACCGCGCAGGAAGCCCTTGCGGCCGACGACGGACGCGATCGGGCCGATGGTCCGGGCGCTCACCACGCGCCGCATCGGCTGGCGCTTGCCCAGCGCGATGCGGATCAGCGGACGCACCATCACCTCGAACGACACCAGGGCGCTGACGGGATTGGCGGGCAGCCAGAACGTCGGGATCTCGTCGGAACCCAGCAGGCCGAAGCCCTGCACGGAACCGGGGTGCATGCCGACGCGAGTGATCTCCAGGTCGCCGAGGTCGCCGAGCGCGTCGGTCACGGCGGCCGACGCGGCGCCGCCCACCGACCCGCAGATCACGACGATCTCCGAGCGGATGAGCTGGGCCTCCACCACTTCGCGAAGCTTTTCCGAGTCGCGCGGCGCGGTGCCGACACGATGCACTTCGGCGCCGGCGTCGCGCGCGGCGGCGGCCAACGAATAGCTGTTGACGTCGTAGACCTGGCCGGGGCCGGGTTCACGGCCGATGTCGACGAGTTCGTCGCCGACCGAGATCACCGCGACACGGGGGCGCGGATGCACCAGCACCCGGGACCGGCCGACGGCCGCCAGCAGACCCACCTGAGCAGGGCCGATGACCGCGCCGGAGCTGACCGCCACGTCGCCGGGCTGCACGTCGTCGCCGGTGCGTCGCACATAGTCGCCGGACTCCACGCCGTGCCCCACCATCACGCGCTGCGTGCCGCCGTCGGTCCAGCGCAGCGGCACCACGGCGTCGGCCAGCGTCGGCAGCGGCGCGCCGGTCTCCACCCGCACGGCCTGGCCGGGCTGCAGCCGGGTGGGGGTGCGCGAGCCGGGAGCCACGTCGCCCACGACAGGAAGGTGGACCACCAGATCGTCGCTGCCCTCGGGGCGGCTGACTTCGATGCCGACGGTCGCGAGGTCGTCGATGTTCTCCACGTCGTCGGGCACCGGCATGCCGGCCAGCGTCACGTCGACGGCGCGCACGGCGTAGCCGTCGATCGCGGCCTGGTCGAAGCCCGGCAGCGGCGACGACGTGACGACGTCTTCCGCGCACAACAGCCCCTGCGACTCCGAGATGGCGACCTGGACGGGCCGCGGAGCAACGACGGAGGCGGTCACCAGGCTCAGGTGGTCCTCGACCGAACGCATTTCTCTCCTCACCGCACCGACGAAGTAACCGGCGCACCCTTGTCAGGGTAAAGGCCGAGTACGTCGACGCCGGTCAGACGCGCGGAACGCTCAGTCTTCGGCCAGGCGACGGATCAGCCACTCGCGGAGTTCAGGGCCGTAGTCGTCGCGGTCGAGCGCGAAGTCCACGGCCGCCTTGAGGTAGCCGCCGGGGTTGCCGAGGTCGTGCCGGGTGCCCTGATGGATCACCACGTGCACCGGCTCGCCCTTCTCGATGAGCAGTGCGATGGCGTCGGTGATCTGGAGTTCTCCGCCGGCTCCCGGGGTGATCTCGCGCAGGGCGTCGAAGATCTTGCGGTCCAGGATGTAGCGGCCGGCGGCGGCGAGGTTCGACGGCGCCTGTGCGGCCGGCGGCTTCTCGACCATGCCGCGGACCCGCTTCACGTCCGCGCCGGTGGCGTCCGGCTCGTCCTCGACGTCGAACACGCCGTAGGCGCTGATCTTGTCGTCGGGCACTTCGATGGCGCACAGCACGCTGCCGCCGAAGCGGGCGCGGACCTCGGCCATCCGGGTGAGGACCCCGCCGGGCAGCACCAGGTCGTCGGGCAGCAGCACGGCGACGGCGTCTTCGTCGTCGGCCAAGTCGGGTTCCACGCAGCCGATCGCATGGCCCAGGCCCAGCGGCTTCTCCTGGACGACCGAGGCCACCTCCAGCAGCGACGGCGCGTTGCGGACCTTCGCGAGCATCGCTTCTTTGCCGCGGGTCGAGAGGGTGTGTTCCAGCACCAGGTCTTCGACGAAGTGCGCGACGACGCCGTCCTTGCCGGGCGACGTCACGATCAGCAGCCGTTCGGCGCCGGCCGATTTGGCCTCTTCGGCCACCAGCTCGATGCCCGGGGTGTCGACCACCGGGAGCAGTTCCTTGGGAACGGTCTTGGTGGCGGGGAGGAAACGAGTGCCCAGTCCGGCGGCCGGAACGACCGCGGTGCGCGGGATGCTGCTGAAGCTCATAAGGGCTACCTTAGTTGCAGTGTCTGGCAGACTCGGAGCCGAGGGCTGTCAACTCCATGTGAGGCCCGATGCACTTCGCGCAGACGAACCCGGAATCTCAAAGGTGAACCACGATCATGACCACCGACAAAGCCGCGATCCGGCGTGAACTGCTGGCCGCGCGAGGCGCCATGTCGCCGTTCGTACTGTCACAGTCTATCGGCGCGCTCGCCGAGTGGATGTACGCGCTGCCCGTCGACCTCGCCGAGGGCGACACCGTCGCCGCCTATGTCGCCACTCGCCGGGAGCCGGGCGGCGTCGCGATGCTCGACGCACTGCTCGACCGCGGGCTCCGCGTGCTGTTGCCGATCGTCCCGGAGGGCGACCCGACCCGCCTGCAGTGGGGCGTCTACGCCGGGGAGACCGAGTTGGAGAACGGCCGCTGGAATCTGCAGGAGCCACGGGGGCATCGCCTCGATCCGGACACGATCTTTCAGGCGAAGCTGATTCTGGTCCCCGCGGTGGCGGTGGATCGGCAGGGCAATCGGCTGGGCCGCGGGGCGGGCTACTACGACCGCACGCTGGCCGAGGTCGAGGCGCCGATCGTCGCCGTCGTGCACGACGATGAGCTCGTCGAGACCGAACTCCCCCACGAGCCGACCGACGCCCCGGTCGACTGGGTGCTCACGCCCGGCGACGGCTTCGTGCGGGTCGGCTGACGGCGGGCCGCCGCCCGCCCTAGCGATCGATTCTCGCGTGCCCGAGCCCAGGCCTCGCCGATTGAGCGGGCACGGTCTCGCCGATTGAGCGAGCTCGCGAGTCGAAACCCGACTCAGCCGGCGGCAGGCGCAGCGGCCGCTGTGCTCGACGAGGAGCTCGACGAGGAGCTCGACGACGACTCGCTGGACGAGCTGCTGCTCGACGACGACTCCGACTTCGAGTCGGCGGTCACCGAGCTGGCTCCCGAGCGCGAGTCGGTGCGGTAGAAGCCGCTGCCCTTGAACACGATTCCGACGGAGTTGAAGAGCTTGCGCAGCCGGCCTTCGCACGCCGGGCACTGAGTGAGCGCGTCATCAGAGAACGACTGGACGATGTCGAACTTGTTGTCGCACTCGGTGCACGCGTAGCTGTAAGTGGGCACAGGGAACCTCCGGTGATCAAATCTTCGTCCATTGTAACGCCTCTTGGCACTCATGCATTCCGAGTGCCAGCCCGATTCGCTCCCTGAGCCCGTCGAAGGGCGAGAGCACCCAGTACGGCCGCGGTCAGCGACCCGGCCAGGATGCC